>CAZAGU010000188.1:0-6918 GCA_964484805.1 uncultured bacterium
CTTTATTCACAACAGATTTAACAGATTAGGGAAAATGCAATTAGGATAAACCTGTCCGGACAAGCCGGACAGGGCACCCAATGCACACGCATTTCACCAAACAAGCCTTTGTGGTCTTAATGCCCATGGTGGTAAATGTTTTAGACTCTCAATCTGTGTTCCCGATCAAGTCGGGAACGAGGAGAAAAAATAAGGCATGACAATAAGGAAAAACAACCTGAAAATCAAAATTGGGTACCGGCTTTCGCCGGTATGACGGGGTGTTGGTACGTTTGGCGCACTCGGCATAAGTGATGGTGATTGTCGAACTTTTATGGGATTGCTTCGTCGGGCTAAAGCCCTTCTCGCAACGACAGGTGGAGAGAGTGTGTCATACCTGCGAAGGCAGGTATCCATCGCATTCATCCCCTTGTTGTTCTTTGTGTGCTTGGTGGTTGAGATTTTAGACTTTTAACTGGATTCCTCCCCTCCTCATGCCCGACCTGACCCTCGCATCCAGGAGAGCATTTTTAGGGATTTCTTCCTTATTCCCAAATCAAACAGATCGCAACCCATGAAACTTGATAACTTCATTTGACTTTCAGCTCTTTTTTAAATAGAATTATAAAACAACCATTTTTCAGATAAGAAAATACTTAATATAGAGGCAAACCATGATCTCCAACGATAACATCGCCGCGGCAATGACGATTAAGCTCGACGATGAACTCCCCAAGAACCAGGATTTTCAGGAAGGTATCCGACGCGCGCCCTCGCGCGGCTTCAACCTGTCGAAATCTGACACCGAACTCGCGCTGCGAAATGCGCTCCGCTATATCCCATCACAACATCACGAAATGATGGCGGCTGAATTCCTCGATGAGCTGAAGACACGCGGCAGGATTTACGGCTACCGCTTCCGCCCGCAAGGACGAATCTTCGGCAAACCCATCAACGAGTACACCAGCAAATGCCTCGAAGGCAAGGCGTTTCAGGTGATGATCGACAACAATCTCGACTTTGAAACCGCTCTCTATCCCTATGAACTGGTCACTTATGGCGAAACTGGCCAAGTCTGCCAGAATTGGATGCAGTACCGGCTGATCCAGAAATATCTCCAGAATTTGACGCAAGACCTGACACTGGTCGTTCAATCTGGGCATCCACTGGGATTATTCAAGTCGCATCCATCTGCTCCCCGTGTGATAAACTCGAACGCGCTGATGATAGGGATGTACGACAATCAGGAGGAGTGGGTGCGCGCGATGGCGATTGGTGTGGCAAACTACGGGCAGATGACCGCCGGCGGCTGGATGTATATCGGGCCACAGGGCATAGTCCACGGCACCTACAACACCATCGTGATTGCAGGACGGCTCAAGCTTGGTGTGCCTGCTGATGGCGACATGCACGGAAAATTGTTCATCAGCTCAGGGTTGGGCGGAATGAGCGGCGCACAAGGCAAAGCCGTGATGATCGCCAAATGCGTGGGCATTATCGCTGAAGTCGATGACAGCCGCATCGAGACCCGCTACAAACAGGGCTGGGTCAGCCACCTCACCGATTCCGCTTCCGAAGCTTTCGCTATCGCACGGGATTTACAGCACAAGGGCGAAGGCGCGGCGATTGCCTATTCTGGAAATATCGTTGATCTGCTGGAATACGCCGCTAAGCATGGCGAGCAGATTGACCTGCTTTCCGATCAGACCAGTTGTCACGCGGCGTATGACGGCGGCTATTGCCCGCAAGGATTGTCGTTTGACGAGCGGACAAGAATGTTGCGCGAGGACAAAAAGGGCTTCCGGGCGGCGGTTGATCGCTCTCTGCGCCGTCATTTCGAGCTGATCGAAAAGCTGGTCGCGAATGGAACATATTTCTTCGACTATGGCAACTCGTTTATGAAAGCCATCTTCGACGCTGGCGTGCAACGAATCGCGAAGAATGGCGACAACGAGCGCGATGGTTTTATTTGGCCGAGCTATGTTGAAGACATTTTGGGGCCGGAATTGTTCGACTATGGCTATGGGCCATTCCGCTGGGTTTGCCTTAGTAGTAAGGAAGCGGACTTGCAGAAGACAGACGATGCCGCAGCTGAAGTGATTAAAAACATTCGCCCTGAACTTCGTTATCAGGATCGCGATAATTATTTGTGGGTTAAAAACGCGATGAAAAACAAGCTGGTCGTCGGCACTCAAGCACGGATTCTCTATCAGGATGCCCGGGGCAGAACGAAGATTGCCTTGCGTTTCAACGAGATGGTGCGCGATGGCGAAGTCAACCCGATTATGCTAGGCCGCGATCATCATGATCCGGGTGGCACGGATTCGCCCTTCCGCGAAACCGCCAACATTAAAGACGGCTCGAACATCATGGCGGACATGGCAACGCATTGTTTCGCTGGAAATGCCGCGCGTGGGATGAGCATGGTCACGCTCCACAATGGCGGCGGCGTGGGCATCGGCAAAGCGATCAACGGCGGGTTCGGCCTAGTGCTCGATGGCAGTGAGCGAGTGGATACCATCATCAAGGAGTCAATGCCCTGGGATGTGATGGGCGGAGTAGCCCGACGCGCCTGGGCTCGCAATGCGAACTCAATTGACACCTGCGTTGATTTCAACCGCGAGCATCTGGGCGGTGACCATATTACTCTGCCCTATCTGGCGGATGACGAATTGATTAACCGCTTGCTTGAAGAGAACTAAGCACCTAAGCCTGTTTTACATCTGGCTTGCTAATTGATGACAAAACATTCAATCCTTAGCCCCAAAAAACAAACAACGGCGAAGCATCATGCTTCGCCGTTGTTCTTTTCTTACTTGTATAACCAAGCTCTACTTCATCAAAACAATCTTGCGGCAGGTTCTCGCGCCATCAAGCTCAAGATTGACGAAATACACGCCAGCCGAGACATTGTCCGCTTCCCATTCGACAGAATGCGAGCCGGCAGAACGATAGTCGTTCATCAACATCGCCACATTCCTGCCCGTAATATCGAAAACCGAAGCCTTCACAACACCAGCGTTCGGCATGGTGAAATTCAGCTTGGTGGTCGAGTTAAACGGATTAGGATAGACCGACGAAATCTCGAAGGATTCCGGGATCGCTTCACGTAAGGAACCGTCAGCGTGAGACAGCGATTGCGTCCGGAAGACGAAATTGCGTGATCCATCTGAGACAAAGCTGTAATTATCCTGCGCCAGCATATCAATCTGTTCGTTGGTCGTTTCATCCACTAAAATAAAGGTGAAATCATCGGGAATCGTGAACGGCAGAGTTTCCCAATAAACCGTAACTTCTTCGCCCGCTTCAGCTTCAATCGTGGCACTCCATTCCTTCACCTGCTCAAATTCAAACGGAGCTCGAATGTCGCGATGATAATAATCACCAACTTCAGGATGCCAGCCCTGATGAAGGAAGTAGGCTCGCACTTCCCAGCCATCCGGCGGAGCAACGGGTTCTGGATAGTCGAAGAAGTTATCGAAACCGTCGTTGGCTTCCATGTTCGCACCGAGGCGAAGGCGCGTTTGAGCTGTTTCGCCAACCGCGAAATCAACATTCAGATACCAGGCATCGGCCAAACCAGCGTCGTCGATAGCGTCTCGTCTTGGAGGCGCGGGGGCTTGGTCATCGCTCGGTGGCGGGATGATGAGCTGGATGTCGTCAACCATCGCCAGCAACCAATATCCCCACCAAGGGTAGAATGTGTCAAAGGTGCGGTATTCGAACCACTCGTGGCGCCAGTTGTACATGATGGGGCTGATCCAACCCTCTTCGATAGCTTCAAAGCCGTAAATAGTCCGTCCATCCCGACGGAAGAGGCAATTATCAAGCTCGATTTCTTCGAGGAAGGGTGTGCCGACCAGATTCCAGGGGACTTGCAGGTCAGTGCGGACTGTGTCGTCCAGTTCCGCGCCGATCACATCAAGATAAATGGTAGTATCTTCAGTGCCGAACCAATAGCCGGGGCCGGGTTCGACGGTTTCAACAGCCCGGAAACCGCGATCATACTCGAAGTCATAGACATCGTAAGAGCGCGTCAGGTCATCCCAGAAGACTTCGACCTTGCGGTTGTCGAAAGGCAGAACCGACATAGCAATCTGCCACCAGCCGCCGCCCCAGAATTCCAGCACATAGATGTTGTCGCGCTCGAAATACAGCGCGCCAACGTCAACTTTTGTGCCGTCGGGGTCAGGATCGGAAGCAGGATCACCGCCGTCAACACATGGGCTGTCTTCGGTGATGTGGAAGTCGAAGTTGTCGCCATCGACAAACAAGGGGTCTTCGTCGAAGTTGCTGACGAGCCAGCGGTCGATATTGCAGGCGCGGCGGTTACCGATGCCGTTGATGCCGCCTTCAATGTCGTTCCACGAGGCGATGAAGTTGCTGCCTTCGCCGTCGATGTTGCAGTAAAATTCCTCTGGGGAATTACTGTAGAAGATATTATTCAGCAGGTACATGTCGCAGGCGTTGTTAATGTAAACGCCACCACCGAAGCCATCGTCCTGACCGTCGTAGGCACGATTTCTGCCGAACGTACAGTTGGTAACACGAACGTCAGACTGATTGCACCATAGACCAGCGCCGCGAGGGCTGGTGTTGTTGTAAACCTGACAATAGCGAAGGTTGATGGTGGATTCATCGGAGACAAAACCACCGCCTTCTATAGCATCATTTTCGTAGGCTTTGCAGTTGTAGAAGTTCATCTCGCTGGAAACAGAATGAACGCCGCCGCCTTTGCCAGCATGGTTGCCTTTGAAGGTACAATAGCGGAAGTTCGAGTGCGAGCCTGTGCCGTAAACACCACCGCCGTAATAATCATTCTCAAGTTCGATGTCTTCGAAAACGCAATGTTCAACCGTGGGGCTGGCGTCTTCGATGTACATGCCGCCGCCGTGATGATTGCCAGCGTGAGCGTTGCGGATGGTGAGACCAAGCACTTTGCAGTCTGCTGTTTCACCGTTGTTGAAGGTGATGACAGGCGAGCCATCTGCGCCAGTGATGATGGTGTTGGCGATGTCTTCATCATCGTTGGTCTGAACCCAACGGCTACAGAGGATAATATTCCTGCCATTGAGGTTGATATTCTCTTCGTAAGTGCCCTGATCGACATAGACAGTGTCGCCGTCTTCGGCGTTGTCAATGGCTTCCTGAATGGTGCCGCCCTGCGGGATCTCATGTCCGCCGCCACCACCCTGATGCTGTTGCCAGTATGCACCCATGTCAGCGCGGGTGTTGTCCGGGTCGTAATCGGCTTCAGGATCGGCAGTATCAATGCAGGAGCTACCTTCGGTCAGATGAACGTCGTTGTTATCTGAGTCGGCAAAGTTCGGGTTGTCTGTGATGTTCCCGTCTTCGTCGTAAGCTTGGTCTGATTCAATGTCGCTGTATTCAATTTCCAGATCGCCAAAGATTGTGTTGGAGTTTCCCTGACCGTTGCCATTGCCCCAAACGATGCTGTTTTTTAGCTCGACTTCAGCTTGCCCCACGGCGTAAATGGCGGACTTCATGGCATCGTTGGCAGTGTTGCCGAAGATTGTGCAGAAGTTGATCTCATGGTTGCCGCGATCGATGAACAGCAAACCACCACCGCCACTATTACCAGCTTCGTTGCGGATGAATGTGCAGTGGTCGAAACTGGATTGAGTTTCTCGTTCGCAACCGCGCACAGCGCCACCGCCATTTGTGGCAGTGTTACCGATGAAATCAGAATAGCTGACTCTGACTTCGCCTTCGTAAATTTTAATCGCGCCACCGTCGCCATCAGCGTGATTCTCTTCAAAGAGACAGTTTCGGACGATGGTTAAGCCGCGATCAACGAATAATGCACCACCATAATTACCGGCGGTATTCTGTGTGAATTCACAGTTGTCGAAGGTCGGGTTAGCGCGATAGACTTTAACCGCACCACCGTTGTTGTTAGCTTCGTTGCCAGTAAATTTACAGTATCTAATCTGAGGATCAGCGCGCTGAATGAACAAAGCACCACCATATCCTGCACGACCACCGCTAACTGTAAAGCCGACGAGCTGCGCCACATTAGATTCGCGTTGGTTAATAAACACCACAGCACTGTTGTTGTGACCGTTCAGGATAGTGGCATTGATATCTGCCTCGTCACCGGTGAAAAGGAAATCGCTGGCGAGTACGATGTCTCTTCCTCGGTAGTTGATGTTTCCGTCATATTCACCTCGAGCAACACGGATTGTGTCGCCGTCGTCTGAATTGCGGATGGCTGTATCAATCTGCTCGAAATCACCTGGAACGTTGATGACCGTAGCTAATGCTGGCAATTGGAAAGCCAATAGAACTACTAATATCAGCCAGATGGGTCTGACACGATTTGACATGGCAAGTCTCCGAAAAAATGTATTAAAAATGTTTTTTAACAAATGTACATGGCACCAAAGTAAATTAACTTGAAAAATCTGATTCCTTTTAAAACACCTTAGCACGAGTGATCCTTATGCAAATGTAAATGCAAGATTTCTCGATACTCATTTGTAGGTATTTCAAGCTTTTTGAGGTTGTTTAGTATTTTGAAACAGCAGTAGTAGCAAAGCTTTCCTGAAATACGAATATTCCCTAGCTTCAAATTGTAAAATTCAGCAGTAACTGGAATATTTCAGAAATATTTGAAGGAGTGGATTGTTTCAATGGTATTTTTAATATAGAAACACACGTTTGAAAATGCAACAAGCATCTTGCTTGAAAAGAAATACCACCCTTATCTAAGTAAATATATCAGCATAAAAGGCGAACAGTGTGACTATTATCACATTAGGCAGATTGGAAGGAGAGAAATATGTGAGGCGAGCCGGACAGAGCAAACGGCCTTCGCTGGTATTAAATAAGGAAGAATAACTCTGAAATATCAAAACTGGATTCCTGCCTTCGCTGGCATGACAGCGGAATTCTTCCGCTGTGGGCTACTCGTTCCCA
>CAZAGU010000189.1:0-6898 GCA_964484805.1 uncultured bacterium
CAAAACTCAGATAGAATGTTATTTGTCATGTCTTTTTTCATCCGATACTCTAAATGTTATCTGCTTTTCACTGCCAGTTCTTGAGTCGTCAGTAAAACAAATCATCTTGTTTACTTCCTTTTCATATCCTTGCCAGATGCATTATAAAGGTTAGTTTCCCTCTTTCCCCCAAAAACACGAAAACCGATGCCTTACGACACCGGTTTTTGTAGCGGGGGCCCGTGTTGTAAGCACAGATTATACAATAGAGAGCATTTTGGCTATCCGTAACATTCTTAAACTCTGTTGTTCGCATCTTACGCAGGTAAGCAGCGCCTAATTGAATATTGTTCTCAGGATTGTAAAGATAGTAAATGCCGGGAGCTTGATCCTTTCCGAAAACATACTTATAAGCCTCTTTGCCTCCAGATTTTGGGACGAGTTGCATCAGACCGAAAGCCGGAGCATTAGATTTTGCCTTGGGATTAAAATAGGACTCCGTATGTATCAAAGCCATAACCATGGCAATGTCCAAATCATATTTATCACAATAACTTCTCACTACAGGAAGGTATATTTCGGCACGCTTCCTTAAGTGATCGGGAACCATCGGAATACGAACTGTCACGATCATTCGTTCAATTTTGTCTTCTCCACCTGCGTATGGAGTTATTGCTTCAGCCTTAACCGCCACTTCCTGCGCAAATTTTGCGACATTCCGATTTGTTACTTCCTTGCCATCAGATGTAGAAACCTGCTCGGATAAAATCGCTTTGCCTGAACCATCATCTTCCAAGACAAGCTCTTTCACTTGATCCGCTATTTGTTGCTGGGCTTTTTTTAGTGGTTCAGGTTCTGTTTTATCCACAAGAGTCTCAATCTCAATATATCCCTCTTCAAAGTTCACCACCCGCTTAGTTTCCTTGCCTTCACTATAGGAAATCCATTCTTCTTGTGTAGAACTCAGAAATTGCTGCCATTTCTTCTCAATATCTGTTTTGTAACTGGAAAATGCTAACGAGTCATCTTCAAGAGCAATTGCCAAGCCTTGTTCCTGTTGCTTTTGATACTCTTCAAAAGTCTGTTGCGAAATAATCGTCGCCGGCGTTAAGAATGTCAGAAGTAAAACGATTAAAAATCCCCACTCAGGAAATACTTTGTTTGAATTTTTCATTTGTTTTCCCATTTCATGTTACTGTTCTCTTTGCGATCTTGTGCTTCAACGTTAACTGTTCTCACGTGCTCTTGCTCAAAGATATGCAAGGAAGCATTGCCTGCGATACTCCTCGAAATCAAGCATCCAAGTATAGATTAATCCAGGCACGAACTTCACCGTTAGATTACCATCCGCGCCCGGATGTTTTTGTTCGTCCGCTCTGCGGCGGACTGGAATCACGATCTGGTCAGGACCTATGCACAGAAACCGCATCCGTAAACACGGTTTTTCAGGCTGAATCTGAATTTTTCCAGATTCTATGTCGTGAGCTCACAAGGCGGAAGCCAAGGTTGTTGTTCCGGTTCGACGGGTCGTTGTTGTTACGATTCGCCGATCGGCAGTTCTGGGCGTTGTTGTTCCAGCTACCACCACGGTTAACCCGGTTCGAGCTTTAACGATCGTAATTCCACGTTAGTGTGAAAGTAGGAAAGTAGAAAAGTGTAAAAGTACACAAATCCGCCCAGACTTTCACACTTTTTAACTTTTTGCGCGCTCAAGGGCTTCGCCCTTGAAACCCAGTCAAGGGCGAAGCCCTTGACAATCCCCTGTTTTATCTATCGCCAACACCGCGCCTGCGCTACACATCGGCACGGCGGCTTCGCTGCGCTCGGCTCGATGTTCCGCTACGACGCTTACTACAATGCTCCAGCGCGGGAACGTACAGTATGCATTCCCACGCAGGAGCGTGGGAATGAGGAAAAATAATCCACAAAGGGTAAAATGGTAAAAGTGCTGATTATAATGACCTCACAAGGCGGAAGCCATGGCGGTTGCCCCGGAACGACGGGTCGTAGACGTAACGATCCGCCGAACGGCAGTACTGGGCGAGGTTGTACCAGCCACCACCACGGCGAACCCGGAGCGAGCCCGTCGAAGGTCCACGAGGATCCGTCACTGAACCACTCGGATAATCACCATACCAGTCAGAACACCACTCATAGACATTACCATGCATGTCATATAAGCCCCAGGCGTTCGGCTGCTTCTGACCCACCGGATGTGTCTTACTACCTGAATTGCCACTATACCAACCAGCTCGACCCAAATCTGAATCACTATCGCCAAGGTTAAAGCGTGTCGTCGTCCCAGCACGACAAGCATATTCCCACTCCGCTTCTGTAGGTAAACGGTAATTCTTACCCCGATCACGATGGTTCAACTTCTTTATGAAATCCTGACAATCATTCCACGAGACATTTTCAACCGGAAGATTATCTCCCTTGAAACTTGAGGGATTACTGCCCATTATTGCCACCCACATCCCCTGTGTTACCTCTGTCGTCTGCATCTCAAAGCCACTCAGAGTTACACGATGCTGCTTTTCATTGACGTAACGTCCACTTTCGCCTCCGATTCCGAAAAATCCACTGTCTGATCCCATCTCAAACGATCCAGCGGGGATGCGAACGAAAGTCATACCAGGCGAGGGACCGGCGAGCGGTAAAACTGGTTTCGGGGTAATGATCCGCGGCGCAGGAGTTAAAACCTCATGAGGGCGTTCTGCGACTATGACCCGCTCAACTTTTGATTCAAGAAAATCTATAACCTCTCCAAAATTCCGTAAACGTTCCCGATAATCATACTTCAAACAATGATCAATCAGGTCATTAATCCGGTCGGAAACGTCAACTACCTGTTCGACTCGACCATACTGCACTAACTGGTTCGTATCACGATCCCGGTCAACGTCAAGATGTCGCCTGATACTGGTGTCAACCTGATCCCATGTTTCACCAGCAAAACAAAATCTCCCGCTAAGCATCTGATAGAGCATCACGCCAAAAGACCATACATCTGCCTCGTAACCAACTTCCGTTCCCTTTATGTGTTCTGGGGACATGTATTGATATGTCCCGGCGCGACTGGTCGCTTCAGTGCGGCTCTTGGTGCTGCGAAGGGCGATGCTGATACCGAAATCCATCACCTTAATATCGCCCTTGTCGGTTATCATGATGTTGGAAGGTTTGAGGTCTTTGTGGATGATACCCTCACTGTGAACATCGCGCATTGCCGACGCAATCTTTGTGGCAATTTCGACAGCTTCCTTTTCACTGAACCTGAATCCGAGCGCTTTAGCTAACTTCTCTTCCAGTGTTCCTCCTGGAACGTATTCGAGCACGATGTATTTGGGATTCGACTTTATACTTATGCCGTAGAACTGTACGACAGAAGTGGCTTTTATCTTATCGATTAACTTGCATTCGGCTCGAAGTTTCTCGATTTCATACAGATCGTTGTCGGCAAGGTTTGGGAATACCTTAAGCGCGCGAACCTCGTCCAAGTCTTTGTCATAGGCTTTGTACACTACCGCATAGCCTCCGGCGCCGAGCTTCTTTTTGATCTCGTAGCAATTGTCGAGCACTGTTCCAGCGGGAATGTCTTCAAGATCGCCAGTGTACCTGCCGCCACCGCTGACTTTAGTGCCATGCTGAACTGAACTTGAATCAGACGGTGATACCGCACCCGATGATAACACATTCGGTGTCCCACATTTCGAGCAGAACGCCGCGTCGGCATCCAGTTCGAAACCACATTTCTTACAATAAGGCATTACTATTCCTCTTTAGCTCTGATTTTTAACCAGTTAGTGACCGATACAAATAGAATTGCCAATAGGCGGGTTTCTTTCTGACCTGCACAATCATGATTCCGCCTTTCACTATTAACGTCTCATTCTGACGAGTACGTAACTGACGGCATTTTCATCCACCGCACGCCGGATTACTTGCGAATTGAAAATTTGAGCTTCGAATTCCTGTTTGCTTATGACTTCATCGAAACTGTCAGCATTATCCAAAACCTTCCAAGCGCCAGTATCCACGTTAATATTTAACTGGGAAACAATATCCAATCGAGCCAGACGCTCAGCTTCCTCCAATCCTGATATCCCTCTTTTCCAACTGCTACCACTTCCGTAGATGTAATCTGGATCTATTGGAGGGGATTTTACCCATTCAGGAATTGTGTTTGTGGCTGCTAACATTTTTCTGTAATATTTGGATAATTGCCCTGACTTTGCTGTGGACACAAGAATGTGAAATCCATCCTCAAGCTGAACACTGTCTAACACATTCATTGACGTTAGAAACTCATCCATAAGAGATGTGTCAATAGTGACACTAGCATAGGAGACTCGCCGAATAATTCCACCAGATAATTCTTCAGCAATTCCAAACTTGATATGGGTGCTAATTGTTTCCGCCAGTCTGAATGCAGCTAATTTATGCGCTAGGAAAGATTGTGTCTCTTTGTTGTTGTACTTTCCACATTCGCCGATTGCATAAAAGGCATCCTCTGATACAGGTAATTCAGAATACCATCTTGGCGCTAGATGTTGACCGTTGACTTCAGGCACAAAATGAAAGACAGCCAAAACTAAAATTACCAGATTGAATAATATTCGACAGGCATGGCAAACATAATTGCCATACCTGTCAAAGTTGGATGTTACTTTCATTCGTCCACGGTGCTTGTTGAACCCTTCAAATCATTAACCTTTTGCCCTAAACGATCAAATGATTGCTCAGCCAGGAATTTCTGATACATTGCTTCATCACGACGCGCTTGAGTTCTGGCGGTTTCAAGTATGTTTTCACGCACCTTGGCAATATTGATCCTTGCCAGCGAATACCAGGTTTTGCCATGAACTTCACGTTTTTCTATCACAGCTCCACGTAAAGACATTGAGCCAACCTGCTCACTTACTGACTCTGTGTACTCGCGACCTTCCGTGCCTAAAGTTGTTAGGACTTCTCCCATCGAATCACGTAACAAGTTGCCAATTTCGAGCTTGATAGTTCTGACAATTGCATCTCGAGCTCTGGAATCCGCCGCTTGCTGACCTAATGCAGGATTTGTTTTTTGCGCAATACCGATACCATAAAAAGCGTCTTCTGACTGTGGTGAGTTCAGCACCCAATCAGGTACGTTCCGAGCTTCCTCAAATCCAGCTTGTCTCGAACTGCCACAACCCGATAGCAGGACGATGCTAAGTAACAGAACTGCAGTCAGTGATAATAGAGTTACTGTTTGTTTCTTCATCTTTCACCTCGTGTGTTGTTTATTGTGTTTTTTAAACACATTGATTTGTGAATTGAAATTCACTCGTTTTTTAAACACTATCTCGTTGCATTTCTAATATAGTTTTTAATTTAAACATTGCCAATTGAATGAATCGCAGAACTTCTGCCGTACGTGAGGTATGGCACACCCTGATAAACAAAAAAATGATCCTGCGTTTCGATCAATTCCTTATCCGATAGGAATCGCGCAACGTCACTATCGTCAAATTCATCGAGTGACGAATTAAATCTCAAGGTAAATACTTTAATCTTTAAAGACAATAATTTCCCTGACTTTTGAATTTCTCACTTCTTCACTTAAGTACTTTTCAGCTTTTTGCGCGCTCAAGGGCTTTGCCCTTGAAACTTAAGTCAAGGGGATAAATCCCCTTGACAATCCCCTTTTTAATCTTTCGCTAAAATCGCGCCTCCGCTACACATCGGCACGGCGGCTTCGCTGCGCTCGGCTCGATGTTTCGCTACGGCGCTACGATCTCGACTTGTACAAGAAAGCTCCAAATCCACAAAGGGTAAAATGGTAAAAAGGCTGATTATAATGACCTCACAAGGCGGAAGCCAAGGATGCCGCCCCGGGACGACGGGCCGATGTTGCCACGAATCGCCGATCGGCAGTACTGGGCGACGTCGCTCCAGCCACCACCACGGGAAACCCGGTACGAGCCACTCGAAGGACCACGAGGATCAGTCACTGAACCACCCGGATAATCATCATACCAGTCCTCGCACCACTCCCAAACATTGCCATGCATGTCGTATAACCCAAAGGAATTGGGTGAAAAACTGCCTACTGCTATTGTCTTCTCACGATAAACCCCTTCTTTACCACCTGTATATGGATAGTTACCATCATAATTGGAGTCTGAAGCATCTAAAGTCTTACCTGTGTGAAATGGTGTCGTCGTTCCCGCGCGACAACCATATTCCCATTCCGCTTCCGTTAGTAAACGATAATTCTTACCAGCATCAACCTGGTTCAACCACTTTATAAACTCCTGACAATCATTCCAACTAACACAGACAACTGGATCTGTATCACTTTGTGAAAAATATGGCTTCCTCCAGTTCGCATCACTTTTCCTCTCCCAACTACCATCATCATCATAAACATCTGAACCATCACCTTTTTCAGCTTCTGTTCTGAACCCTGTTGTGTTGACAAATTGACGAAATTGATCTACAGTTACCGCAGTCGTCTGCATCTCAAAACCACTCAGAGTTACGCGGTGCTGTGTCTCATCATCGTCCCGATCCTGCTCATTTGAGGGAGAACCCATCTGGAAACTACCACCCGAAATGCGTACGAATGTCATACCAGGAAAGGGACCGACGGTCGGTACACGATCTGCGCTAAATTCAAGAAAATCTATAACTTCACCAAAAGTACGGAAACGTTCCATATAATCATACTTCAAACATTTCCCGATCAACGCATTCGTTTGATCCGATACCCCACCGATTGGTTCAAGCTCCCCGTATTGTTGCAGCTTCTTAGCTTTCCTGTCAAGTTCAACAAGCAATTGACCCTTGATGCTCGTATGAACGTCGTCACGTGTCGAACCACAGAAGAGAATTTCACCGGTCAACATCTGATAAAGCAGCACTCCAAAAGACCACACGTCGG
>CAZAGU010000190.1:0-6758 GCA_964484805.1 uncultured bacterium
TGGCTCATTTGATGTTCGGTGTCATAGTTGTTGCCGCGGTGCAGATATACAACTTATTGCCGTCGTAGCAATCACAGTCTGTTATTGACTTTCGCATCGTAGGTGGACTCTGTTTTGAAGTTAGCAGAATGCACTATTTTGTCCTTTGCTAATGCGTATTTCACATAACGGAAAGAAAAATCAGACATTTTGGAAAATGGAATGCCTATCAAGGCATTTCGCTATTAGACACAAAATACTTTTGCAAGAACCTCGAAAGTAAAATATAGAGCTTTCGTCAACAGATGTGGCATCCTGTTTCTGAATCAAAGCCGAGCCAAAACCACTATCAAGAAATGACTGAGCAACTGCCATGAAAATTGACAGCATTGCGATCAAACCAAATTCAGATGGCAATAGCAGACGGGCAAGGATTATCTGAATGATAAATTGGATCCCTGTTGACCGATTAGCTCAAAAAAACTCCAGACGAGACCTGTGATAGTTTTTTTCTTTAGTTCATCGGGCATATCAGGGGGCTTTTATCTGAATAGTGCAGAGCGTAAAAATCGTTTCTATATAATGAGATCATTACGATGCCTATTCCTTTATTCTTAGCACGCGCGCAGGATTACCGACGACAATAGCATTATCTGGCACATCATGCAGTACAACTGCGCCAGCACCGATAAAACAGAAGTCGCCGAGATGAATCTTTTCGCGAATGGTGGCATTGCTCCCAATGTGTACTGCTTTTCCGACATGAACATTCGCTCCAACAACGGAGTTCGTGGCTAAATGAGCATATACATCCATGAAACTGTTGTGCCCGAGGAATGAATTCGGCAGAAGCATACAGTTGTCTGAGACAGTTGTATCAGTGCTCAGTTGTGAGAGTGGTGCTAAGAGAACGCCGTTGCCAACTGAGCAAAAACCATCGGGAATGATGGCAGTTTTGTCAATAATGCTGATGTATCGATCTCTCGGGATCCCAAGCGAGATAACCTTGCTAAAGGCTTTTTTTTCAGCAAGCAAACCCACATAGGCAACAAAAACGAAAATATCGGGTTCAGCAAGATATCTGGGCAAGTCGTCTGATTTGCCCAGCACCTTGATTTTCTTGTAAACACCGATTTCACTGTCAACAGGTTCAACATCGTTCAAAAAACCAATAACTTCTGTATCTGTATTTTGATTCAAAATCGAGGCGGTGATCATCCCGATTCCACTGCCACCAAGAATAATGACTCTTTTCTTCATTTATTGTATTCCTTAACCCTTTTCCGCAATCATCGAAGCGCGAAGAATAATTTTCTTCGCTGATTCAACCATCGGAGGCCCAATGAATTTGCCATTCATAATCGCCACACCCTTGCCCTCTTTCTCGGCCTCATCAGAGAGTCGCAACATTTCCTTTGCCTCATGTATTTCTTCAGGAGTAGGGGAGTAATAGCGATGGACAAGTTCAAGTTCTTTGGGATTCAACACCAGCATACCTTCAAAGCCCAGTGTTTTCGCCAGAATCAGGTTCCTCTCTAGGTCTTCCATGTCGTGGACATCAATGTGCACAGTGTCAACTGGCACAACTCCGTTTGCTCGTGCCGCCATGGCAATCATGGAGCGCGGTGTGGAAAGGACGATTCCCTCGTGGTCGTGAATGCCCTCAAGATTGGCGATGAAATCTTCACAACCGAAAGCGATAGCGATTACGCGCTTGGAGGATTGGATGATTTCCTGAGCATTTAGAACCGCCGCGGCTGTTTCTATCAGCGGAATCAGCTTGAAAGTACCGGGTGTGATACCCTTCTCGTACTCGATTGTCTCAAGGAGTTTATCAATGAAATAAACATCCTCGCCCGTCATTGATTTAGGGTACATAAATCCATGCACACCGGGAATTGTTAGCGCGTAAAGGTCTTTGAGCAATCTGCCACTTTCACGGTCATTAATTCGCGGGAAGACCAGATGTTTGGCAAATGCACCATCCTTGACCCATTTGCTGACGGTCTCAAGTGCGATCTGCTTGTTTTCGTTAGGCTGCACAGAGTCTTCTATATCAAGCAATAAAACGTCAGCGCTTGACTTTGCGGCACTGGCAAGAAGTCTCTCATTGTGCCCCGGAACAAACATGAGGCTACGCAACAGGTATTTACTCATTTGTCTCTCTTCTTGATTAACACCTTACGTCTGAAGCGCAGAACATCCTGTCCATTCTGGTTGTAAGCTGTAGTCTCGACAGTAATCATTCCGCGGTCGCTTTTCGATTGCGATTCCTGAGTCTCCAAGATCAATGATCGCGCGTAAATGGTGTCGTTGACAAAGACGGGTGCAAGATGCTCAACGGATGAATAATTTAAGTTGGCAATCGCCTTTCCACTGATGTCCGGCACTGTCATGCCGACAGTGATGCTGAAAACTAATGTTCCGACCACCACTGGCTGACCATGTTGTGACTTCCCGGCAAAGTCAATGTTGGTATGCAAGGGATGATGGTTCATCGTCAACAACGAAAAGAAATTGTTGTCGCTCTCGAAGATAGTCTTGGACAGGGAGTGCTCAATGACATCTCCTTCTCGAAAATCTTCGAAGTAGTTGCCTAAATTGCTAGGTTGCATATTGATTCCAAGTTGTCTGGTCTTAAAAAAATAATGAAAACATTTACACAACACAAAGTTTTGGGATTTGGTCTCAATTACTCTTGATTATTTTGATTATCTCGCAAATCTTGTCAACAGAGTCAAGTTCCAAATCAAAATAAGTCGGCAGGCACAGTATCCTTTCCGCCACGCCTTTAGCGACAGTGAGCGGATCATTTGTGTGGATGTTTTTGTAACAGGCAAACTCTGTTAGCAACGGATAAAAATACCTACGTACAAATACGTTGTGTTCATGCAAGTGTTGGTAAAGCTGGTCGCGACTCATGCCGTATTCACCTTCATCAACCTCAATCGGAAAATAAGCGTAATTATACACTACGTTGTCCGGCAATGATGGGGTAAGATGGATGCCGGGAATTCCAGCTAAACCTTCACGGTAGCGCCGGTCAACAGCCTTGCCAGCTTGTATTAGCTCATTTATGTGTTTTAAGACCAATGCGCCCATGAGCGCTTGGAATTCGTTCATTTTGGCATTTGTGCCGGGCATGACGACTTCAGTCTCGCTAGCAAAACCGAAGTTCTTTAGGTAGTCGAGTGTCTGCTTGATTCCACCATCTTGAAATGTCAGCAAACCACCTTCGATTGAATGGTACAGCTTGGTGGCGTGGAAACTGAACATGCTCATATCGCCGAAATTCGCGATTGACTCTCCACCAACCTTCACGCCAAAAGCATGGGCAGCATCGTATATCAATTTAAGATTATGCCGTCTGGCTATATCCGCCAGCGCGTCCAGTTGACAAGGATAACCGTAAACATGCACTGCCAAAATGGCTGTCGTCCATGGTGTAATGGCGGCTTCTACCTTTTCAGGGTCAAGCGTGTAATGATCGGGCTCAATGTCCACGAAGACCGGGCGAATTTTATTCCAGTACAGAGCGTGAGTCGTGGCGACGAAGGTAAAGGGTGTCGTGATTACTTCACCGGATATCTCCATTCCCTGAAGCCCGATCTGTAAAGCCAGGGTTCCGTTGTTAAACAAGCAGACATTATCTGTGTTCAGGAAATCAGACAATTGTGCAGTATATCGTTGCAACATCGGACCATTATTAGTAAGCCATTTGCTATCCCAAATCTCCTCCATGCCGTGTTTAAATTCCTCAATAGGCGGGAGGAAAGGTCTGGTGACAAGTATTGGTTTATCAAATGGTTTAATCATGGTCTATCGGTTCTCCTTCGTTCTGTAAAATGCTGTTTGAGTTACTGCAACCTAGCCTCCTGATCACTCGGATGTGTGTCCTGTTTTAGGCTTTCTTCTCAGTCCGTTTTTTCCTGATGGTTTTGCCTGTGCCTGGGACTTTTGTGCGCTCGCCAGCTTCGCTCTCTGTGTAATCATAATAGGCGCGCTTGTAGTAATACCCACTATAGTAGCTGTATGGCTTGTAGTATCTGTAGGTATAGTAGTAAGCCCTGCCAAATTTGAAGTCCACCTGATTAAGGATAACGCCAGATATTTCAATGTCGAGATGATGGGTCAGAGCAACAGCATGTTTTAGCGCTTTGGCATCCGTTGACTCGACTTTGGCGATCATAATCATGCCATCGACGAATTCAGCCAATATTCTTGAGTCTGAGCACACTAACACTGGTGGTGAATCGACGAGGACAAAGTCGTACATGCCTCTTAGGGTTTCTATCAGTTCGTGCATCTTTTCTGATGCCAGCAATCCTGCAGGATTCGTTGGTGAAGAACCAGCGGAGATTAATGACAAATTTTCAATATCCACATTACGGATGACTTCCTCAAGGGTATTTTCACCATACAGGTAGTTAGTCAAGCCGGGTTTGCGATCGGTTTCTAGGTTTTTGTGTTGCGAACTTTTTCTTAAGTCACAGTCAACGATGATGGTTTTGCTTCCGCCACGAGCAAAGGAGATGCCCAGATTCGCCGACGTTAGTGATTTACCTTCAGATGCTGATGGGCTCGATATGACAAAGACTTTTTTATGCGTGTCGTTTGCCAGGAACTGTAGATTGATTTTCAAAGATCTGTAGGCTTCGGCAATTGGCGCTTTCTCGGAATAGTACTTTAGTAGCTTCTTGTTTACCTTGTTGTCTGGATTATCCCCTTTTTTGAAATCTTCGACTCGCTCGTCTTTAAGTTGCGAGTACCGGTCATACTTCCATTTACCGAATTTTTCATCATCTAATGAGGGGATGGTGCCGAAGACTGCTAAACCAAGCATGTTCTGAATATCGCTTTCGTCTTTGATTGTGTCATCAAATCGATCTACGATAACTGAAATACCGATTCCCAATCCAAGTGCGGCGATGATGCCCAATAGCAGTTTCTGCAACCTTTTACGCGCCAACGGGATATCAGGTTTAAGGGGAGCGTCAATGGTCTTAATGCCACCCATTTCAGATTCAATACGTATGCGAACCTCTTCACGCTTTTCAAGTAAAATATCCAGCGTTTTCTGCAAAACGGTTTTTGCTCGGCTTAAGCTGGCATAAGTCAAAATATCTTCTGAAAGATTTGGGTGTTCATCGCGAAATCTTTTGATCTGGAGCCCGTAAAATGTCACCTGATTCTGATACTCAGTTTGGTGCAGGAGAGACTGCTCAAGTTCCTTCTCAAGTCTTTGAATGGTGACACCAACATTGAAACTTGAACCATCATCTTCTTTGGAAGTTGGGACGACAAGGCTAAGAAGTTCTGCGCGAAGCTGTTCTCTGGAATCGTCTAATGACTTGATTTCGCTCTCGGAAAGCTTCAGCGAGGACTGGTAAGTAAGGGTCTCGCGTATTTCAGCTAATCTATCTTTAATGACACTTATGCGCTGATCACTGACATTAGTCGAATTTTCAGCAAGTTCATTCAGCAGGTTGTTTAATTGCAGATCATAAGACGCTATGTTGATCTTAATCATTTCCAGGTTGGCTTTGGACTCATTGTGCTTCTGCTCAAGGATGAACAATTCCTGCGTTATGCCAGCATCCACATCAACTAGAACTAAGTTCTTTTTAGAAAGGAATACCTGCAACTCCTCTTCAGCCTTCCCCAGACTGCTCGAAATACTCTCGACCTGACTATTGATAAATTCTGAAATGTGAATCACGTCTTCTCTCTCAAGATTGATCGAGCGATACTTAAACCTGTCCAGAGCTGTTTCTGCCAAAAGCAACGCAAACGAGGTAGATTGTGATGTTGCATAAATGTCAATGAAGCCAGGTTCCCGACGGTTGACTTCATATCCAATACTCCTTCTGACGACTGAACGCAGGGAATCAGTGGGAAGGTCAGGCAATTTACTTACTATTACATCAGCGACATCATCACGAAAAGCACGACTATCGAGAATTGACGTATAGTATTTTTCTGATTTTGAATTCGAAGATGTTCCTTCAACAACGGATACAGCATCCATAATGGATGATCCTCTGACAGAGACCATCACAGTGGCTGAGGACTTGTAAATCGTACTGACATTCATCAGGTAGAACATCAATGGCGCAAGAACGACTAAGAAGCTGACAATCAGAATCCACGGTCGCTTCAGCACAGATAGGAAAACGGACATAACAGTGATTGCATCAGATGAACCCACGTCTGATTCATCCATGCTGAACTGTCTCTTGCCCATTTCTGTCGAATTATTATTCAATGTAAAATTCCTAACTTACGGAAATTAGTTAATCGCATTATATTCATGCTGTTAACCATTATGAAGATAAATTTATGAGAATTATGACTGACGACAGCACCAATGCAGTTTCGCGCAGAATGCTGATCCACCAGGATGATTTCTGCCAATCTCTGAATTCACTCACAACAATTATATCGCCGGGTTGTGCCAGTGGAATCTGATCCGTAAGTCCTTGATTGATCAAATCTCTAAGCTGAATGACTTCGCTGTTGATTTTGCCGTCTCTGCGGGAAATATGGATGACATGATTCATATTTCCAATGGTGTTTGCGCCACCAGCATAGTTGATCATATCGGCAATAGTTTCATTGCTGTGAGGCGTGTATTGTCCGGGTGAGCGAACAGAACCCATGACTCTGACGACCGAAATAGCCGAGAGCATGGGCACAAAAATTATGTCGTCGTTTTGGATGTCAGGCATCAAAAACGACGACATAATTTTTGTGCCCATGCTCTCGGCTATTTCGGTCGT
>CAZAGU010000191.1:0-6664 GCA_964484805.1 uncultured bacterium
GTTTCCTCACTTATAACAACAAAATCCCCGCCCAAGAAATGAGCGGGGATTGCAGTAAACAGCATAAATTCAATGATCTATGCCTTGTACGCCAGCAGGGAATCGAACCCCGAACCTAGTGATTAAGAGTCACTTGCTCTGCCAATTGAGCTACTGGCGCTTGAATGAACCCCTAATTTAATAAGCTCTATTTCGTTTGTCAACTAAAATTTCGGATTATTCTCTCCATCCGTGCGATAAACTTTCTTTAAGCCGTCTTATCACCCGGTATCTACTCGACTTTCAAGCCTTGCTGTGCATCACTTACTTTCGCATATTATCAGGTTAGATATTTCAAACCAAAACAGGATGCGAAGCACCGAATTTCATAGCTTTTCTCAATCGATGCCATTGGGCTGTACTCGCTGTGTTAATCCTGCTGTTAATGAACGAAGTGACCATGCTGGCGATGCCAATTGATGAAAATTATGTGCTGGTGGTGTGGTATCTGAACCCGCATCCTGCCGTCGAGGCGGCGATATCCAAGTGGCAAATGAAGCGGATCAGGATAGTCAGGAGGTGAGGCGCGATGGTCAGAAATTATCGCAGTGATCTGCTGAAGCCAGCTGGCAGAAAGCTTTCCGCTCGTCAACACTGCCGATAATCGCGACTAAATCGCCAGAGAGCAGGATAAAATTTGCATCAGGATTTGGTTGCAAATGCTCATCTCGGACAACTCCGACCACTGAAGCCCCCGTCCGCTTGCGAATGTTGCTCTCGCCTAATGGGTTATGAATAAAGGGACTTTCGGGCGAAAGCCGGAACCAGTGCAGATCGAACTGTTGCTCGGCGCTTCGAAGCTGAGATAATGTCTGGTAATCGGAGCCTCTGTCAATTATATGTGCGTAAAGTTCTTCGCGGACGATCTCAGTGTTTCGCTGGACTTCTGACGGTGAAACTTTCAGCCTGAGCAATGCCTGACGAGCTATTTCCAGACTTGCTTCATATTCTGGAACCACGATCTCAGAAATGCCAGCATTTTTTCGAATGGCATTATAGTCACCGGCGTTAGCCCTTGCCATCATCTGTATCTGTGGATTCGCTTGCTTTGCATGTCTGAAAACAGCCCGTGTTGTGGCTAAATCAGGGATTGTATTTATCAGAAGTGTTGCCCTGCTGATTTTGGCGGCTTCAAGCGCAATCTCCTGGCTGGCATCACCATAAATGACAGACATGCCTGCTTCTTTAGCCTGTTCAAAACGCCAGTGATCTAGTTCCACCACCACAAACCACTTGCCTAAACGCTGAAAAATCTGAGCAATCTGAAAACCCACACGCCCGCCCCCCGCAATGATAACATGGTCAGAAAATCCAGTTTCCGGGACGTTAAATGTCTCGATTGCCTCATGGCGAAACCAGCGTTTTTTCAGCGCATAAATCCTTGCGGTCTGGTTCGCGATGAAAGGTGTGATGAACATCGAAAGAATCGCTGTTGTCATCAGGAGGGAGTACAGGTCGTTGCTGATAGAGTCCGTTGCCAGTCCTATGCGCGACAGCACAAAGGAAAATTCACCGATCTGAAACAAACCCAATCCCACCGCCAGCGGAATGACGTTTCGGTAATTAAATAGCCACACGATAAGCGCAAAAATAACGCCCTTACCAATGCTCACCGCCAGCAAGAGAAACAGAACTAGTCGATAGTGATCTAAAAAATAGGTGGGATCAAATATCAACCCTACAGATGTAAAAAACAGCAGACCGAAGAGATCGCGGATTGAGATAATATCGCTGAGCGCCTGATGTCCAAAATCTGACTCACTGAGCACCATGCCTGCCACAAAAGCGCCGAACGCAAAAGATAGCCCAACCAGATAAGTAATGTATCCTACACCTAAGCCAATGGCTGTAATTGCCAGCAGGAATAACTCTCGGGAGCCGAGCTTTGCGATGTGCGCCATAAGGATTGGCAGTAATCTTGTTCCGAGTACGATCATTCCTGCCAAAAACACACCAGCCTTCAACGCCGCAAAACCAAGCGCTGGAATCCCCACTGAAGGATTGTTCAACTGAGGCAGGATTATCATCAGAGGAACCACAGCCAAATCCTGAACGATGAGCATTCCGATCATAACTTTGCTGGATAATGTTCCTAGCCAGCCTTGGTTCATCAGTGTCTTGAGGATTACCATTGTGCTGGAAAGTGAGATCAATGAGCCCAGCCAGAGCGATGCTTTCCAGTCCCACCCAAACATCTGCCCGATCCCATAGCCAAGCCCAATTGTCAGGAGCATCTGGATGGGAGTGCCAATGAGTGCGACCTTTTTGACGGGTTTTAGATCCTTGAATGAAAACTCAAGCCCAAGGGCAAATAACAGGAGGGCGATTCCAATTTCAGCGAGTAATTCAATTTCATGGACATTGGTGATGGAAGAAATGCCCGCATGAGGCCCTAAAATCACACCAGCCGCAATGTAACCGAGTATCAGCGGTTGACCAAGACGCTGCATAATCAAGCCACAGAAAAATGCCACAACAATCAGAATAATTATGTCAGCGGCGATGCCCATGAATTGTCCTCAAGATTAAACTATCAAAAATCTCAGCATTGGTTCAAACTGACGCTAAAGCTAAGTGTAAAGGAATTTACGACCCAAATCAATATAGGATATAGGCAAAACGAGGTCAATCAACATTGCCTCACATTTAATGGCATGAATTCGGTCGAAAGTTTTTCAATCAAACAACAAACGAGGTGGAGATAACTAGCATGTCTTTATCGAAATATAAAAAAGTGGTGTAATACTTGGAAAAACAAATTATTTCTCTTAAATTATAAAGGCGAGTTATTCATGTACTATTATTCAATTTCTAATTGAATAATAGTACATGAATATTTAATTGATAATTATCTTTTCAGTAAGGAGAGACTATGTCAGCAGTTTTTCAGGCATCATATATTGCCACGGATTATTTAAAGCAGGGTACCCCATGGATATGCTTGGTTGGTGCTCCTGATTTTCCTGACAATGTATTATTTCAGCCAAGTGCTACATTCGGGCAAAGTGAAAAAGTAGAAAAAGAATATGATACAAATGGGAGGTTGATAAAGATTACGGGAACTAACTCTTTATCGCAAATTTCGCATATTGATATTTCATATGATATTTCGAATCAAAAAATCACTGTTGAGTGTTACAACGGCACAACAAAAGAGTTGACGATCATTGAACAATTCTCTGCTACTGGGCTGAACATCTCGACAACATGCCATGCAAATACCTCCAAAAATTTGACTGTGAATGTCGCTAGGAATTCATCTTATGAGGCAACATTCGATGTTACAATCAACATTAACTCCTCACAGCTCACAGGTCAAATTAATTGGGGTGCTAATCAGATACCACAGATTTTCCAGGATTTAATTGATGAAGTTTCCAACATGGGAACACCGCAGTCAATTAGTGCATTTGAAAAGAGAATTCAATTTACTCTGTTAGAGGATGCAGGTTCAGGGGATGGTCCACATACTTGTTTGAATGAAAATGACATGTGTGCCATTGGAAGTGCTTTTTTCTGGGCACTCTCATTCGTTGATCCCCCAATTGGCGCGATAGGTGGTGCCGTTTGGTTAGGTGCTAATTGGTTAATTTGTGATCAATTACAAGATTCTCGAGAAATCTAAAAATTTGAGCACAACCTATGACACCAATAACCATACTGATGATAATCGGAGGGATTCTCAACCTCGGCTTCATCATAGCGACCTTTACACATTTCACCTTTACTGGCTTAAGCGCGGTTAATATTTTCGCACCAATCATTATGGCGTGGGGAATTGTAACCTTTGTGATTTACCAGAAGCATCAGAAGTAAATCAAGGCGCTAGTCAAAGTTTTTCAGTTAAATAACAAACGAGGTGGAGATTGCTATCAAATCCGCCTCGTTTGTTGTTATTATACTATTACAGTCAAATACTGATTCGTTGATTTGAAACTTTGCAGGCTGTTCACCTAAGCTAAATCGTCAGTCTGATTTTGTTTTAGCTTATTTGCATTATTGTCAAATCTGATGTACTCCTCAAAATCTTCAGAATTTCTCCATTGCCATTGCTCACAGCATATTTACCATTGTGGAGTACCTTGCTTTTCCGAAGTTTTCCCGGTTTGATTTTCAGGCGATCACTCTGTCTAATTGTGAGCCATAAACACGGGCAAACTCAGAAAATGCTTAACTTGGATTTTGACATTTTCCGCCACCACTAAGGAAAACTTGATGCAGTTTGAAAAAAAAGTTTTTAATTGTTGACGACGAAATAGAAAACCGTAACTTCCTGACAGAGATTTTAGAGTCATGGGGTCATAAGGTTATTGAGGCTCAAAATGGGTTGGAAGCCATAACGATGCTGAATGTAACCTTTGACTTGGTGTTGCTCGATGTAAACATGCCTATGATGGACGGCTATGAGGTAGTGCGCCGCATTCGGAATGAAGCGTCCGTTTCCGATATTCCGGCGACAATATTCCCGCCGGGCTGGCGTATTCTGCAAGATGGCTTCAAAGCGCCGATGAGAGAGTCTGGCATAACTGGCCAGAGATGTTCGACATGTTTTATCGAAGTTACCAACAGATCAGGGTTCATTCCAACATAAATGTCAGCTCGCCAGATTTCACTGATGAAAACGATCAGCCAATCATCGGCAGGGAGTTTGATTTCACTGGTCGATATTATGCAGGCTACTTATTTAATTTCGTGGATCGGGAAGGGGTGATTGACACTGTTCAGAACATCCAGACCTATACGGTAACGGCGGAAGTGCGGCAGGATTTTCCCAACCTGATCCTCACGGAGGATGTGAGGATTAGTCGTGAAATCATCCGAGAAGATGAATTTGTCTTGAATCTTGAAGCGGAAATTACCTTCAACCCGGACATAGTGTATGAATATGCCCCCATGTGGCTATGGTTCCCCAATGATGACCCCGATGCCCATGTCGAGTTAAGTGGTTGGTATAATGACGGTTTTGGATTGCCTATTTATACTGTTGACACTCTGGAGGTTATGGCTTCACCGGATAGCGATCCGCCCGGCTTTTTTATTCATCTGCCAACTGTTCGCGACCCAACTTATGAAAATCAATACTGGTGGGTTATTGTTGATCCCACGCTCCATGTCAGTTGCTCGGACACGATGTCCCAATTCATCAACACAGCCCGGTTTATCATGCCCACAGCGCCACTGCGTCCGTCGCGAGTTACAATAACCGCTTACTGTGGTTATGAGCAGTATCGCTTTTCCAGTCCGTTCGACTCTTGCTCAATCGAGGAAGTTCCTGGTGGTATGTACTATGCGCGTTTCAACTTCTTCGGATATTGTCGCGAGCCGGGAATTGTGCAGGCGTGGTGGAATCAACCAAACGGTGTGCCCGCAACCGAAGTAATCGAAATACCCACAGAACCGCGCCTGTACACTGCATATCCCAATCCGTTTAACTCGACGACCACCATCGGCTACTCACTGCTGGTGGCGGGGAATGTCTCGCTGGCGGTGTATGATCTGTCCGGGCGAGAAATGGCGCGGCTTGCCGACGGCGTGAAAGTAGCCGGCACGCATGAAGCTGTGTGGGTGGCGGATGGAGTAAGTAGCGGAGTGTATGTGGTGAAGCTGGATGCTGGTGGTGTGGTAATGAGGGAGACAGTGGTGCTTGTAGGGTAGCCCGGGAGCGACTGCATCCCGGGACCACCACCCGTCTTTGCGAGGCGCGAAGCAACGAAGCAATCTCAACAACTAACATCAGTCGTAGATGGCAAAAGTAGCGGAGCATACGCTGTGTTCCAAATTGAGGAATTCTAATGTGTAAAATAGATTGGAAAGTTGAGCAGTTTAGACACCTTGAACAGGAAAAACGACAATTTGATCGCTACATGTGGCAAATACCCGTTGCAACGATGGGTGTAGTAGCGATTGTTCTCGGTGTCGTTAGGAATTGCACATCCGTTGGAAGTAATTCAACGTGTGGAGTATCGAGGGGTGTTATAATTATTCTCTGTGGTCTCGTAGTCTACTCTGTCCTCTTGCTTTGCAGGCTTCTCAGAAGAAGAAAACATCGCTTAAAATTAATGGAGAATTTAATTCCTGAAAATGAATTTGTTCTGTGGGACATCAAGGTTACAGAATTTGGCAGACTACCTAATTGCATGATGTGGTGCAGTAATTTCTTGGTCAATTATTTTGGCTGGATTAGTACAACGTTCCTTGGTGTGCTCTTTTTGTCGATTTTGTTGATTATGTTATTGGTATTGTTTTTCCTTATACCTTTAAACCTGTTGTAACGTATTCATTCACGAAGAATTCCTTCAGCCACACCAGTCAAAAACGTTTTCCATTTCATCGGGCGGTCTTATAGAAATAATGCTTTAGGACAACGTTTTCCCAGTTTTCACAAAAGAGATTACTTTTTACGTCAACCATTTTATGCTGTTAAATCTGCGTCTTTAACTCATTAGGGAATATTCCAAGAAACATCTTCATTTACAGATTCTGCTTCAAAATCTTGAAAAATGTTTTACTCATTCCCACGCTCCTGCGTGGGAATGCCTAGCCCTGGGTTCCTGCCTTCGCTGGAATGATAGCACAGGGAGCGTTTGGCGCGCTCAATGATTGGGAGATTGATACTCGAACTTTT
>CAZAGU010000192.1:0-6613 GCA_964484805.1 uncultured bacterium
ATCGGAATACGAGTGACATTATCTAACTCAGAGCCCAAGCCTGGCCATTTCAGCAACTCAATGCTCCGTGATAGGTAAGGCTCGCGCCGGATGTAGCCTTTTTTCTCCAAGGCTTCCATGAGACAGCGCACACCGTTGGTTGATCCTATGCCAATGTGACTGCCGATCTCACGCAGTGTCGGCGGGTAGCCGAGTCGGCGCACTTCGTTGGCGAGATATTCCCAGACCTCGCGCTGGCGATCGGTCAATGGGCGTTGAGTGCGTTTTTTGGGAAGGTCGATGTTCCCCAAGCTAAACCTCCGTTTGTTGAATAATTCTACTCTTCAGGAAATTGAAAATGTGTTTCCCCAGAGCTTTCACCCGTATTTTCTTAACCCACACAGGCGACAACAATTATGTCACTTGTTCCCTTTTAGCAGATAGTTCTATCTCGAAAGGATTTCCATTTTGCCAGCCAGTCTTGCCAAAACTGCGCAATCGCTCCAATCTTCGAATCATAATCTCACAGTAAATTGGATCAATGTCACAGATGTAGCACTTCCGCTTAAGTTGTTCAGATGCGATGAGCGTGGTTCCTGAATGCCCAAAATAATCAATGACCAGCCTATTCTCCGTCGAATTTGCCTTGATGATGCGCTCGATAGACTTAAGCGGTTTTTGGGCGAAGCACCCGTTCACATTTTCTTCCATGCGATAAAACACCTGTTGAATATCCACCCAGACATTTCCTGAGCGAATATTCTCAGATCGGCTACGCTCCAGATTTTCGGTTTTTTTGCCATTAATATCTTTGTAGTAACCACGCAGTATCTTCGGTATGTCAGTGTACTGCACCACAAAATCAGGATCACCTTTGACATAGTAAAGGCATTCCTGCCGCACAGCCATCCAGTTTTTCTGTGTTCCATAACCTCGCTGGTTGCGCATGGTGATAAGTGAGCGTGAGGCAAACTCGTTGAAACTGCGCATCATTATCATAAATTCAGGCAAAGGTTGAAAGCTGTTTTTTTGATCGGCACCCAGCCAGATATATAGCGAAGAGTTGGCGCTTAAAAAATCGGAAGTGGTCTGTATCCATTTTTTGCACCATTGGATAAACTCATCAACGGAACGCATTTCAAACCCAACCAGATTGTAAGGGGGATCTTGCACCGCCAATTCGGCTTTCGCTCCGTCCATTAACGCCGCAATTTGCTCAGGAGACGTGGCATCTACGCATCCGATTTTGTGCCCCTGCACAGGGTCAATCCAAATATCACCCGCAGACAGCCGACAGTGTTTAAGCAAGTCTTCACGGATGTTTTTATCTTCATCCCATTGAGGTATGGTGTCGTTCCGCATTTACCGTTTTCTTCACTAAAACTTAATGCTTTCACTTCCATTTACTAACTTTCCGAACATAAATATACTGCACTTATGTATCATTGGCAAGTGTAATGTTATTATAATTTCAAAATTTAGAGATATTATTGATGAAAATTATATCCATAGCTGATTTATCTGATTGTAATATTTAAAACCATTGACTCTGAATCAAATCTGATATAACTTTAATTATCAGCAAATTCTAAGCCAATTTCATTTGGCAGGCAGATAAACACTTGGCGGAAAAGAATGGCGAAAGACATAAAATCCAAAGCGGCTAAAATCAAACTCATCGCATTAGATAACGATGGTGTTTTCACAGATGGCAAGGTCATCATCAGTGATCTTGGCGTTGAGTCAAAATCATATTTCATCAGAGACGGCTTCAGCATTATCGCGGCTCAAAGAGCCGGGTTGAAATTTGCCATTATCACCGGACTGAAAACCCCAAATGTGGAACTCCGCGCTGAACAACTGGGAATCAAGGAAGTTCACAAGGGCTTTGTGGAAAAGAAGATCGTCATGAACAAAATTCTCACCAAGCACAAGCTTGCGGCGGATGAAGTTGCCTACATGGGTGATGATCTTTTCGATCTGCCGGTTCTGCGCATGGTTGGCTTCTCAGCTACTCCTGCCGATGGCATTCCTGAGGTTAGAAAGGAAGTCGATTTTGTCGCTGAGCACAACGGCGGCGCAGGCGCTGTGCGGGATATGGTTGAATTTATTCTCAAAGCCAAAGGTTTATGGGAAAGCATCCTCGCTGAATTTGCCGCCGAATGAAACTCAGGCGAACATATTGGGTGCTAGTGTTATTTTCGTTGTGCTGTGTCCTGAGCAGTTGCGAGGATGTGGCAACTTCCACTAACGACGAGGAAAAAATCAGCGGTTTGCCGGACTTGGAACTGTTCACGGCAAAGATTGAGTTCAGTAGTGGAAATCAGACCAGCATGATATTGGAATCACCGCATATTTCACGCTATGAGACCAATCAGATGATGGTTATGGATGGCGGTATGATCGTAGATTTCTTCGACAAAGATGGACAGCATTCCGGTGTCTTGACATCCGATGAGGGCGAAGTGCTCGAACGGGAACAGCGTCTGACCGCCCGAGGGCATGTGATTGTCAAATCTGACAGCGGGATGGTGCTCTACGCCGACACTCTTTACTACGACCCCGATATAGACCGTGTGAAATCCGATGGCTTCGTCACAATGGTCACGCCACAGGATTCTCTCAGCGGCTGGGGTTTGACCGCGACTTCCAACATGCAACAATGGGAAATTCGCGACACTGGCGGCGAAACATGGCGCAATATCGACAAAGCCTTCAAAGGCAGGGATTCAAAAAAAGAAGCTCCCAGATAATGACCAGCAGACTCAACATAATCTTTGCTCTAATGCTATTGCTCTGGTTTTCACCCGGGCAAGCGGCTCCAACTAAACCTGTGAAGCAGAAGATTGTGCTGGAACATGCTGATACCTTGCGCTCAGAAGGCAGCGTTCGCAATCTAATCGGCGATGTTGTCATTATTCGCGGCACACAGATTTTACGCGCCGATGCTGGTCGCTACGATGCAGTCGCAGGAACAGTGAATCTGGCAGGCAAAGTTACACTTCAGGAAGAGCTACAGACACTCGCGGCGCAATTTATTAATGTGGATGACCACACCGGCAACTATGAAGCGATTGGCGATGTGGATTATGTTCGGCAGGACAGCCTGCACATTCAATGCTGGTCTGCCTTTTACACTGAGCTTTTTAAGCGGCTGGATTTATATAATGATGTGGTTATCACAAGTTTTTCCGACGGAACTGTCATCACAGGTTCGAGCGGCAGGTGGGAAGAAACAATTCAGACAGCTCATATTGAGGGCGATCCTGTCTATAAACGACCGCAGACAAATTCTGACAAGCCGGACACACTGACAATTCTATCAAAGAAGATAATCTATAACCAGCAGTTGAACTCAGCATTGTTTATAGGCGATGTAAATTTGCTCTACGGTGATTTGAAGGCGATTTCTGACAGCCTTTTTCACCATCCGGATTCAAATATAACCAAGCTGTCTGGCACGCCGATCATCTGGCATCGCTCGGATCAACTGTCTGGCGATCATATTGACATTACTTATGAAAACGACGACCTGAAAACCATTGTTGTTAAAGGCAATGGGCTAGTCTATACAGAAGCTCGCGAAGGCGATCTTCGTCGAAACCGTCTCGAAGGCAATCAGCTTTTCATCACGATCATTAACGACAGCACCCGTCATGTCAGAGCTGTTGGAAATGCTGAAGCCGAATACCATGTGTGGGATGAACAAGGTGTCTATCAGGGTGTCAATCTCTCAGCAGGGGATGCCATCGAATTAACCTTCGCTGGCAAGCAAGTAGATCAGATACGCCTGATTGGAGGAATTAACGGAGCTTTTTACCCTCCACGTTTTACTCCTTCAATTGATCTGGTAAAACCCGAAGTGGAAGACAAGCGAATTAAATTTCCGCAGGTCAAATCCATTGTTGATAATATGAATATCAAAAAATGAGGACGGAAAAATGAAACGAACCACCAACATCTTGCTATGCTTGCTCGTTTTTCCCATGGTTCTGTTTGCTCAGCAGGGCGAATGGGACGCAAGAAACAACGGCTTGAACGATCAAGAAGTCTATTCACTATTCGCAAACCCTGACAATAGCGACATAATCTACGCCGCCACCGAGGGTGGATTGTATTTCTCGGAAAATAATGGCGGAAACTGGTCGCTGCTTTATGACGATCTGCCTGTGCGCGATGTCTGGGTGTCTGATGACGGCGAAACCATTCTCATCACTGCCAGCGGTGGATCACGCTCAGATGGGCTGTGGATGTCTCAAAACGGCGGTCAGAATTTTCAGGTCTGGACCTGGATTCTATGGCCCACCAGCATCGCTGTCAACCCTGAGAACGAAAATCAGGTCTTCGTAGGTACCATTAACTCTGGCGTTCTCTGGACAGACAACGGCAATGACTGGCAAGATGGCAATCAGAACATGGGCGATGTGCAAGTGAACCATATCCAAGTCGTCAACGTCGATGAAGACACCTTCGCCTTCCTCTCTTCACCAGCAGGTCTATACGTCACCGAAGTCTTTCAGGGTGAAGATCTGAACTGGGAAGAGACAGCGCCTCATGGATTACCGGTCAGTCAGACTGCGTTCAGTTGGGAAGAGATCGAAACCATATACACTGGCACAGACGATGAGTCCGACTCCGACGGCTTCTTTGTCTCCGATAACATGGGCGACGGTTGGGATGTGCTCTACTACTGCCACCATGTTTCCGCGGTGGAAACCTATCCTGATTTGCTGATGTTTGCCTCGGGCGAGGTCGGTGTGCAAATATCCCACAATGAGGGCGAAGATTGGACAACGCTCAACGACGGCTTACCTGATGCCATCGTCAGCGATATTTTAATCACTGGCGATGAAAACGATCCGACTTTCATTATTTCCACACTGTCGCGTGGCGTATATAGATTTGTTCCCGCTGACGGCGATCCACCCAGCGCCTTCGCGCTTGTTGAACCTGACGACGGCGACGAAGTGGATGGACGTGAGATTAACTTCCTCTGGGAAGAATCTTTTCCACCCGAAGGCGACAGCCTATTCTATGAAATGCGGTTTGACTGGGATAACGATCAAGTGATCTGGCAGGCTTGGGATAACCGTTACACCTATTTTGCCGATTCCGGCAATGTTCAACTCCCCGAAGACACGGAAATTCTCTGGCGAGTAACTGCTATTGCCGGTGATTCAGAAACTGAATGTGACGAGCCGTTTACTTTCACTATTACAGGCCCTGGCAACAACGAACCGCCGAGCGAGTTCAACCTTCTGCGCCCGAATGATGGTGTGCGCGTTGAGCCGGGCATAATTGATTTCGCCTGGGAAGCATCGGTTGACCCTGACGACAATCCAGTGCTCTATGAATTCCAGCTTACCTATGTTGGATCGCAATATACGACCAACGTCAGGCAAAACGGTCTCTGTTTTGATGCTGATTCAATAGGTTTCAGGATTCCAGAAGGAACGGAATGCACATGGTGGGTTACAGCAGAATCCGCCGATGACCGAGTCGAATGCAACCGACGCTTCAGGTTTGTCTATGGTGGCGAGGATAATCCGCCAGCGAATTTTGCGTTGCTCACACCTGTAGATGAAGCAATCATCCAGGACCGTGTTATTGAATTCACTTGGGAAGCCTCTGAGGATCCCGATGGCGATGAGGTGAGCTATAATTGGTCTCTTGAATTCGATGGTAACTTAATCAACCAGAGAATTGATTTAACGAGCTTTGTGTTCGACCCTGATGGAGTGGAGATTGAACTGCCGGTGAACACGCCAATAATATGGTATGTTACTGCCTATTCAGGGGTTTTCAGCGTGGAATGTGAAGAGCGTTTTTGGTTTTCTGTGTTCTCCGATGACCAACCGCCTTCGCTGTTTGAACTGCTTGAACCCGCCCATGAATCTGAAGTTTACACTGAGGATGTTACATTTAGCTGGCAGGAATCCGTTGACCCCGATGAGGATGCAGTCGTCTATGATTTGTGGGTGTCAGATGGACACACCACGGTTAATTTCGAGAACCTTCAGCAGACTACCCTGATTGTGACTCGCGATCAATTGTCGGATATTGGAAACTTTCGAATGGGATTCGTCTGGTGTGTGACGGCAATTTCCAACAACCTCCGCACCGAGTGTGCCGATAGATTCAGCTTCACTCTGATGCCTTTGAGCGTTTCAGGTGATGGCACCGGTGTTGTCAACAATTTCTCCTTAAACGCCGCCTATCCGAATCCGTTCAACTCGACAACTCGGATAGATTTCTCATTGCCAGCTCAGATGAACATCCAGTTAGCAATGTACAATATGCAGGGCGAGCTGGTGCAGGAAATTGCCAGCGGGGAGTTGGCTCAAGGGGCACATTCGGCATCGTGGTCGCCAGAATCATTGCCGGCGGGGATATATCTGGCGCGATTGGTTGGCGCATCGCACAGCGCAACGATGAAGCTGGTGTATTTGAAGTAGCAAGTGGGTAGTATTAGGGGTGACGGGAACGAGTAAATGTTCTGATTGGGTGACATGTCTGGCTTCCAGCCTTCGCGGGAATGACAGGATAGGGGGCGTTTAACACGCTCGATGATTTTGAGGGTGATTCTCGAACTTTTATGAGATTGCTTCGTCGCTTCGCTTCCTCGCAACGACAG
>CAZAGU010000193.1:0-6605 GCA_964484805.1 uncultured bacterium
GTGAACCCTTGCCGTGCTTTTCGATCAGCTTCTTCATCTTCGCTTCATTCGGATAAGCATGATCCCGATACGAAATAATCCAGTGTTTGATGACCTTCGCTTTGTTCAGGAAACCATCGAAAAAATCTTCTGAATTGGATTGAGTTACCGTTTTATATTCAGTGAGATACTTCTTTACCCGACTCGATTCATCGATCTCAAGTCCCTTCCAGTAGGTCATCAATCCTTCGACGAAGTGATAGGAAGTCTCGTAATTGGTCGTTGAGAATTCAGTCGCATAAGGCGGATCGAAGTATGCCAGATCAACCTTCACGTCGGAAAATATATCCAGGATATCCTTGTTGAACGCCCGGTTCTCTTTGCCATTATCGAAGACCAAGGAGTTTATCCGAATGACATTCTCTCTGAAGCGGTCAGTGAATGCCTTCGGGGTATCCGCTTGCCGGTTGCCGTTGCCTTTGGATGTCGAGGCAAAATGACCGTAACTGCCCGAACCGGAAATACAGGTTTTTCCCAAGGCAAAAAGTGCGATGTCCTTCTTAAAACCATCGATGTTGTTGACATTTTCGCGAATGTTGTCTATTATCTGGTGAACACCAGATTGGAAGAACTTCCCCCGGAAGGTTTCCTGGACGAAGTCACCTGCTTTGGTATTGGATTTCAGCAGGGCATCGAGTTCCTCTTCGGAAACCGTCACGGAGTTGTTCTCGATAATCGCTCTGGCGATGTGGTAACAGTAGCGCATTCGGTCGTTGGCAACTACGCGCAGCCCCTTTGCTTTGTAGGTGTACCCAACCACCGCGCTGCCAGAAAAGGCGTCCAGCGCACTCGTCACTCCGTCCGGAGTATGCACCCAGATCCAATCCACCAGCTTCTGCTTGGAGCCAATGTAATTGGTGACATACGGAGGCAGACCCTGCGCGGTTTCAATGTTGTCTTTCGTATCCCGTGCCAGCGCAAGTTCCGCTTCGGCTTCAAGGAGAAAGGATATGCGTTTGAATTCGGTGTTCATCGCCTCGTTTGCTATAGTCTTTGAAATCTCTTTACAACCATGTTAATGTGTGGGAGGCAGATGTTCCAGAAGTGTTGAGGTTGATGAGATTGAAGAAGGGATATCGATAAGTGAAATTTCTGTTGCTTATTTTGAGCTGAAAAGGTAAACCTTACCACTTTTAGAAGTTGTTGCTATGCGTCGCGGATTACTTCATAACCAGAATCCCCCCAGCAACTTTACGCCACTGGGGGGAAGGATTGGTGCTATATTCGGTGTTTATTTACACAAAACAATCTTTCGTGAATCCACCTTGCCCAACGTCTCAACTCGAACAAGATAAACTCCAGATGAGCAATTATCTGCGTTCCAAGTTAATGTATGCTGTCCAGCGTTCTGAACATCGTCAGTCAGGCGAACAACTTCGCGACCGTTCAGATCATACACACCAACCATAACTCGATTAGCTTCAGGCAGTTTGTAGCTGATTGTAATTGTGCTGTTGAACGGATTCGGATAGCAAGCCGTTAATACAAATTCTTCTGGCTTTCTCTCGGTCAAGCCTTTAGGCAAAGGCATGCCATTCAAATCAGCCATCATGCGCCTGATCTGGTTCTCAACTTCATCAATCGCCGCGTTATTGCCATTGCGATCCACGGCATCGAGATTGCCTTCTTCATTCCGAAGCTGCGCTATCACGGCATAAGCACGGTCAATGGCATAGTACAGGCTATCGTTACGATTGTCAACGTCTTCGAGGACATCGTTGTAATTGCGAATCGCCTGACCGTATACTCTCGCATCAACTAAACACAGATTTGCCAGTCTGTCTGCATAAACCTGCAATGCTTCATTGTTTTCCGCAACATCTGTGAAATACCGCTGAAGCGAAGCTTGGCTTATTTCCATGGCGGGACCAATATCCTTAATCATCCGCAATGCAGCATGAGCCACATGAGTCGTCGGATAAGTCGAAATGATCGAGCGCAAACCTTGATCGGCGGCTTGATATAAGCCGGAATCAGCTTGTTGAGTGGCTCGTGCAAAAAGCTCCTCTGCTTCAGTGTCATCGTTAAAATCTGAAACATAGTTGGCTGATGGGTCTTCTGGGGCATAGTTTACAGAACTAGTCGGATAAAAATCATCTGATCCCAATGACACAGGAGTTACCCAGTAATTATAGCTTGCTGAAACTGTGGCAGATCCTGCCGACCAGTTCGAGATCAGATAATCGCCAGCGATATTGGAAATGTCATTGTGTCCCTTGTCAATACACAAATAAGTCGGCGACATGATTATCATCTCGCCCCAAGTCGAATCGGCTCGAGGTGTATGTGAGTAAAGGTTGTTGTCTTCAAGGAAATTCCCATGCGGATCGCCGAGTGCATAAGTTGTGAAACGTGGATAACCGCCACCCATTGCCTTGAAACCTGAATATTCATTGTCGTGAATGTAGTTGTCACGCAAGTGGGGGGTGGAATTGTAGGCGTAGATCGCGCTGCCATAAGTGCCGCAATCATTGTCGAAAATCTCACACTCTTCGATGTCTGGGTTGCTGTTGTAAAGGTAGATCGCCGCTTCACCCACGCCGCTGATCTGACATTCCTTAATGCTGAATGATCCTGTGCAGTCTATCAGCTTGATGGCGTTGTTGTCGCAATCTTCGAAGGTGCAGTTCACAATTGAACCCGTGCAACTATCAAGGATGACAGCGTTGTCGTAACCGGTGAAGGTGCAGTTTGTGAAATTAACCTCAACACCCGTTGCGCTGAAAGTTGTGCCGGAGCCACCACCGGAGAAAGTCACATTCTCAAAAAATAGCTGACCACCTTCTTCCTCTGGTTCATAAACAAAAATTCCACCATTCTCAAAATAGGAATGATTTATACTGCAACCAGGCGTTACAAATATTCTGAATCCGTCTGTTGGCGAATTGCCTTTGAAAACTAAGTTTTCACCAAAAGTAGCGCGCCCTTCGCCCAAAAACGACAGACAAACATTATTGTTGAACTCGATCACTGTATTGTCAGTAATGGTTAAGTAACGATTACCACTTGCGGGGCCTCCTTGAATGAAACAATTATCTAAATCTGATGTTGCTAAACAATCATCAGTAATGATAACCCGGTCACGAAACCAGCTGTGTCCAAGTGGTAGTGCAAATTCACAGGACTGAGCATAGAGCCCGGTGTGGCGGGGTCCGTTGCTAAGTTGAGCCCACTCCAGGTCGACATTCTCATTCAAATCGTAACCATCGTCCAAGTCCCATATTTTGACAATGAGATTCTCACCATTAATACTACTGACAGCGACTTCATAATCAGAATCATTGTCGATGTCGGTTAAAACAGCAGATGAATAACCAGTTTGCCCACTAACGTCCCAGCTAAAAACAGGATCATCCGACGTTGGATTGTCAAAACCAAATACATCGTTCCCATCTTCTTCTGCGGGCATAAAGCATTTCACAGCATTGTTTCCGATCTGGATATGTCCCGCGGTTAAAACTCCTCCGTCGGTGAATTCATCGATGCCTAAGAATTTTGGCCAAGATGCGTCACCTATATCGAACTGATCTGTATTTGGCTTGTAGCAATACAATCGACCTGAAAGGGTTTCTTCATTATTGATCCACTGCCAAAACCTTGTGTGGTAGAGAACATCCAGGGCTCCATCGTTGCCGTTATCCATGACAATAAGGTTTTGACCAGGATTGACACCTATGTCATCCAGTACTGAAAATCCTTGCATTCCCCAGCCTGCAATAGGACTTCCGTCTGGCTTTATTGCAAGGATCTTTGAGTCTAAGGTGTTAAAACCCAAGAATACTGGTGCGATAATCTCTAGATATTCATCGTTATTCAAGTCAGCAAGGACCGGCGAGAATGCGTAAATACCCTCATCTATTGCGTGAGTGTTGATCGTGAAAAGCAAATCGTTTGCATTTTCCATAGGATTTGCAGCTGCAGGATCGTATGTCCAGCATTTGAGGTAAGGATGGAAAGAAACCGCGACTTCCTTTTTTCCATAACATCCATCGGGATTAATATCTCCGACAGCAGGTATCAAGTACTGCTCACGTTGCAATCCAAGCCCATTTGGGTTAAGTGGTACCTCGCACTCTATTACTATCGACTGTGAAGATCTGACGACAAGTTCGTCCTCAGAATTCAATTGAATCACAATCAAGGATCGAAATCCAAATGTATCTTCGTTCCAATAATTTTCGTCATCGGGATTTCCAGGATCTACTCCATTACCTTCGGGATGATCTTGGTCAAAGTAACCCAGAATCTCGTATTCCCGACAGTAGCCAGCAAGCACTATCTCCATTCTGCCATCCTCATATGTTGGAGATTGTGGATCAAACTCGAGTACATCCAAATCCGCTAGTGCTGGAGTTTCAGCGTCAATGTAAGGCGTTTCATCGAAACTATTGTCGCCAATACCTGTTCCGAAACAAGGTGAAATTAGAAGTTCACCGCCATCAACACCGTCGTAAAGATAGACCAATAATGCGCTTACACAAACCATTTCTGAAGTTCTATGTGTATGCCCATAATGCTGATGGTCAATCTCACCTTCAAAAGTTGAATCATGGTTGCATGTGAACACAATATCGAGATTACCGTCTCCATTGATGTCTCCTACGGAGGGAATGCTGCGAATCCGGTATCCTGCTTCAAAGATATTCTCTGGGATTTCAATCGGCGGATCTAATTCGATCTCAGTTCCTTCGAAATCGTACACCTTTACAACAGATTCAGTGTTGGTGTTAAAAGCGACCACTACTTCTTTTTCGGAATTGTCTGGTTGCAGATTGGCTATCACTGGTCCGCACCAGTAGGCACCTTCTGCAAATGCAAATCCATTCGTAATCACCTTTTCAGACCAACCAGACTGAGAGCTAGGGTCGGCCGTCACAAGATTAGTTGTCATTAAAACAGCCAATACAGTAGTAATTAAGATAAAGGTCATAGAATTACGTAACATCGCGAACTCCTCATTTTGGGTTTATCAATGCCTCATCTAATTAACATCAGAGGCAAGGTTTGTATTTCAGAATTGGAACTCAGAGAGAAAAAGTAAATTCCTGAGGGAAGAGGCATTCCATTGGGAGTGACTCCTGACCAACGTAGCGACGAAACGCCTGGACAGTTTATCCAAATTGATCGTTCTTCGATCAATCTTCCTCCTGAGTCATTTATTCTTAGTCGGTGTAATCCGGCATTTTGAAATATTAATGTTAGTATAGTTTCAGAGTTGAAAGGATTGGGAAACGCATAGAATATCATTGAATTTGGCAAATTATCGGATGATTCAAAAACACTCTGATTATCCTGCTGACACAACCTTTGAAATATCTCTTCACCCAAGTCGGAGTTAGAAAACCGATAATCACTCCAAAGGATGCCAACAGTGTCATCTCGCGTGACATAAATCAAAGGATTATCCCATCTTGCTCGAGCGTGATATTCTACATATCGATTGGTGACATATTGAACAGAATCAATAATTTCTCCTCTATCGTTTAGACAGGCATAGCCTAAAAAGGTTCTCTGTTGCGGTGGATTTCGAGGCAGAGTGAAACCTCCCACCACATGAATATTGCCGTCCTCATCAATAACCATGTCCCGCCTCCCACTACCACCGTAATAATCATAGCAAACGATTGTGAAATACTCAATCTCCAAATCGTCATTCAGCTTCAATACGCCGTAACCGTTACCTGTGCTTTTAAAATATATGATAGGATTACCATTACTATCTAAATTAAAATCTTTACCTATCGGGGAATAATCCTGATAGTTGACCAAATAATCATCTACTATTGAATAACTTTCAGGTGATATTTTTGAATAATGCAAAAGTTCTCCTTCGTCTGTGCAATTTGACCATGTAATACTGATATAGTCATCTTGATCGATGGCAACTCCATAGTGACGCACAACATCCAGTCGATCTCTGCTTAGGTATTGAGAATCAACCAATTGTCCCTCGCTATCAAGAATGCAATAGAATGCATTACCAGTGTTCACTGGATGCCTCCCAACCGCTATTATGCGCCTCTGATTGTCGATGGTATATACCGGTAAATGGTCTGCTTCACTAAAACAAAGTTCTAAGGGGACACATGCGTCAATAGTGTCTCCTTCCAAGTTGAATCGTGACAGATAATAATCCATTTGATATACAGGATAATTCTCCGTCCATTCATTCCTAGTGGCGACCGATACTATGCCGTCGTTAGAGACAGATATCCCCCACGTGTTGAGTCTGTCCTGAACCTCATTATCTGGTAAGTTGAGAACTTGGCGCATGGAGATTGATCTGAGTTCTTGACCTGTAGGAGACATCACACTATAGATCACCTCGTTATGAGCTGAATCGAGCGGTGTCCGCAGTCGGTAAATCAAATGGATATTGTCGAATCCATCTAAAGCCATATGAGCAGACAGCCCGTCGATAAAAAGAGAATCACAATGCGTCATTTGAACTTCTTCTGCCCATTCCAAGCCCCATCCCATTCCCACACACGTCAACAGGGCGAGGGCAATCAGGATTGTGAGTAAATATTGATTCTTCTTCATGGTTATCCTTTGTTTTAACATGA
>CAZAGU010000194.1:0-6582 GCA_964484805.1 uncultured bacterium
GTGAAATCCCACACAATACTTTGACAAAGTAAAAAGAAAAAATCGGTTTGTCAAGTGCTTTCCCACAGGTTTGCACTTGAACAATAATATATAAACATACCAGCGGGATGTCAAGGGGTTTCAAGATGAAAAATATTCAGCATTGAGTGGCATTATCTGACAACAAAATCAGCCAGAAAGACAGTCGCTCCCTAGCTGATTTAATGTGGTGATGAAATCCTACTTTTCTTCTTGCCCTATCTGTGAATTATCCCTAATACTTCAGCCCAATGCCTTTTTCAAGAACGTAAAAACATATCTGACTGACCCCAGATTTTGAATAGGAGAATTTCTTCTGCAGGTTGATCAACATCCGCTCGATGTCCCGCCGTAAGCTTTCGCCATACGATTTGAAGTTTGGTGTGCCGTAATCCTGAATCGCTCTACGGAACGTATCATTTGAAAGGTATGGCTTTAGCGAACTTTCCTTGAGCTGACGGTCATAACGCTCAAATAAATCGAGGAAAAGCGTTGTGTCCACGATGTCTTTGTTGTCAACCCGCATTTCCCTGGCGACGGTCTGCGTCACGTACTCCCGTTGGGTCTCCTTGCGGAATGCCTTGCGCTTTTCGGCTGTATAATCCGCGCCATGGAAAGCCTTCTCAAACTCATCGAAAAACGCCTCTGTGATATTAATCTTACTTCCGGTATAATCGGACACTTTAGTGACATCCGGCTCGAAATTTATCGCAAACAGATAGTCCAGAATCTGGGTTTTAACCTGTGTTTCGTTATAGAAGTAGATCGCTTCCTTAAGCTCCTGCACAACATTGTAATCGTAAAGGTCAACCAGCGAATCCATGAATCCAAACGGAACAATCACGCCCAGCGATTTGATCTCTTCCTCACAGAAATTCTTCAGCATTTCCATCGTTATCAACTTGTCAGAATCCGCATATTTCCCGAGCAGTCTATTAAACGTAAGAAGCGATTGTCTGCCGGAAATGCCCTTCTGCCCCTGGGTTTCAGACTCTGCCAGCACCTTCTTCCGTCGTGCTTTAACAAAACGTTTCATATCTTCATCGGTCAGATAGGAAGGAATTCTCCCGGTGTAAACATCCATTCTTAACAGCAGCATATTCTTATCCATATACTTGCTGTAAATTTTGGGATCAACGATCCATTCTTTCATAGCGGAAGATTCTACATCAAGCCTTGTTGAAATTATGATCTTTGCGAAATTTTCCATTACTCCCGGCAGAAAACGCTTGTCAATATCGTCGCCGAATTTATTGCGATATACGGCGATCTCTGCGTTGTAGTCGAGGATATAGGGGATGTTGACGGTAATGATCCGGTCGCGGAACGAAGGCATGTCTTCGTAGTGGTGCTTATCCGCTGGATTAATCAGACCCATGAACAGAGAATTAATGTTCTCATCGACCAATTCAACCTTATGAATGCCATCGCTGATAATGCCATGCAGGTTACGCAAGCGGTTAACATTGTAGCCTTTGATGTCCATCAGGGCGAGCACGCCGTTATTTGTTTTTGCGAGGTAAGACGATTGGAATTTAATGTCTTCGTGCTTAAACAGTTCATTGAGTTGATTTTGAATCGTGAGGTTGACAACAGCGCCCTTTACAGGCTGATCGCCGGGATTAAACACACTGATTCCCTCGCCAAGTTGACGGCTGAAGGAATTCCGACGAACCATCAGGTAGTCATAAACGTCCATTGGGTTGTCTAAGAAATCAAGCAGTGACTTAAACAGTGAATTGCAGATGTTGCAAGGCACACGATTGAAAACCCACTCGTACTGCTTTTCAGTAAACAATTTTTTCTTAAATTCATCATCCTTGATGATTTCCTCTAAAAACTCCCGCCGATATTTAATCGGAATCATCACAATCGGATGGTCATGGCTTGGACAGGAGAATTCCACGCACTCGCCGGGATCGCCATAACATTCATGCAGAGGAGGACGGGGAGCATTGGCGAGTGCCTTCACGGTATCAGCACTGCCATTCTTTATACCGTTGCGCACTTGAAATTTATGCAGGCTCTTAATATAGTCTCGATTAATCCGCCAGTACACCTTATAGGTGGCGCCCTTCGATATGCTGGAATAATGCTCAAGCTTCTGCAGAAGATTATTCAGAAATGTGCTTTTACCGCTGCCGGGGGGGGCCTTCAAACAGGAAGATATTGTTCTTCTGTGTTCCTTTTCGAAAGCTGTTGACCATGTTTATCATGCGATTGGCGAATAATCGGTCTGCAAAGAATGGATTTTCGAAATTTTCAACGAAAAGTTCGTTGAAATCATAATTCACAAATCCAACCGACTCGCTCTCGTCATATTCTTCAACACCTTCAGGGACATAATTATGAATCATGTCGTGGAACAATTGGAAAATATCCCGAAACATTCCATCAGGATGCTTGGCAACAATGTCGTAAAAATCCCAATAGCCAATTGGTAAACGTCTTTCACGCTCGCGAAGATCAGCGCTAAGCCTGTGCATAGAGTTGAAGTCTTTCAAGCGATCAGAAGTTTTTAGCTTGTTTTTGGCTGGTGTATTTTTTTTATTCATGGCTAAATATTCTGCTTTGTAACTTTACGATCTTTTATGACGTACAAGACGGGACGTAGCGCAAAACGCTGTTTCGCTTCATCCGGTTTGCTTACGCGGACGATTTCGGTTGTTTCCAGACTTACTTGCCCACCCCATAAATACTCAATGCCTATCAATGTATCTGGAATGAACCCCTGATAGAGTTGCTTGCCTTCAAAAGCATGAACAAGGTAGAGATTCTTGGCTGTGGTTTTGCTCTCATCCACGTTGATCTTGGGGGGATGGTAGAGCGTGTTGAGGAGCATCTGTTTGTAGTCTTCTCCGCGACGGCTTTTGATGTAATACTCGATGGTGCCGCGTTGTTGATTCTGACGTTTTCCAACCACAAACAAGTCGTATTCATCGACGAAATCCTGATCGACAAAGGTGTTGATGAGCATGAAATCAGAGAATTTGCTCCTGATGTCGAAGATGGCTTGCTTGCCCTGTCCGTAAGATTGATTGAAATCGTCTCGTTGTTCAATGCCGTGGATTTTCTGGAAATAATACGACATCTTGCCGCGGTCGCCAAGATTTTCGATATGTTGCAACAGCCGCAAACCAATCGCATACGGGTTCAAACCAATGCGACTGATGGAAGTAACGGCGGCGTTGGTTATGCCAAAAGCGACCTCGTGGCCTTTGATGCGGTCATCCATGCGGAAGAGAGTGTCATGCCAGTAGCTAGCCCAGCCTTCATTGGCGATCTTGGAGCGGATCTGCGGCTCGAAATACAGAGCGGAATTTCGAACAATATCCAGCACAGATTGCATCCAATGGTTGTCTTCGCGTGCGAGAAAGGCTGAATTTTCGCGGATGTATTCCATCACGCTGGGACGACGTTGTGAACAGCTTTTGCCGCGCTTCTTGAGCATGGCGTTGAATTCGGGGAATTGGGTTTTTACATCTGAGAAAAATGCCGATTCCGCAACATCAGGATTTTCAGCCACCAGTATGTTATATCGTTCGATCTCCTTGAAAATTTCATGCTCTGGCAGACTCTTCACGTCCTGCAGGAATTCACCGAAATAGTATTTCACTCGGTCGGATGGATCGCGATCCTTGGGGAATGATCGTTCGGCAAGGATGTCGAAGTAGCCGTTCAGGTTGTCGATGCTACGGCTGAACTCGATAACATAATCTACCCATCTGCCGTGTTCGGTGCGCAAGTTGGCGATGAGGCGTTTATCGGCGAGCGCCATGCCGACGAAATCGTCATCCCAGGTCTGCGAGAAAAGCTGATTGTTCTGGAAGAAGTCGATATGCCCCAGGACGTGGTAGAATATCATGATATTCATCCAGTCCGGGTTATTATCGTTGTAGAACGAGATAGCAGGGCGCGTGTTGATGACCGTTTCATACGGGTTGTTTGGATAAAGTTTATAGATGCCTCGCCCTTTCCAGACCTCCACATCGTGAACCCAGTAGTCGTATAGGGTTGGGATCATCACTTTGGGCGAGAGATCGACAAGGTCGCGGTTGCTGACGATGTATTCGAGCGTTTCGTCATCGAAGCGCAGTCCGGCATCGCGCGCGCGCACCTTGCACTCTTCCATTATCTTTTTAGCATGCTGATCTATGAGTTCCATTGCTAATGCCTAAGTTTTTTGGGGCGAATGCTTGTTAATCGAACTTTGCACCATTTCAAATCTGTTTTCGACAATCTTAAGGTCTATCAATTGGTAAACGACATCAATGCTTACATTTGATAAATCTAAGACTCTTGTATCCTATCATTGTGTATTAAAAAGTAGTACAACAAAATTAATCAAGCTTGTAATATTTTGCCAAGCCAAACTGTAATCAATTGCCACCAAAGGAATCAATCCGATTATAATTTTTCCCAACCAATTCCATTGCCAAAAACGTTTAATACAGAGTAGAAGCTGCCAAATTAGCCAAAATGGATTAATCCAATTCCAATAATTTGCATTTGATTTTTCCCGTTCAACCCGTTCTGCTTCCCTTTCTGGCTTAACTTGTACTTTTTCTATCGGATGAGCAATTCGCCGTTTCAGTTCACCAATTGTAGCATCGAACATATCTAAAAATGTCTGTTTTTCAATTCGTTCATAAGTCATGTTATTAGTTATCATATCAACGAGTTTCCCTCTATAAACCGGACCCCCAATTGCACTTGGTGGATATGAATCGATGCAACTCCCGACATTGAATTCTGAAATAATTTCATGGACCAATCCTTTTGCCTCGTTAATTTCGCGTCTCAAGTTTCGATAATGTTCTCCTTCGGGTGAAATACCTTCCCATTGGGGAGACGAGTAACCTAGGTACAAATACTCATCTACTTTGGCGCGAAACTCTAAAATTGTTTCAAGAGCCTCTTTATCTGATAATTGCATTTGACAAATTCTTCACTTTTAAAACGTTTCTTTATTTATGAATAATAACGCCGAAGATCGGACAGTTTTCGCGTTCTTCCCTCTTCGATATCCTTCAAACCCTGCTCTATATCTTGCACCAAGCTGGGATTGGAAAGCACTTCAATGGTCTTGCGCATCGAGTCGTATTCCTCAATGGGAATGACGACCATTGGTTTATCTGACTTGATGGTTAAAGTTGGCATAATGCCACCTTATGTTTAAGTTTCTTTCCCTGTAGTTTTCAGACAACTTCTCCCCCATCACCTCACCAGCTTCTTGATCCCCTCGATGAGGCGGTTCTCGGATGCGGTCTTTACCTGATTCACCAAATTATTAATTGATGAAAATTAAAGTTCCGGCCATGATTTCGAAATCATTTCTTATAAGCTCAAATTTATCCTCACTACAGTTCATTGTCATCAAATATCGCTTTCCCTTCCTTACAGTTGCTGCCACTAGCGATCTCATCGGAATAATCTTCCCGGAAGGAAGTTGAAGATTGAAGGTGACTTCCACAAAGGAATAATCTTGCCCGATAATGTGGCAATGCCAGTTTCTTTCAATTTTATATTGGCTACAAACCTGCGAGAAAATCTGAGAAAAGTAAGTCGAATCAAATTGTGTTGAAGAATCACGATCTGAATCAATTACTGATAGATTACAAGTTGCTTGAGAGCCGTCCTTGGCGTATAAAAGCACTATTGTTGCTGGTAATTGCGCCGCAACTATCTCCCAATTCGATGGATAACGGAAGGAAATGCTATTCATTTCGTCCCGAAACACCTTTTGCTCAACCTTGCATCCCTGTAGAAACAGAGGAAGTAACATCATACAACTCAAAAACTTTTGTATTTTCATCATACCTCCTTCGAGATATCAGTGATTTTTATTTTCTTTCGTAACTCTCGCATCCTGACAATATAGAATATTACCAAGATGAATAAAGGATGTACAAAAAAGCCACCAACTACCACTCTTGAGATAATCTCGGCTGGAGAATAGTCTACACTTAGAGCTTCCCATGTAAGCACTAATAACGCTTGACACAGGATGCTATTAATAATGGCTAATGGTAAACAAACTAAAAATATTAGCCATGTTTTTTTTAAGTTTTTCGCAAGCCAAGTTGCTTCGAAATAGTCAAAGATAAAGCTTAGCATCTCAATAACCACCCCAAAAATTCAGGAAACAAAATAAGATGTTCTCATCCACAAGTAAGAATCTCAATGGTCTCGCGCATCGATTCACACTCCTCAATGGGAATGACGACCATTGGTTTATCTGACTTGATGGTCAAAGTTGGCATAATGCCGCCTTTCCTATATATCCACAATCACCCCTTCACGTCTGGCAACCTCGAAGATTGGTGTTCCGTCGTCTTGCTCCCATTGCACCGCTCCGCAAGCAACTGGCTCGATGCGTTTATCAACGTCAAGAACTGATGTCCAGAGCAGATCTTTGTCTTTTCGATTGCGCGGTGGATCAAAGCGTGGCGAAATTACCATCACGTCAATATCACTCCACTTATGAGTATTTCCGCGTGCCTGTGAGCCGAAAATGACCCCAAAGTGCGGATCAAGCCCGGCATCCCTTAAAATGTGGAGGTA
>CAZAGU010000195.1:0-6574 GCA_964484805.1 uncultured bacterium
TTCATTTCAGCTCTCTGTTTGGGAGCGGGGGATTTGGGGGAATATCAGGCGAAACATAAATCAGTCGCACAGTTCGGGAACCGTCGCCCGGAAGCGACTGTGTGCCGGGGAGAAATCCTATCCACAGATTGCGATAGTCCATTGGTTGACATCATTCGAAATACCTTTCACTGTCGCTCCTGCAAGGCATACATTCAAATCTTTGTACTTTTTGGAAATATCCAATATTCAGTGTCTGAACTCAATTACATGCCTATCGTCTCCAAATGGGATAGTAACGATGTACCTATGACCTCGTTTGAATTTTGCCATTACATTTCCTTCGATGTAATAACCGGGGGAAAGAGTATTTCGTTTGATCAAGCCCATTTCAACTGATGCATTTAGTATCTCACCTTGCTCAATTACTCGCCTCATGTTTTCTTGATTCTGTTGATTAACCAGCGCTTGCTTAGCTATATCATGAGTCTTTAAATATACGGACTGATTTCCTACTGTCGCGTATGTTGTAGATGTTCTTGACTTAATGGATTGAGAGATTGACCTTAACACGATTCCAAATTGTTGCCATGCAAGCTTGCGTTTCATTTTTTTAATGTAATCGTTTGCATCATAAACGAAAACATTACCGGTAGCGCCGTGATCATTATAGAAATTGATTCTAATTTGATCGGGAAATACATCAACGAGTGTATCTGAGGTGTTTTTATATAAGATATGTAATAACAACTCATTCTCCTCCGTTTTTAAAATGTAAAGAGCAACCTCAGAATTCTCGCATTTAGAAAATGCTACTTCATCGCCATTAGCCCAAAAGCAAGATTGCTCCTTATCTTCCCAAGGTACCGGAGATAAACAGTATGTTGTTGTACAACCTGTTAGAATTTGAGTGCTAATCAATGCTAACAGGAATAAAAGATAAACGGAAGCTTTTATTTTACGATTTGTCAAAATGCCTTCCTGAAATGTGTTTTGTTTTTTCTTTAGTCTTATGTTGTGTAGCCCGGAAGCGACTGCATTCCGGGGTATATCTATCCGCGAATTCTGACACTCAATTAATTGAGCTCGCTCGACGCACCAACACACTGTCATTCCAACGAAGGCGGGAACCCAGTTTTGATTTTCAGGGTTATTCTTCCTTAAAAAGGAATTCACGACAGATTAAACAGGGAAAACAGATTAGGGAAGATGGACACTGCAAAAAATCCGTTCAATCGGTTGTGCATTTTTTTTCTCAAAGCCTTGGATACCAGCCTTCGCTGGTATGACATAAGGAAGAATGACTTGATTAACGCTCTCTGGATGCTGTCCACCAGAGGTGAACAGTGGCAAGCCAATGACCCAATCAAGCCGGGAATGACAGCGGACGTTGGTCACTGCGGAAAGGTATTGCTTCGCTTCGCTAACAATGACGGGTATTTCAAGTCGGACACGCCACCCGGCATTCCCACGCAGGAGCGTGGGAACGAGTATAAACGTCATCAATTATTGAGCGCGTCAAACACACCCTAGGCTGTCATTGCGAGGACGGCTTCAGCCGGACGAAGCAATCTCATGAAAGTTCGAGAATCACCCTAAAATTAATCGAGCTCGCTCGACACACCAACACACTGTCATTCCAGCGAAGGCTGGAATCCAAGGCTTTCATCTTTTTGTGATTTCCACATCAAATAACCACTTAAATCAACGAAGCATATTGATCGTCCCAATCAGGGTTAGCTTCTTGAATAAGCCTGATTTTCCAAATTCTCTTCCATGCCTTCAATTGCTTTTCCCGTTCAAGTGCTGTCTGAATATCACTGGTCGTTTCAAAATACACCAAATTATGCACATCATGTCGCTTTGTAAAGCCTTCAACCACGCCTTGCCTATGTTGGCTTACACGCTTAATAAGATCGCTGGTCACACCTATGTAAAGTGTACCAAACTTTTTGCTGGCAAGGATGTAAACGTAATATTGGGGCATTAGAACCCTTTTAAAACAATGAATACTATCGCTCCCAGGTCACAGACTGAATCAATATGACGAGGAGAAAATCTTTAAAGCCTTGGATACCAGCCTTCGCTGGTATGACAGCGGACGTTGTCCGCTGCGGAAAGGGATTGCTTCGCTTCGCTCGCAATGACGGGTGGTGTGCATGACAGTGGCATTCATCCGCAGTATCCACAAGCTCCCCTTAGTGCGCGTCAAGCCAGTTATCGCCGTGGTTCACGTCAACCACCAGCGGCACGTCGAGCGTCATCGCGCCGCTCATCACTTCGGACACACGCTTTGAGAATTCATCCACCTCGTCCGGCGGAGCTTCAAACACCAGCTCATCATGCACCTGAATCAACATCCGCGCTGCGAAATCCTCGTCCTGCATCATCTGCCAGACCTCAATCATAGCGAGCTTCATCAAATCCGCCGCCGATCCCTGAATTGGCGTGTTGATGGCAACCCGCTCGGCGTTCTGCCGCACCCGGACTGCCTTGGCGTTGATCTCAGGCAATGGACGTTTGCGCCCCATCATGGTCGTGATGTAGCCGTCCTTGCGGGTTTGGGCAATGATCTCGTTGATGAATTCTTTAACCCGCGCGAATTTGGTGAAATAACTCTCGATGAACGCATCGGCGCGTTTGCGCGAAATGCCCAGACGTTGCGCCAGACCAAAGCCGCCCATGCCGTAGAGCACGCCGAAGTTGACTTCCTTGGCTTGCCGGCGCATATCAGGCGTGATGAATTCCACCTGCACATCGTGCATCCACGCCGCGGTGGTCGTGTGAATGTCATTGCCATCGCGGAAGGCTTTAATCAGCTTTTCGTCGCCGGAAAGATGCGCCATGATCCGCAGTTCAATTTGCGAATAATCGGCGGAAATAATCTTCCAGCCGGGTTCGCCAGCGATGAACGCTTTGCGGATGCGCCCGCCTTCTTCAGAGCGGATGGGAATGTTCTGCAGGTTCGGGTCGTTCGACGAGAGCCGCCCCGTTGCCGCGACTGTCTGACTGAATGTCGTGTGAACTCGCCCGGTGTAGGGATTCACCAGCAACGGCAGAGCGTCGATGTATGTTGATTTCAGCTTAGCCAGATGCCGATAGCGCAACAGCTTCGCTGGCAGTTCATGCACAGGAGCCAAGCGTTCAAGCTCGGTAATGTCGGTCGAATAGCTCGATTTTGTCTTGCGCCCCGACGGCAAGCCCAGCTTATTGTAGAGAATTTCAGCCAGTTGCTGAGTAGAGTTCAAGTTGAACTCCTCACCGGCGATCTTATAAATTTCAACCTGAAGCACTTCGATTTCAGCCTGATACTCCACCGACATACTTTTCAGCAGGTCAAAATCGAGCGCCACGCCATTGTGCTCCATGGTCAGCAACACGTCGATCAGCGGCAGTTCCTGAGTGCGAAAAATCTTGGTCATGTTGTCCTGATCTATGCGAGGCTGAAAGAGCTTCGTCAAGCGCAGGGCAACGTCAGCATCTTCGCAGGCGTATTCCGAAATTTCCGGCAGTTCCACGTCCAGCATGGAAATTTGTTTGGAGCCGCTGCCGATCAGTTTTGTGGTGGGAATCTTGGTCAACCCAAGATGAATCTGTGCCAACGCGTCCAGATTATGCTGCCGAGCTGGGTCGAGCAGAAATGACGCGATAAGAGTATCAAAAACAACACCGCGCAAGGGAATGTCGTAGCAAGCGAGCACCTGCATGTCATATTTCAAATTCTGCCCGGTCATGGGGCGGGTGGGATCGCTAAGAATCGGGTGCAATTTTTCAAGAATATACGCTAACTCCGGCGATGTTCCGGGCCTAAGTTTCGGGACATTGTGAATCTGATAGGCGGCGGGCATTTTCGCGAAATGGTTGACGGAAATATACCATGCTTCGCCCTCTTCCACCGCGAATGATAAACCGACAAGTTCGGCTTGCATCGGGTCAAGCGAGGTCGTTTCGGTGTCGAACGAAATCAACGGTGCTGATCCGAGAGTGCGGATTAGCGTTCGCAGATCATTCTGATTCGCCACAGTATGATATTGATGTTCGTCCGTGACATCGTCAACCTCAAGCGGCTCCAAATCGTCCAGCTGATCTAAGATCGAGAGGAAATCCATCTCGGCGAGCTTTTGCCTGATGGCGGCGTTGTTGATTGGCCCATAGTTGAGCTCGTCCGCCTTAAGATTTACCGGCACATCGGTGTCGATGACCACCAGTTCGCGGGACAGTCGCGCCTGATCGGCAAATTCGATCAGATTCTCGCGGACTTTGGATTTCTTCATGCCTTCAGCGGCTTTCAGTACCGCGTCGAAATCACCATACTCATCAATCAGATTCACAGCGGTTTTAGGTCCCACCTTTGGCACGCCGGGAACGTTGTCGGACGAATCGCCCATTAGAGCCAGCACGTCGATCACGCGATTGGGATAAACGCCAAATTTTTCCTTCACACCTTCAGCATCGTAAATCGCTCCGTTGCGCGCTTTTTTGGTTGGCAGAGCATAGACGAAGACTTTGTCATTGACAAGCTGAAAGAAATCCTTGTCGCCGGTAACGTGATATACCTCCAACCCAGCTTCCGAGCCGCGCTTGGCGAGCGTTCCCATCACGTCGTCAGCTTCCCAGCCTTCCATTGCGATCTGCGGGATGTTCAGCAGGTCAACAATTTCGTAGAGGATGGGCAGTTGAACGGCGATTCCGGGGTCGAGTGGTGGTCGGTTGGCTTTGTAGGAATCATACATTTTATGCCGGAATGTGGGAGCGCCCGTGTCGAAGGCAATCGCCAGATAATCGGGGTTCTCTTTGCGGAGGAAGGACAGCAACGACAGCAAAAAACCATAGACCATGCCCACGTCCACTCCTTTTGAAGTCATCGGGGTGCTGGCGAAGGCGTGGAAGCTGCGGAAGATGAGTGCGGTGCCGTCAATTAAAAAAAGTTTTTTCATTTTTGCTCTCTTTGGATGAACTAAATAATATACCTTCTATAGGCAAAATTTGCAAACATGGATTTATTGTGAGGCAGAGGTGAAGCATTGTGGTTTTGTTTGGATTTTGGAAAATATTGACGAGCGGGTGACAGGTCAGGCTTGCCAGATAATGCCACTCAATGCTGAACATTTTTTATCATGGAACCCCTTGACAACCCGTCGGTATGTTTATATATCATGGTTTGAGCACAAAACACAAAAAGCCTTTGACAAACCGTTGATTTTTTTTACATTGCGGCTCAGTTGTGCGTGTTCACGTCGATAGCCGTTTCGTTTTTTTTATCCTGATCTTAAAGTACCATAGCCAAGACATTGATTTTTTTAGATAGATAGACTTTTAGTGGATGGTCATTTGCATCCAGCGATTCCACATTCGACAACCCTCAAATCCTGTCCGGACAACCTCCGGGAGCACTCTGTCCTTAACGACCAGCTTAAAAAATACAGACAACTCGGCGCGTCTTTCTGTCATACCAGCGAAGGCTGGTATCCAGTGCTTTCATCCCTTCCTCGTCGTACCGGCTAAAGCCGGTACCCAGAGAGCGTTAATCAGGGATTTCTTCTTTACCGTCTTTGCGAGGACGGCTTTAGCCGGACGAAGCAATCTCATAAAAGTTCGAGAATCAACTTCACTTGTGTCGAACGTGCTAAACGCACCAACACGCTGTCATACCCGCGAAGGCGGGTATCCGGTTTTGATTTTCAGGTCATTCTTCCTTATGTCATACCTGCGAAGGCATGTATCCATTGCTTTCATCCCGTCATTGCGAAGCGAAGCAATCTTCCGGGTGGCATGTCCGGCTTGCCCGGACATGCTTCTCTTAATTGCATTTTTCCCTAATCTGTTTTCTCTGTTCAATCTGTTGTGAATAAAGAGACTTGGGATGAAAGCCCTGGGTTCCAGCCTTCGCTGGAGCGCCGAACGATTTCAATAAATCAAGAATGCCAGAGCCACCGTTGTCCCGTCCTAAAAAAAGTTGACACGTTTGTTGATAGTTTTCCCGTTGTGGGATCACATCCTCATGCAGCCGTGCCGTGCACTTCGGATGAAAAGCGGTACTTTAACGCCGTATGCGGGCGACGATCATTGTACAAATAAACACCCTCACCCAATGCTGCTACGGCATGTTCCCGGCATAAAAACGTCGCGCCAAGCCCATATTCCTGCTTCAAAATGCCGTTCGCGCGCTCAGCCTTCGCGTTCTCGTAACAATGATTCTCCTCCGTCATGCTGATCGCAATGCCTTGTTTTTCCAGTTCTTTCACATATTCGCCGCAACAATACTGGATGCCACGGTCACTGTGATGAACCGGATGAGCTCCCGGCGGCAACTGCTTTATCGCCATGCGCATAGCCTTCAGGCAACCCGTCGCTTCCAGCGTGTTAGACCCTTCGTAACCGACGATTTTGCGCGACCAGGCATCCGTAATCAGCGAAACGTAAAGGAAGCCATCGTCCGTCCGAACGTATGTCAAATCGCTGACCCACGCTTGTTTTGGGACTGTTATCTCCCTATCTTTCAACAATTTGGAGTACTTGTGAAAATGATGGTGTGAATAAGTCGTCTGCGCCCCGTGACGACGGCGTTTTGGAGTCAAAAGATCATGATCGCGCA
>CAZAGU010000196.1:0-6506 GCA_964484805.1 uncultured bacterium
TATCTTTTAAGATGTGCCGTTTTTTCCTGATTTGGTGCTTTTCGGTCTGGCACTAGTTACACAAAATTCAAGACAGGCTCAAGCAATCTCATGAGAGTTCGAGAATCACCTTCACAATCATTGAGCACGCCAAACGCCTCCTGTATCGTCGTTCCCGCGAAAGCGGGAACCCAGGTTGAGAATTTTGGCGTTCCCACGCAGGAGCGTGGGAACGAGTAAATCGAAATTCACAACAGATGAAACGAATTTGACAGATTAGGGATAAATTCCATTCTCAAAGCAATGGATGCCAGTCTTCGCTGGAGCAATATAAGGAAGAAATTCCTGAAATATCAAAACTGGGTACCGGCTTTCGCCAGTACGACGGGGAGAAGAGGAAAACACTGGATACCAGCCTTCGCTGGCATGACAGCGGACAAAGTTCGCTGTGGATTTGTTCAACATTCTTCACAAAGCGAACCTTCGTGCAATTTGTGGAAAGTATTTTCACGCCTGTTTGGATAAGATTTCCCGAGCACTGGGCAGATTCGATTTCTAAGGAAAGTCAGGTTTAGTCTTCTGCTTATTGAGATTTGTGAAAAAAAATGATATATTTAAGATTGGATTCTGAAGAAAGTTGTTTTCACTCGCATTTTTTAACGTAAGTTCAAATATCCATTGCCGCAATTCATATCACCTTATTGGTGGTTGACATACAAAAAGAATGAAGCCGGAATTATACCGGCTGGTGTTTTTAAGGATTCATAATGACTTTAGATAAGCGGTCAGTTGAAATAGCGATTGCCCAGCTTCGTTCATCTTTTACCAGTGAAGGTGGGGACATACATCTGGTTGATGTTAAAGAAGATGGAACTGTTGAGGTGAGCCTGAGCGGTGTTTGCCAAGATTGTGAAATGTCAAAAATGCACCTGAAAATGGGTGTGGAGCAGTATCTCAAGCAAATGGTGCCGGGAGTTCGCGAAGTAATCACCAGCGAAGCAAAAGCTGTCTGACGCATGATTTCTGCTTCCAACATAGATGTAACATTATGACTGTTAAAGAATTACAACCGAATCCTGTTGCGCTGATTACTGGCGCTTCAGAAGGGATTGGTCTGTCTGTTTCAAGGGAGCTTTCCCGCCTTGGTTATGCCGTGATTATCACCGCGCGCTCAGCAAGCAAGCTTCTCGATGTGGTGCAGGCGATAAACAAGGATGGTGGCGATGCAGTCGCTCTGCCGGGTGATTTGACCAATGAAACCGATATGAACCGGATCATTCATGATGCTGAATCATGGCGCGGGGGCGTTGACGTTCTGGTGAATAATGCGGGAATCGGCTACCTGAAGTCTTTCCTTGAGCACACTCAGACCGAGTACGACAGGATGTTCGCGCTGAATGTCCGAGCGCCTTTTGCGCTGATGCGTGCGCTGATTCCGCGCATGATCGAGCGTGGCGGCGGTGATGTGGTCAATGTTCTGTCCGGTGCGGCTCGGCAGCCAGTATGGGCGGATTCAGTCTATGGCGCAACCAAAGCCAGCCTCAGGATGATGGCAGATGTCATTCGGATGGAGCTGAATGGTCAGAATATCCGAATGTTGACGGTTCATCCTGGTCCAACGGACACTGGCTTTTTCGCTCATGCCGGCAAGTCTGTCAATGCTGAAAAATTTATCAAACCTGAAGATATCGCCAGAATGATTGGCGAAATTCTCTGCCTTGACCGTCGAGCTTCAATTACGGAAATTGATATTCGACCAACAGAAGCCTGAGTCTCCGTAAATTAACTTCACAGAAGCTTATGCCTTTTACCACAAATGATCTGGTCATACGCCGTGCTCGCGACATAGACCGCCCGGAGATGGGGCGTATTCACAATCAATGCTATCCCAACGACAAAGTCACCCTTGAGGAGCGCATTGAACGCTTCCGAGGCAATCCTCGCATCAGTCTGGAAGACCATTGGGTTTGCGAAGCGAATAACAGGCTGGTTGGAATGTTCGCGCTCTATCCATTCAGGATGTACCGAGGCGGCGCGATGGTGCCTGCCGGAGGTATTGGGATCGTAGGAGTTCCACCGGAAGCTCGTCGTGGCGGCGTTGCATATCAGATGATGGCGAAGGCGGTCGAGATTATGGATCAGACCAACATGCCGCTGTCGATTCTGCATCCTTTCCGGCATTCGTTTTATCATAAGATGGGCTGGGGCGTGATCGGGCGAAACACGGTTTTTAAGTTTGCGCCGCGGAATTTGCCCGACTTCCCTGAGCGGGTGGATGTTCAGCCAGTCATCACATCGGAAGAATATGAAGCTGTGATGAAATGCTATCATCAGTACGCCCTACGCCAGAATGGATTGCTCGCCCGTGATGACCCCTATTGGTATGAAGTAGTTTTTAAGAATGCCCACTGCTACGCTTACACCGATCCGGCGAGCGGCGAGGTTGAAGGCTATCTGACATTTCGCTACAAGCCGCATCCGTGGGATAAGGCGTTCATGACTTCCGATATGACGATATGGGATTTCGTCTGGAACAGCCGGCGGGCATTGCATGGCTTGCTCGGTTTCCTGAGCGCTCAGACCGACCAGATTGAGTCTATTATCTTGCCGGATCAGGTGGGATTGCCGCTCGAACAACTGCTCAAGGAGCCGCTGATGCCCGGCGGTAATCAGAACATGGTTCTGGGCGCGGAGACTGCCACCATTGGATCCACGCTGATGGGAAGAATTGTGCAGTTGCGGCGTGTGCTGAAGGTATATGGGAAGCTGGGCGATGCCACTGGCAAGGTTACATTGAAGATTCAAGACAAATTGAATCCGCTCAATTCAGAGCCGATTACCATTGAGCTTCAGAACGGGCAGGTTGATTTTTGTCCGGCGGCTCAGGTGGCGGATATTCAACTCAGCACGGACATTGCCACATTTTCAGCGATGTATTGGGGAGCGCTTAAGTTCACTGATGCGGTTCTGTTTGGCATGGTCGAGCTTGAAGGCAAGGGCGACACCGGCTTCCTGAAGCGGATGTTCAACGCGCCGAAGCCAATCTGTTTTGATCATTTTTAGAGAGCAATGATGAAATTTTTCGATCTTGTAAACATTTCCGAGACCTATCTTGAGATAGTCAATCCTACCAACACAGATAAATTGCTCGCGGCGGGCACTGTTCTGGGGCTGAATGAAGAAATGCGCGTGATTGATTATGGCTGTGGCTATGGCGAAACACTGGCGCTGTGGGGTGAATATAATGAGATAACAGGCGTTGGGATCGACATCCGCGAACACGCCTGCGAACGAGCGCGTCAGAAGATGGGTGAGCGTGGTTTTGGCAATAATATTCGCATTGTCTGCGCCAACGGGGCGGAATATCCCACGAACCGAGAAAAATTTGATGTGGCGGTTTGTCTCGGTTCCACCTTTATTTGGAAGGGGTTTCGTCCAGCATTGAAAGGGATGAAGGAAGCAGTTCACGAGAACGGGAAACTGGTGGTCGGTGAGCTATACTGGCGAAACAGTCGTGTGCCGCCGGAATACGCCCAATCCGAAAAGGTTCATACCGAGATGGAGTTGTTGAAGATCATTCGGGAAGAGGGGTATGATCTGGAATACATGCTTAGGTCAACTGAGGACGAATGGGATAATTATCAATCAACCAACTGGTTTGGCTTGATTCAGTGGATGGAAGAAAATCCCGATCATGCAGATTTCAAGGAAGTTGCGGGATTTTTGCGTAAGATTCAGGACGACTATTTTCGCTATGGCAGGGAATATCTGGGCTGGGCGATTTTTATTTTGAATCCAGCGCGGTATTAGGGCGAAGCCCGAGGCTTTGCGAGGGTATTAAAATGCACAACAGATGAAACAGATTCAACAAATTATTTAAGGAAGAAATTCCTGAAAACGTTTCACTGGATGCCCAATCAAGTTGGGGATGAGGAGAAAAAATAAGGCATGACAGCGGACTTTGTCCACTGTTAATTGTTCCCACGCAGGAGCATGGGAACAAGGTGGACTGTTGGAAGCTACTCGTTCCCACGCTCCTGCGTGGGAATGCCAAAACACTCAATCTGGGTTACCGAGCAAGCCGGACATGCCACCCGCCGTCAGGGATTTCACCCCGGAATGCAGTCGCTTCCGGGCTACCTTACCAGCACAACTTTGCTCATCAGAGCTTTCCCTCCAGCATCCAGCTTCACCACATACACACCACTAGCCATCCCGTCCGCCACCCAGACCGCTTCATGCGCTCCCGCGGACATCACGCCATCCGCCAATCTTGCCACTTCACGGCCAGAAAGATCATACGCCGTCAGCGACACAGCTCCCGCCGCGGGCAACGAGTAGCCGATGGTGGTTGTGCTGTTAAACGGGTTGGGTGCGGGAGGGAATAACGCCAGCTCATTCGGGATGGCGTTCCCGTCAAACACGCCGCCGGGGTCGTTGACGGTGATCTGCCAGTGAATCGTGTCGGCTTCAATGCCATCGTGGACGATAGTCGTCAAGCTGTGCTCGCCAAGGTCTGGGAAATCAAGCGACAAGGCTTCGGCAACACAATCCAGCGAATCGCCATCAAGCCACCAAGCCACGCTCAAACTATCCGAGTCCGGGTCGAAGGGAAAGACTGAGAAATCGCCTCGTTCGTGTTGATTGACCGAGATCGCGTCCTCATGCGGCATCCACCACCAGACGGCGGAGCGGACGGAGACATCCCAGCGAACGGATTCACGCTCTTCACCCCAGATCGCTTCAGCTTCGACAGCCCACTCGCCAGCGAGATCGAACAGCACGTCAATCGAATCCGCTTCGCCCAGATATTCGCGGTCGTTATCGCGGTTGACCGTTGACCACTCGATAGTGGGCGCATCCGGCTCAACGCACGCGACATCAAGCGTGAAGGGCAGTGTGTGCTCCCCCGACGGGCGGTGATGTGAAGGGTGTCGGGAGCGGTTTCGCGGATGAAAAAGTCTGAGACGGTGATGTGCCAGGTGATGGGGATTGAAAGTTCGGGATCAGATACAACGCACCTTACTTCGCATTCTTCTAACTCAGCGAAAATAACTCGCGCAGAGTCAACTCGGCTAATTTCATCCTCGGCCAAAGTCCAAGTGTATGAAATTTCATCCAAATTATCGTCCGCTACTTCAACACGAAAATCAATTGTGTCGCCAACAAGGACGGTCAAGATTGTGTCTTCAGGAGTCCATGAAATAAACTGAGGATTGACAACATCAGGCAATAATTTGAGCAATAACCCATCAAGCTGGCGGTCATTGTCAGCATTATTGACAGAACCTGCACAGACCAAACTTTCCTGATTATCGGCAATTACTGAGCGGAACCAATTACGTCCAGATTGATAACCTTCAACCTCTCCAAAGTCGAACATACTTGTCCATCGGTCAGATTGTCCATTACTATAAATTCGTTTGGCGTATGGAAGGGAGTTTTCTCCTTGGAGTGAACTGGCTGTTTTCCCAACAATCACTATGTCATCATTAGGCATCGCAATAATACTTTTACATTCGCTGTAAGATTCTCCTTGGTTGACGGTCATCACCCGCGACCAAATAAGCTCGCCCTCGTCATCAATTTTTAAGATTAGCGCGCGATGAGGATTGTTCATCCCAGCTTGTAGAGTTTTACCGCCGATTAGAAAACCATCATCGCGACAGGCATAAACATCCAGACCCATATCAAAATCTGAAATATTGTGTATTCGTTCCCAGATCACTTCTCCATCAAACGAAATTTTACAAACCCAGATATTGTAACCGTTGCCACTCCAGCAATATCCGACAACCACAACTCCACCTTGAGTTTCACGCATGGCATAAAAGACACTGATTCTGAAGTCTCCATAAACATCATCCCAAATGACATTTCCGTTAAAATCGGTGCAGATTAAACAACTTTGATCTTCTGAGCTGCCAGCAAATAGGAATTCTCCACTTTTTAACTCAATTACGGAGTAAAGCTCACCGTCGCCAAATTCACGATACCATACTAATTCGCCGTTCTGATCAACGTGCAAAGCAGCGGTGTTAAAATCTTCGTGATTGCCTTCAAATTGAAGATTAAATCCGGCGGTGATAAACGTGGCAGAATCAGTCTCAATGATATGTTCCAGATAGCCTCGACCATCGTCTAAGTCTCGGATATGGTTCCAGCGTTCCTGCCCATCCTCGCCTACTCGAACGATTAACATATCCCCTTGAGCATCACCATTATTTATTTCACCGTGGTTACAACGGCAGCCGCATAGAGCGAACCCATCGTTCGGTACATCGTAAATGTCCCAAAATGCCTCGTCACCACCATAATCGTAGGAGTGAATCCATTCCACAGGTGGAACAGCGAAGGCAATGATCGGCAAGCAGATTAATGTCAGAAGAATGGTAATGATATGTTTCATGGTAGCTCCAAGCTTAAGTTGGTGAGAGCCGAAGCTCTCACCAACTATTGTTTACTAATTATCGTTAAGAATTAACCAATCAAAATAACCACTAGTTGGACCAGAGGGTGGATTTGTG
>CAZAGU010000197.1:0-6504 GCA_964484805.1 uncultured bacterium
CGGCGAAAGCACTCGAATTTTGTGAAGGTGATACTCAAACTTTTATGAGATTGCTTCGTCGGGCTAAAGCCCTTCTCGCAACGACGGATAGGGATGAATGCGATGGATACCTGCCTTCGCAGGTATGACATAAGGAAGAAAACCCTGATTAACGCTCTCTGGGTTTACGGTCAAGTCAGAAGCCCCTTCATTCCAGGATTCTGCTAACCACCAAGCACGCTATCGGAGAATTTAACTGTAAGTATTTATCGGGGAACATTGAGAAGAAATAATTAGTTTACTCTTTAAAGATAGCATTTGCTGTTCTGAGAGTTATTTTATAAATTAAACTTTCAGATTTAATAATTCCCACAAGAGGACTTTGATGAGTAAATTTTATTCCTTGCTACTGTCTCTCTGCCTGATGCTTTTACTTATGCTGACTGCAGGTTGTAAAGATGACACTACCAGCCCAAATAATACACCGGAAATCAATCCGATTCTCCTCGTGGCGAATCACTCCGGTGGAATCGGCACAATAAGCATGGTTGATCTTGGCACGGGATCGGTCAGCAATGTTGATGCTCTTATGCTTGGCGACGCTCCCAACGACATCATCGCGTGGAGCGATTTCCTGTATATAATCAATTCCGGCTCACACACAATGAGTAAGGTGCGCGTGGTCAATCGAACTACTCTCATCCTTGAAGACACACTTTATGTTGGCGGTAGAAACAGCACGCGTTCGCCAAAATTTGGCGCGATTTACAATGATGAGAAAATTTACATCACCAACTACGCTGACGGCACAATTTCGGTCTATGATCTGTTGACCGACCGACCTCGCTACACTCTCGAAGAGGTCGGCAAATCTTTGGCAGACATCGAAGTCATCGGTTCATATCTTTATATCTGTGACTCAGGCTACGACCCCGTCTTAGAGACTTACGAGCAAGGCAAGGTGCTGGTCGTGAACGCCCTAACTGAAGCTATAGACACCACCATTTCTGTTGGCACAAATCCTCAGTACATGGCTGTTGACCAGACAGGCAGACTTCATGTAGTTTGCTCTGGAAACGGCAGTGACCAAGCTGGGCAAGTGTGGATTATTAATCCACTTCTGAATGAAGTGGTTCAGGTCATCAATAATATCGGTTCAGAACCCGGCGATATTGTCATCAACGAAGGCGACATTGCTTACGTTGCCGCCGGCGGTTGGGATGCGGATCCGGGGCTGGTGTTCCGCTACAATGCTTCCACTGGATTGATTCTTAATGGTCCGGACAATCCCATTGAAGTTGGGCGTGGAGCAATGCGCGTTGCACTTGGTCCTGAAAACGAAGTGTATGTGTCCTGCTACACTGCAAACCGGATTGATAAAATTATCGGCGCAGATCGTGTGGACAGCTACACCGTGGGGCAGGGCCCCTCTCCAATGATAATTTACTAAGGTTAAAACAAGGAGTTTAGTTCCAATGTCAAAATCGAAGTTAATTTCTCAACCCGGACATCATTTTCGAGCAGTTTTTCTCTGGGTTGGTGTGATAGCTATGGTTTATTTGATTGGTTGTGGTGGAGGACGATTGATTCCACGCGACTTGAAAGATTTTGTCAGCGCTGATCTGAAAATTGAGCGGCGGCGGGTTGAGTTGACTCAGCCATTCCGCACGACGATGACATTACGAGTAAACTCTATGTCGGTCTATGATGCCCGGCAAGCGACCAAAGAATTTATTGCGTCCTGCAACAAGTACTTCCAGCGGGATGGTGTGGGTGATTTCATCAACGATACTCTGGTTTATGAGGTTCGTTTAAATTCTAACCCAGATGTATTCATCAAATGGCTTACGGTTGCAGATGATATGCGAATGCTCATCAAAGATGATATTCCGCTGAGCGATTTCATTGACCGTTGCAAAAAAACAGAAGAATGGCCCACTTACTTTTAAGCTATTTCGTTAAGTTTGCCCTCAAACACCTCCAAAATAAATAATAGCCATGCTCAGTTTTCTGGGCGTGGCTATTTTTTTTGAGATTTTATTAATTCACAACAGAGAAACAGAGAAAACGGATTAGGGAAAATACCATGCTAATGCGATGAGCTCCAGCCTTCGCGGGAATTACCACGGCTTGGGATTCTGTATTCTGCCGAGGTTCTTCCTTGACAAGAGCGAAAAATTCATCCATATTAAATAATCCAAACCTCTAAGGAGAAGGAAAACAACCATGCAACGCATTCTAGGGCTGAAGCCCCTCCTTTTACTGACCTTCCTCGTCAGTGTTATCAGCATCCACGCTGAGACTCCGCCAACAGCCTCCGATACAACAACCCACACCCGGCGACTTTCGCTGTACCTCGACGGCTACACCACCTACACCGACTACATCCAAACCGCCCTCCCCTGGTTCGGTTTTGTGAGAGATCGGCATGATGCTGACGTCCATGCCCTGTTGACCCACGAATCGACCGGCGCTTTCGGAGTCGAGTGGACCTGGCGCCTGTTGGGACTGGGGCGGTTGGAAGGTATGTCCGACACTCTCAAGTGGAAAACACTCCCAACTTCAACCGAGGAATCAATACGCGTTGAGATCGTCCGGATGCTTCAGATTGGTCTGGTGAGGTATCTGACTCGCGCCGGTCTGGCGGACAATCTCGACGTATCATACCACGCAGAATCTGGGATCGAGCCGCCGAAGGAGGATCGCTGGAAGGGGTGGGCGTTCTCGATGGATTTGATGGGATACTTCGATGGCGAGAAGGCTTATTCTAACAACGGCTATATGTACATTGTCAGCGCGAATCATACCACCGACTGGTGGCGGCTCAACGGCACGGCGGCGAGCAGCGTTACCTATAGCCGGTACGAACTCGACGATGGAGTGTACAAGAGCGACTCGAAGAACTATGTTTACACCTTTTATGCGATCAAATCGCTGGGCGAGCATTGGGGCGTGGGGCTGTACAACCGTGAGAGGCAATCGACCTTCAGGAACACCGACCTGATGATCTATAACAACCTTGCCGCGGAATACAATCTCTATCCCTATTCGCAGTCCACCTCCCGGCAATTACGGCTGCAATACGGTCTGAATTTGACCTACTACGACTATACCGAAGAGACTATTTACGAGAAGCTGAAGGAAACTGTCACTAAGGAATTTGCTTCGATCATACTGGATTACGTCGAGCCTTGGGGATCCGCCAGCGCTTCACTGGCATTTTCCCATTTCTTCCGCGACTTTGACATGCAGCGGCTAACGTTCAGTTCGAATCTGTCGCTGCGGCTTGCTGAAGGTTTGTCATTGGGTCTCTTCGGCAACGCCTCGGTCATCCACGATCAAATCGCCTTGCGACGCGGCGGCGCTTCCGACGAGGACATCCTGCTGGAAAGGCGTGAATTGGAGACCAGCTTCAATTACAGCGGGCAGGTGGGGCTCAGTTATACCTTCGGATCCATATACAGCTCGGCGGTGAACGCCCGGATGGATGAATGGTGAGTTAGCGCGGTTTTCGCACCTAGTATTGTGGCATGTCCAGCTTGCTGGACATGTTTCTCCTGACGGAAAAAGCGGAAGAATTCCACTGTCATGCCAGCGAATGCTGGCATCCATCGCATTGAAATTGTATTTTCCTTAATCCGTTTAATAAGTTTAATCTGTTGTGAATTAAGAACTAGGGATGAATGCGGTGGATACCTGCCTTCGCAGGTATGACATAAGGATGAATGACCCTGAAAAATGAAATTCTGGGTACCGGCTTTCGCCGGTACGACGTGGTTGGGAGGCGTTTGGCATGCTCGATGATTGTGAGGGTGATTCTCAAACTTTTATGAGATTGCTTCGGCGGGCTAAAGCCCTTCTCGCAACGACGGGATGAAAATCACTGGAAGTTTACAATAATTGAATTATTTCTCCAGATTAAGAAATGTCAAAGTTACTCAAGCGTATTATTTCAAGTAACTTTGATGCAAACATGATCTTGTTTTCTCTCTTCAGTCGTCCAACCCCAGAGCTAATTTGAGGTATCTATGCGGTTTTTCAGTGTTCTGTTTTTTGCTTTGATCACAACAGTTTGTTTGATCGGCATCCCTGCCGTCGCTACTTCAAGTCAATCATTTATGGTCAGTAGCGATCAAAATGCTGATCTGAATGTAATACAAGTAAACGTCAATTTAGTTGAAGATGTAGCCACACTGGCAGATTTTCAAGTGGCAATGTCCCAGACAGACGAGAGCCTCGGCTCGGTATGCGTTCCTGGCAAGCCTGTGTTGCCGATGGTCAGTCGCTTCTTTGCCATTCCCTGGGGTGTGGATGTAAATGTCGAAATCAATGCTGGCGAGAGCCACAGCATCCCTGCTCAAGGCGCGCTTGATCTGTACGACGAAGCCAATGTCAGCATTGCAGACGGCATTTATTCTGGCGAAGGATTGTTTCCCGCAGTTATGGCGACTGTTTCCGAACCCGCCGTCATCCGCGGCGTGCGTGTGGTCAAATTGGATGTCTTTCCTGTTCAATATGACCAGCAGTCCGATGAATTGCTGATGCATTCTCGTCTGAATGCCACGTTGAACTTCACTCCTTCCGCCCATCCTGAGCAAAGCCGAAATTTCGCTAATCGCAAAATTAGCCCCGAATTCCGCAAGTTCATATCCGCCTTGGTGGATAATCCTGAGTTCGTTTTGCGCGATTATCCGGCAGAAGATGAACGCCCCGGTAAAGTTGGGCATTATCTGATCGTCGCCAATGAAAACTGCGTGGAACACATTGCGCCTTTTATCGAATGGCGACGCAAGGGTGGCTATAAGGTTGATGTTTACAGCGTTCCTGACAACATCGCTCGCGCCAATGCCGCCACCATCAAAGCAGGGATTCAGGCGCGATATGACGAATATCTTGATCAGGGCGAGGATCCGTTCGACCAGATTCTGTTGGTTGGCGACCGCAATTTCTACACATATCCACCCGTGGCAAACTGGATTTTAACAGCCGAAGTTGGCGAGAGTGTCTGGCGCGATCCATACCACGCCGACTACAAATACGCTTGCCTCGAAGGGGACGATAACTACCTGGATGTGGGTATTTCCCGCTGGTGCGCCGGTAGCCCCGAGACACTGGCTCTGTTTGTCGGCAGAACACTCGGCTATGAAGCCACGCCTTATGTTGAGGATACCAGTTGGCTTTCACGGGGTGCCGTCTTTTCACAGCACTGGGGCAACAGCATCAACGGCGCATGGCATCCATCAATCCATACAAATGTCCGTTGGTCTGAGGAAGTGCTGAAGAGCAAGAATTTTGATGATGTTCGGTTTTACGAGGACTTTGAATACGACCAAGATGGCAGAAGGATAGGTCCATTTGTTGAGGATCAGTTGAATGATGGTGTGAATTTTCTGCTCGGACGGGCAGAAAACCTCTACCTTAGCGTGAACCTGAATGGGGTGAATGACAATGTAGTATTTCCTCTTCAGTTCGTTTTCAGCGGGCATGGGGAGTATGCCGCTTGGACGATGCTGAGGACTGGCGATGCTGAACACTTGAAAGGACCTGTCGTCTCAACCTGTGGCTGGGGAGATCCGCCGACAGTTGCGACATCAGCAGTTTGGATGTTGCTCATCAAGGATGTTATCCAACATGATATGTCTTATGGCTGGGGGCATGTCTATTCGGTAACAGCGGCGGAGAGATACTTCCCGAATTTCCACACTTATAACCACCCGGTTTATCTGCACATTAAGACAGACAACGATTTCTATGGCGATCCCGGCTTGATGTGGTGGAATGGTGTGCCAAAGAGTGTATGGGTTGCTCACGAGGTGAACGCATCACCTTCGTTGACATCCCTTGACCTCGTGATAAATGCCCGGCTGAACAATCAGCCCATCGCGGGAACTCAAGTAACGCTTTACGCTCCCGGTGATATGCCCGATTTTAATGACGAAGGATATGCCGAATACGACGGCATGGAGATGTGGACAGGAAAATCAGATGCTCAAGGTCATGTTCGCTTTGTTTTCCCGCAAGACCATCAATTCAGTGGTGACTCGCTCTATGTAACTGTCACCGGAAGAGATATTCTCCCGTATTTCAGCCGCATAGCCATTGCTCAGCCTGTCTCTAAGATTGATCTGGCTGATGTACTCTACGAGCAGGTCTCAGGCAACGATGACGATGCCATCAACCCCGGCGAGGTCTATGACGTTTCGATTGATGCGGGGAATGTTGGATCTAGAGACCTTGAAGGCGTTACATCGACCTTTGCCAGTCTGTCGCCGTATGTTGAAATCGTTGGTGAAAACAACATTTCCTACGGTGATATTGCCTCAGGACAAACAGCGCAGGGAGATGGGCAAATTCAGATTGCCATCTCGCCAGCTTGCCCAGATGGCATGGCGCGTTCTGCATTAACCCCGGAAATTACGGTTGAATTTGTTTCTGGGCGAGATGTCTGGAAGAGTGTTATCCGTCTTGACCCAGTTGCACCGCATCTTGTACTTGCTGAACAGCCGAATCTGATTGTTCCGACAG
>CAZAGU010000198.1:0-6457 GCA_964484805.1 uncultured bacterium
TGACGGAGATTTGACCACTGAATCGAATGAGCGTAGGAATTTGATTGTTCCAGTTCCGACATCAGTCTCAGAAAATAAAAATCAAATCCCCACCGAGTTCGGTTTCTCTCATCCTTATCCCAACCCATTTAATGCACAGACGACGTTATTATACGATATGCCGATTGAGGCGTATGTATCAGTTAGGGTGTATGATATGACCGGGCAGTTGGTTACAACACTGATCAGCACACAGCAAATTGCAGGTCACCATAGTGTGGTTTGGAATGGTCAGAATGTTTCAACTGGAATCTATATTGTCCGGATGGAGTCTGCGGGTTTCACAGCCACCCGAAAGGTTGTTTTGGTGAAATAATAATTATTTTTGCACAGAGATTTACGCAGGGAAACCCGTGTAAATCTCTGTGCAAACACCTTTCAATTGACGGCAACGACGACTGATGGCATGTTTGAATTTTATACCGCTTTGCTGACGATTGCATCATCTGTCATATCAGGCGGATTTCTGTCTTTAGGCGGTGAACTACGACCTTTAGGTTGCGACTTCTTAAATATTCTCTCATGGAACGACGTAAGAACATCCTGGATATCCATGATTTCGCAATTGCCATTTACCAAGCCTGTTACCGTAAAGAACCGGTTGGAATCGTACATCTCGATCCGGTCTTTGCGATGTCCACGCGCTGGCAACTTTCCTAGACCGAGGATGTGAAATCCTTTTCCCGATGGCGACAATTCCGTGTAGCTATTCAGTCCAGAAATGATATCTGATGCCCAGGTCTCGACCTCACCATTTTCATCGATGCATTTGTCGAGATCTATCCCGACATAAGGGTCATCCTCACTGAACACAAAACCGACACCACCCAGTTTGCGGTTTAACGCCCGTTTGACAGCGACATCAAAGCTACCCCATGTTTTTGGCTGGTTGGACTTCGCATTGTACCCTGTTTTCGGATTCATAGGGATCTTGTCGAACTTGCCCGTATTCTCTTTCCACCTGAGGCTGTAAGGCACCCATTGTGGCAACAGAATCATTTCTGCAGGGAAATGTTCTCGAATACGGGTGACAGCTGGTCTGAGTATGGGTTTTCGTGTGCTAATTCTACATCAAGTATAAGGGCTTCCGTTTGTCCGGTGCAGGTGGAGTGCGCTGCTTGTGCAAAACAAAATGGCGGATGGGATGCGCGTTTTCAGCACCCACTACCGCCCCAGCCTGAGATCCCACCAATTGTACGGCTTCTAACTCATGTCCGAGGTTAAACCAGGAGGGATGTCAATCCGTCGGAAATATTATTTATTTAAAAGATTTCTTGAAAATAATTTGACATTTAGGTCATCTGTTACATATATTAGTTTGTAACAGATGACCTAAATGTTTGTCAGGCAAGGAGGATTGAAAGTGGGAAGTTCGAAAGATTCGGAAAAAACAATTGCAAAACTTATTGAGGCCGCAGGGCAGCTATTCTCAAATAAAGGCTTCAAAGGCGTTACGGTAAGAGACATAGCTCACGAGGCAGAAGTTCCCTTGAGTGCTATCAACTATCATTTTAGAACAAAAGAGATGCTTTATCGTGAAGTATTGTTAGAAGCGTGTAAAACCAACTCTATTTCACCAAAGGAGCAGGAGCAGCTATTAAAGTTGGAGCCACGTGAATCCTTGTTCATTCTTGTGAACGAATCACTCAAGGCAAACAATCAACAAAAAATGCCTATCTGGCAATCCGTTATTCTGGCACGAGAATACTGGGCGCCAAGTCAGGTGTTTGAAGAGGTTGTGCTGAATTATTGGGAGCCGCAAACAAACTTTTTGTTAAACGTTATCGGGACTGCAGTGGGGAAGGCTTCATCCGAAAAACAAGTTCGATTTGCTGGCATATGCTTGATCTGTTTGATTGATACTTTCAGTCACTACGGACAGTTTATAGAGTCCATCACTCCTGGATTAGAAAAGGAGTTTCCCAAGAACGATTGGCTCGTATGTCAAATCGTTCGTGTAGTGTTAGATGCCGCCAACGGTGAGGAGGAAAACTCATGAAAGTATATCTAATTAAAGCATCCGCAGGCAGTTCGTTTTCAAAATACAAGAAAATGACCGGCGGTCCACCACAAAATATATTTTCAGCAGCGGCAGCGACACCGGACGGCATCGCCATTGAAATGGCCGATGAAACCGTGGGTATGAAGACAAAATTCCGCTCGGATGCGGACGTAATCGCCATCTTTATGTCCACCCCGGATGCCTTACGCGCCTATGAAATTGCCAATAAATTCAAGAAAAAAGGTCGGGTGGTTGTTTTAGCTGGATTGCATACGGCATTCAACCAGAAAGAAGCCCTTGAGCATGCCGATGCGATCATGGTCGGTGAAGTAGAAGGAATTTGGGAGCAACTGCTGACTGACATATCAGCAGGCAACCTTCAGCCAAAATATCAACGGGCAACACCATTGGATCTTGCTGAGTTGAAACCCTATCCCACCAATTTCATTCCCATGAGACACTATAATTACACCTGGTCGGTTGTGGTTTCCAGAGGATGTCCATTCGGTTGCGCCTTTTGTCTGGTGCATAAGTTCACGAATAAATATCGCTTAAGACCCATTGAAAACATCGTTGAAGAAATAAGGAATTGTCCCGTTGAATGGATCGAGCTTCACTCCGACAATCTGACAGCTAACAGGAAATATGCCTTAGAACTATTTAGGGCGTTAAAACCATTGAAAAAGAAATTTTTTGCCGAAACAACAATTTTAATCGGCAAGGATGACGAGTTGTTAGAAGCTGCCAAAGAGACAGGAGTTAAAGCCATGTTGTTTGGCATTGAAACCTTGTCCAAAGAGGCATTAAAAGACCAAGGTAAGGGATTTGTCAAACCCGAAGATATTAAGCAACACGTTAAAAATATTCAATCCCACGGTATCATGGTCATGTCCGATTTCCTGTTTGGATTTGATGCGCTTGATAATGATATTTTTGAGGATACCGTAGAGTTCATCAAGGATATTGGCTTCAATGAAGTTTATCCCCACCTGTTGATTCCTTTTCCTGGCAGCAAAACTTTTGATGATCTGGAAAAAGAAGGGCGTATTTTAACGAAGGACTGGTCACAATATGATGGTACCCACGCCGTTTTTAAGCCTAAGCAAATGTCACCAAAAGAACTTGAAAATGGGACGTACTGGGTGTGGCAGCAAAGTGAAAAGATAAAAAAAAAGAGTGAAGTCAACATGATGATAGATTCAACTGACAAAACCAGTCAAACTTCGGTGAAAAACATGGGGATTCCAAGTTCCATGCCATGGAAATCCATGCTTGCTTTAGGAATAATTCTGGCAGGACTACTTTTAGACATATATTGGATATGGGGGATATTTTTCATCATATGGGCGGTTAATGACATACGTAACGGCTGGACTTACTTGTTAGATGTTGTTCAAAGAAGTGTAAATCCCATGCTGTACTGGATTATCGTAGGAATGTGGATTTTCATGGGCATCTGGACGCTGTTTCTCGCCCCTGTCGCCTATTGGCAAACCGCTGGCTTTGTATCTAAAGGGCCACGGATTCTTCTGGAGGGAAAGTCAAAAGAAACATCTGGCACAAGGAACACGGTCATAGGTGCGGCTTTTGCGGAAAGTATAACAAAAATAAATGATGCTCCTTCCACTAATGAACCTGAAAAGTCCAAGGCTGGACACGCTACCGACGCTTCCAGGTCAGAGATGAGAGGTGCTGCACCACAAGAACACTTGGTTCGTAGCGAACGGTTTGGTATAGTTATTAGTGTTCCCAAAGAGTGGAAGGTGTCAAGGGAGTCGGACGCAGAAAGTGAAACCATTGAGGTCACTGCGCCCGGCGATCAAGCATACATGAGCATCATCTGTGTCGATATGAAGGTGGCCACAGCCCTTGAAGAATTTGTTTCATACATGCAGTACCAGTTAAAGCAGGAGATGCCATTCATCGACACCGACCATCACAAACGAATACCAGATACAAAGGCGATTGCTGTGACCGGGACGGACAGCGAACTGCTTGAATATCCCGGTAAATATGATGGCTACGACATCAAAACCTTAGTGCGTTATGTCGTACAGGACAAACTAGGGTACATTGTAATTGGAACATTTGAAAGCTCTGACCGAGGCATGCAGGAAATAATCCGTGCGGCTGTTGATAGTATCGTGATTGACAAGTTCGGAGGTGATCTGGATGCAAAATGAACGACTCATCCACGCAGTCTCGTTAAGTGGGTTAGTCAAGCGTTTCTGGAAGGCCGCTGTCCTGACTTGGTGCCTTGTGATATTAGAGGCTTTGGCCCTCGTTTTCATCCCTTTGATTATTGGCTGGACAATTGACGGATTGTTGCAAAAGGATACAAAGGGACTTTTCCAGCTTGCGGGGGCATGCGGATTTCTCCTCTTTGTAGGAGCTGGCCGGCGCTTCTATGACACCAGAGCTTATTCAAGGATTTACCGGATAGTCGCTCATGAGGTCGTTGCAAGGGAAATGGAGAAGCGATCTCCGGTATCGACTGTCTCGGCACGACTTCAACTGTTCAGGGAATTCATTCATTTTCTTGAAATGTCAATGCCCGAAGTTATTCAGCAGTGTGTCCGTCTGATAGGAACGATGGGAATAATCATTCTGATTGACCTCAAGGTAGCAGCCTATTGCCTTGCAGCAGCATTGTTAACAGGCATCATTTATGCTGTTACAGACAAGCGAATCTACAGTCTAAATAAGGGACGAAACGGAGAATTCGAAAAGCAGGTCGATATTTTAAATAAAAAGGAAACCTCTACAGTAAAAAAGCACCTGAAATCACTAACGCTGTGGGAAATCCGCTTATCGGATCTGGAGACAATTAACTATTCCATTATTTGGATTGCCCTTTCGGCTGTGCTATTACTCACCGTTTATACAATGGCTACATCAGGATTGGCCAGCACCGGAGAAATGCTGTCCGCAGTGATGTACATGTTCGGATTTGTAGAAAGCATCCTTGCATTCCCTATATATTATCAGGAGGTCATCCGTCTCCGGGAAATATCTAATCGCCTATCTTCATCGAGATGAGACTGTTGAAAATACACCTTTGATTTCAGTTCTTGTCTTATCACATAAGATATTGTCATTGTGTATTTTATAGATTCGTTAAAATATTTTGAATCTATCAATACTTTCAAGAATTATAGTCATTCATCCGACACAATTCTCCAAATTTCGACTTCAGAAGTCCATCTCAGTCTTAAAACAACGCATTACTCCTGCGATCGGTCAAATCCTCGGTGTCGAAAAAAAGGATCAGATCGCACATCCCGAGTACTATTCGTTTGATTTTTTCCGGTAAGCTCGGTTCGTGACGTGAAAACTTGCCGGTTCTACCGTCAATTTCCCTCGTCTTCGCGTGAGAGATCAGAATAAGACCTTGGGGCAGGAGGCTCAGTTTCGTCAATACACGCTGGAACTCATTGTTTATCAGTGCGTACGCTTTACCATAAGGCATGTCGCTTTCATGCTTGATGCCGTTCTGCTCGCAAACATAAGTACAGCAGAACCTGTAACTGTTGTCGATTGTATCGAGAACGATACTGCGAAAATTATGTTTTCCATCAGCGATTTCCTTGCAGATCACAAGCAGATCATTCCAACTGGTGATCGGCGCTTGGTAAACATTTAAATGATTCAATCCTGCCTCTGTGGCCAGAAACAGCGCATCTTCCGTAGCTGATGCAAAGGATGACTTCCCGATTTTCGGTGACCCGTAGATCAGAATGGTCTGATTTGACAAGTCAACACGCGGTGGTGTTTTTTGTTGTGGTAACATTAGTGTTTTCTCCTGTATTGTTGTTTCTTGTTGATGCAATGAAAATCCCTGCCTTGCCTTGCGACGCCAGACCGCGCCCTGTTAATTCTCAGAAAATTGGATTTTCATTATTCGATTCATCTGCGACTTCAGATAGTTCACTATGTGGCGGTCGGTGTTCAAAATAATTATCCAAGACATTGGGATTGTTGTTGCTGCGGCAGAGAGACCAGTACATGCAGGGCTGATTCCCAAATTTGAAACAATTATCCCAGTTAGGAATCCAGGTACTCTCCCTTTTCGCTGCCAGGATTAGCTTGGTGATATCCCAGAGTTCTGAAGAAGTTTGAGCAGCATCCTCATCGGACAGGTAGAAGATTTCCCGGCAGTAAATTTCCGAATCGGTGTACTTCTCAACCAGACGTTCCCGGAACTCGTCATCGGTTTCTGGCATCTTCCTTTTGGCAGAGGTCTTCCCGCTTTTGGATTTCTGAATAAGCTCAGCCTTCCTGATCTCAAATTGTTCCTCCGTCTCACCCTCGGACTGCTTAAGGCTTGCCTTGCGTGTAATGCTGTAGATTACACCGGATAATTTTCTTTTCAGGAAACGGGATAATGCCATCGCATAGAGATTGATCTGAAAGTCG
>CAZAGU010000199.1:0-6413 GCA_964484805.1 uncultured bacterium
CAAATCCTAGGCAATCTTCTTCAGCAAAGAAAGCGTAAATGCAAAAAACGTATAGTAGCTTAAAAGTCTTTTTTTTACTGATATGCGAATCGGGTCGGAGTACTCTGTAAAATATTCCTGTTTTGAACTGAATATTTTATTTTTTGTGCTAAGCGACACGATTAGCCCTGCAAATCGTACCGATCGACATGGAAAATTGAAAAAATATCTTTTAAGATGTGCCATTTTTTTCTGATTTGGTGCTTTTCGGTCTGGCACTAAGTACCGTCGTACAGGCTCGGACTCGGCTACAGTGAAACTGTTTCGTGAAGAGGGATTTCTTTTCCCTCGGCGATTGAACTCTGGTCTGCAGAAAGGGGTGCTCGACTGGGGCAAATTGCCCCATTGGTTGGTATTGTCTCTGTTGCATAATCCGCGCAATGCAGGTGCTTACTTCTACGGACGAACTCGCACCACAAAACATGCAGATGGAAGTAGTTCGTACACTAAATTGCCTCGTGACCAGTGGCATACCTTGATTCCGAACGCACATGACGGGTATATTACCTGGGAAGAATTCGAGGATAATCAGCGGCGACTTCTCGAATACACCCAGGCGCATGGACTGGAACGTCGCAAGAGTCCTCCAGGGGAAGGACCGGCTTTGTTGCAGGGAATTGTTATCTGCGGCATCTGCGGGAGAAGGATGTCTGCGCAATACGGTTTTCGTAAAAATCAACTCTACGCGAATTACAGATGTCACCGTGAAGGAGCTCAGTTCGGAGGTTCGATCTGTCAGCATATTACTGGAAATGCGATCGACGAAGCTGTAGGCAATCTCCTGCTGGAGAAGTTCACTCCGATCACGTTGAACGTGGCACTGGCTGTGCAACAAGAGCTCGTTGCGAGGCTGGAGGAAGCGAATCATTTGCGGGAGTAGCAGGTTGAGCGCGTACGTTACGAAGCTGATCTTGCTCGTCAGCGGTATATGCAGGTTGACCCGAATAACCGTCTGGTTGTGGACACGCTTGAGGCTGAATGGAACGTGAAACTTCGAGGCAGTACATTTCAGGATAGCTTGTGTAGGAAGAATATGAACACTATGTTTCAGTACATAGTCACTTAACAACTGAACTTAGCATCTTTGGACTAATCACAGTAATCCTATACCATTCGACCAGGAAAATGGCTTAGCGAATTGTTTGTGGTGAATTGGTTAGTCGAAAACAACAAATCTGTTGGAGGAAGTTTGGATCCTGTTGAAAAATATCTTGAAAACATTTCAGAAATTCACCGAACTGGTAGTAATACAGCGGAACTTTCATTCTATTCTGCGCTTGAAACACTTTTAAACGAGGTTGGTTCCAAACTGAAACCCAGGGTCAGAGCGGTTAGCCAAATTGCCAACACTGGTGCAGGGAGTCCAGATTTTGGATTTTTTACCGCCAGTCAATTTCAAAATGTAAAAGATGATAATCCAGTACAGGGTGCACCGCCAGAACGCGGTGTAGTAGAAGTTAAAGGCTGGAAAGACGATTCCTTCCTCACAGCTCAAACGGAACAGGTCTCAAAATACTGGAAACACTACAGTCTTGTGTTGGTGACAAATTACCGTGATTTTACACTTATAGGTCGGGATGAATCGAACGATCAACCACGCTGTCTCGAAACTTATCGCTTAGCCGAATCTGAGTCCGATTTTCTCACTTTACTGTCTCAACCTCGCAAAGCGGCAAAGGAAAATGGCGGACGTTTGCTTGATTTCCTTCAACGCGTTTTGCTCTATGAAGCGGTTATAGTTGATCCTGAAGACCTGGCATGGTTTCTGGCATCATACGCCCGGGAAGCACGCCATCGCGTTGAAACCGCCGCCTCACCCGCCCTGGGCAGTCTTCGTAAAGCCCTCGAGGAAGCGCTCGGAATGACCTTTGAAGGCGAAAAGGGGGAACACTTCTTCCAAGCTACCTTTGTTCAAACCCTTTTTTACGGTATCTTTTCATCTTGGGTGCTTTGGCATCGCGATAACCTCGGCCAGAAAAAGGCAACCTTCGACTGGCACAAAGCAGCATGGACTCTCCATGTTCCGATGATCGCCAGCCTCTTTGACCAGATTGCCACACCACAAAAGCTCAGGCCACTTGGCATCGCTGAAGTACTCGACTGGACAGGCGCAGTACTTAACCGCGTGGATCGTGCCGCTTTCTTCGCTAAGTTCGAGGAAGAGCATGCCGTCCAGTACTTCTACGAACCCTTCCTGAAAGCATACGACCCTGAACTGAGAAAGGAACTTGGGGTCTGGTACACACCTCCCGAAATCGTACAGTATCAGGTCGAGCGCGTCGATCGCGTGTTGCGCGAAGAACTGAATCTCGCAGACGGTCTCGCCGATGACAATGTCGTTGTGCTTGATCCCTGTTGCGGCACGGGTGCTTACCTGCTGGAAACGCTCAAGTGCATTCATAAAACTCTGGTTGACAAAGGTGGCAGCGCCCTGACGGCACAGAAGCTCAAAAAGGCAGCGATGGAGCGTGTATTTGGCTTTGAGATCCTCCCGGCACCATTTGTCGTTGCGCATCTTCAGCTTGGTCTGATGTTGCGTCAACTAGGCGCGCCGCTGGATCACGACAGCGATCAGCGTGCTGGCGTTTACCTGACTAATGCCCTCACTGGCTGGGAACCGCTGACGAAACCGAAAGACGAACTCCAGTTCTTTCTTGAATTACTGGAGGAGCGTGATGCCGCGAACAAGGTCAAGCAAGACACGCCCGTTCTTGTTATCCTTGGCAATCCACCCTATAACGCTTTCGCCGGAACCAGCCCCAATGAGGAGGGAGGTCTCGTGGAGCCCTACAAGAAGGGCTTGACCACACCAGTGCTCAAAGGTGGCTGGGGAATCAAAAAGTTCAACCTCGACGATCTCTACGTGCGTTTCTTCCGCATTGCCGAGCGCCGCATCGCCAAGAGCGGAAAAGGCGTGGTGTGCTTTATCTCGAACTTCTCTTATCTCGGAGATCCTTCGTTCGTCGTCATGCGAAAACGCTTTCTAACTGAGTTCGATAAGATGTGGTTCGACTGTATGAACGGCGACAGCCGCGAGACCGGCAAGCAAACACCAGACGGCAAGCCCGATCCAAGCGTCTTTTCTACCGAACAAACCCGTGTCGGTATCCGCGTCGGAACCGCTATTGGCCTGATGGTGCGCAAAGAACAACGAGCGAAAGCACCGACGGTTCGCTTTCAACATTATTGGGGTGTCACGAAGCGGCAACAGTTACTCGCCAGCCTTGAACTCAAAGATATTGACCGCAAATACAAAACAGCCACTCCCACACAAGAAAACCGGTACTCGTTTCGGCCGGCGGTAGTCTCAGATCAATACATGTCATGGACTAAAGCTTGCGATTTTTCTAGTCATATGGCATATAATGGACCTATTGAGCGTAGGGGTAATTCGCTAATTGTGCAGCCTCATTTGAAAGAGGAACTACGTTTGGCACTCGAAGTATATCTTGATCCTTTACTATCTGATTCTAAGGTTGAATCAATTGTACCAGCGTTTATGAAGTCTTCTGGTGAATTTGATGCACCAGCGAGCAGATTTAAATTGAAAGGAAAAGTATTCTTCCAAGAAGATAAAATCAAGTCTTATCCTTTTAAACCGTTTGATATGCGAATCGCATATCTCGACCCGAGGATTGCGCCTTTATTTTCACGACCTTCACCAAAGCTACTGGTACATACTAAGCTCCAAGGAAATTCATATTTCATAACACGCGATACTGCAGATAAACATCCTGAAGGAATCCCATTTTACCTTTCATCACTCGTTTGTGATTATGATTTTCTTTCTGGTCACGCTCGCCATTTCCCCCTCCGCCTGCGCCACCAATCGGAGAAACCCAATGGAAACAAAAACCAGGAGGAGATCTTCGACGACGAACCCGCCGAACCGACAATCACAGCGAACCTTTCGCCGACAGCACGGGCTTATTTAGCAGGATTTGGCATCACTGATCCCGACGTGGACACCGAAGCAGCAGGTTTGATCTGGATGCACGCGCTGGCTATCGGCTACAGCCCGGCATATCTCGAAGAAAACGCTGACGGCATCCGCCAGGACTGGCCACGCATTCCTCTGCCTGCGAAGCAAAAGTCTTTTCTTGATTCTGCAACGCTGGGTAGTCGTATAGCCTCACTGCTCGACTGCGAAAATCCTGTTGAAGGAGTGACCTGCGGCAGAATCGATCCGCGACTGAAGTCCCTGGGAGTGATTTGCAAGGTTGACGGCGGAGCGCTCGATCCTGATGCAGGTGAGCTTGAGGTGACAGTTGGCTGGGGACACGCCGGTAAGAACGGTATCTGCATGCCTGGTCGCGGCAAGGTCGAGGTGCGAAAGGTTAAGGATGAAGAACATCAGACCGAATTCGGTGAGAATACGTTGGATGTGTTTCTGAACGGTGTTGCGTATTGGGAGAACGTGCCACAAGCCGTGTGGAAATACACTATCGGTGGCTACCAGGTCGTTAAAAAATGGCTGAGTTACCGTGAGAAAACTATGCTTGGGCGCGGTCTGAAGGTGGAAGAAGCTGAGTATGTAACTGAAATGGTACGTCGGATCGCAGCTCTGATCCTGCTTCAAAATGATCTGGATAAAAATTATGAGTCCATTAAAGCTGATACATGGGATTGGCCAAGAGGTTGAGAAACGAGTGATCTTGAGGATGCGAGAATGAATCACAGGAGCCGCACAGACCTCACCTGATCAAAATAATTGGTACGGTTTCTTCAGGCATCCCCAAGAATAATCCTAATTGCTTCTTTCGAGGCAGAAGTGTAAACCGGTTTGATAGCATCAATAAGTCCTTCCTCACCTCTCCAGAATGGGAATCCACCCAAGCGGACAGGCAAAGCTGCTGTAATTATAGGAATAACAGTATCGCTGAAGTTCATCTCAGAATGCTCTTCACCGCCCCAGAAATTCTTGGCATCCGGCTGTAATGGTTCTGGTTCGATAACTTCCTTTTCTTCTAAGTCAACTCTGTTTATAGCTTCACCACCGATAAAATCGAGAAGCTCATCCCGCGTTAAACCTCGTAATTTGAAAATCAAAAAAGGATCACGGTCAAATTCTTCTCCCAATAAATAATACACCGCTGCAATATGTTTGCAGGGATTTGACCAGTCGGGACAATTGCATGTTGTAACAAGATCTTTGACTTTGTTCGGGAACAGCGACAGGTTCGCATCTTTAAAAGCACTCTCGATCTCTTCCGGCATCTCACCCGCCAATAATTTTGCCAGAAATACGACTTCATTTGATAAAAGTTTTGCCAGCTTTCTCCAATTTGCTTCTGTAAGAGTCTTAACCTCTATCGTAACTTTGTACGGTATTGTGCTAGACCCCTGTACTTCGCCGCGGACTTCACCTTTTTTAATGTCGATGGATTTTACTTGCCCCCTTCTTGCATAGGATTTGCCACGGCTTAATCTTGCGCCAATGTTGAAGGATTCCAAAGTTGCTATCCAACGCTTTGCCCACCAGCTTTCGCCAAACGCACCTCGTTTATTCTTAGCTTTAATCCCACCTTTGACATCAATCGGTGTTGTAGGCGTGTAATATTGAAAACCATAGTAACTTCGTTTGGACATACTATTTTCCCTTTGTTGGAATTATTGAATCGACACACAAAATTTGCTCAGTCTCATTCCTGTTGAATAAAAGGATAGAACTGTTGTCTGAGTAACAATCTGTTTCAAGATTACTTAGATCATTCAACCAAACGGCAATATCCACATCCTTGCATTCATGCCAGACCTTATCTTCCGCATTAAATCGGCACTGACGTTTTGCATCAGCCAAAAGAATTTCTTTTTTGCTTAATGTCACTTTCTTTTTCGGCATTCTAATCTCCGATTGTTTCTTGCCGAAGCGTAAACATCTCTTTTAATTCAGCGTTTGACAATTCAGTCAGCCATCCTTCACCCGATCCAACGACGCTTGAAGCAATATTTTTCTTTTGTTCGATCATTTCATCAATTCGCTCCTCAAGCGTTCCTGCACAAATATACTTGTGAACCATCACATTCCTTTTCTGACCGATACGAAAAGCCCTGTCGGTTGCCTGATCTTCTACAGCTGGATTCCACCAGCGGTCAAAGTGTATAACATGATTGGCACTAGTCAGGTTCAAACCGGTGCCACCCGCTTTCAGAGACAAAATAAACACAGATGGACCTAGGCTCTCAGACTGGAAGCGTTCAACCATTTCATCTCGTTTATTCTTTTGTGTTCCACCATGTAGATATAAAACCTCTTTGCCGAATATGTCCTGAAGATATTTCCTCAGAATGTCACCCATCTGTGTAAATTGAGTGAACAATAATACTTTATCATCGTTAGCAAGAATCTCTTCCAGCATCTCTGTCAGGCGTGT
>CAZAGU010000200.1:0-6198 GCA_964484805.1 uncultured bacterium
ATCTGCATCGTCATGGACGTACTCCTAATAAAGCCAGAACTGTTACTGAATTGTCTATTTGGGCGAACCATTTTCCGATAAAAACAGCCCTCTTAATACAGTTTACAACCTCAGCACTTGGTGTTCTAAGCAATTGTGTTGAAGAATTACCCCAAATAGTATTTGGATATAAACAACCATTCTTAAAATGTATAAGATCGTGTATTCCACCAAATATCAGAGCATCTTTAGTATATGGAACAAGGAATCGAGCTCGGCTCTCAATTCTACCTTGCATTAATGGATTTTGTTGCAGCCAGACAGCCAAGGAAGTTCGTACTGTGCGGGGTAGTCCTTCACGAGTTTCAAGGGGCAGAATCATTGGTAATACGATAAATGATTCCTCAAATGATATTGAAGTTTCACTGTTTTCCAAGTACCCACTTGCAGCATACCAGAGCAGTATCGCACAAAAGCTTGGATTTAATAAGTAGCGTTCTTCTCGTGTCCTGTTCTTCCAATTTACCATTAATCACCTCCCACTGACTCTAAGAGAACAGTTAATCGATCTTGAAATTCAGGATGCCAACCAATTCGAACTTCATCAGCAAGCATGTGCAGTGATCCACGACAAATAAACGGTTCTGTTACGTTTGTACGAATATGTATCGTGCTGCGTTCAGCCCATTTGAGTACAGAGCGAGCAGCTTTCTCTTTAGTAATTTCAGTTGCATCATTGCCGAGTTCATCCCTTATTGATTCAAATACTATTTCCCATTCTTCTTTAAGACGCTTTTCATATTTTCGAAGATCCATACCCGCTACCAAATCTTCTCGGAGCCACCGGGAACGCTGTTCAAATGCTCTGTAATAGTCCCTTATTGCGGCAGCAATACGACGTTTCCCAGCTTTGATAATATCTAACTGATACACAAATGTCCAATTTTCATGAGCAGCCAAGGCGACATCGTCCAATTCAAAATCCAAGAGGTCGTCATCAATTGGCAGAGCTTCATTCTTAAACTGCTCTCGAAGATCTGACATCTGCTTTTCGAGTTCAACTGATCCTATGTGTTCCTTTGCTGAATTAGTCAATTGAACGAGAATGCGTCGAAACCACCATCCCTCAAGCCTATCAAGAAATGCCTCATGGTATTCCTTTTCAACTGCCCAATAAATTTCTTGCTTCAATTCATTGTTAAGGTCAGTTATTGTTGGTGCAGCATCTATAATAAAAACTCTATCGAGAATCGAAATTCGTTCTGCTAACTTGAGACCAAGAAATGCTTGATATCCTTTTTGATTTGTTTTGTTAGTTGAAGTCGATGCAGATGTGTTCAATAATTGCTGAGCTGTCTTTGCACTTCGTTCTGTTGAACGTAAGTATGACGCTGCAGAATCATCAGGAGTGGTTCCGGTTGTTACAAGAAACAAGTTTACATTCTCAAGTATATCTCCAGTTGAGTAACCTTCAAACCATATTCGCAGTGTTTACCATAAGTCAGGACAAGCATTAGTTAACGATGCCGTTTTAGTTCGATGATGCTTCAACTGTAGTAAATCACTAAGAATGCCACCCTTCGTTTCGAATGAGACATCGTCTATAGATTCAATAGAGACAAGAAAATCAGTATCTCCTCTAAGCCTTTTTAGTGACCAAAGCAGTGCTGACCGAACCTGATAAAGATATCCAAGGGTTGAATCAACAGCTGCGAATGGACTTGTGCCGTTTGTGTCCGTCATCTGAATTTTCCCAATTTTACTTTTCTCATTGGACTAATTCCGTTATTTTATACACCTTCATCACCTCATCGCCAAGGTGATTGATAACCTTAACAGCGATTCTTCCGGAAGCAGGCTTGTCAAATGGGCGGGATGTGTCGCTGTGAAGCGATGCCCAGGCTTCCCCATTGATTTCTGCTTTGAGCGTTGTTTTTAGCGATTTGTAAGGGTCATTAGCACCGAGAAAATAGGCGTGGCGAACGAAGAAGCTTTCCTCATTGTAATCGGTGTCGATGAACCAGCAAGCGATTCCTTCAGCGCCATCACTGCGAACCTCGCCAGTATTCGGATGGAACACGTCCACGCCATTGATCTTCACCTGAATCTGATCGTTTTCAGCTTCGATTATGTCAATATCCGGCTCGCCAAATATAACAAACAGATTACCTTTTCCGGTATTCTTCAGGTCGTCTGCCATGTGAAGATCCGCGTTCATCCTTGCTTTCAGAACTGGTATCCTTCCCAGTTTGTCGAAATCTGATGAACGAGCATCATAGTTGAACGCGCAGGCGATCAACACATCAAAATCGGCATCCCCCGCTTCGCGTGCGGCAGAGACCAAGTCGGGACGGGAGACGGTTCCGAATTCAGGTCCAATAAAAATCGCCGCTCGCTTTTCCTTTCCGCTTTCGCCATCGCCTTCCACATATCGACCTTCCGCACAGATGAAATGACCGGGCCAAGGCGCAATCGACGAAAAATTAAGCTTGTCATCTTTGTGTGCCTGTTGCACGCCGGCGGTCTTCAGATTCTCCAGAATCATCCGCACAAAATCAGCTTCATTGCCAGGGGTTTCTTTCACTGTTTTCAGAGGATCAATCAATTCATCGTCCTCACCGACCGTCATCACCCGGTGCGGCGATAGGCTGTCCACTGTAAATGGCCCCGCGACACGCACCTTTTTCTTGTCCTCGTAAGGCTTGTCATAGAGATACTCATAATCGGCATTCGCGGCAATGGAAGCATCAATCCTCTTCTGACGCTCGATGCGAAGCTTCCACCATTGCTCATGCAAAACCCTTGCTTCCTTCGACCAGTCCTTCCCGGCTTCGCGAGGTATCTGCCATTCTTCCCAATCTTTGTTCAGTGTTTGGTTGAGCTTCGCTCGAATCGGCTCCAGCTCTTCCTGAAAGCGTTCCCAGATTACATCTATTTCACTGTTGTTGGCGATGGCTTTCAGAGTAATATGCGGAACTCGTTCATAAACAAATCCATGCTTGATATTATTATAGGTTGACACCTCCGACGGCGAATTCCCGGCAACTCCCGCCTCTTTGATCTGCCCATCTTTGCTGTCCGCAAGCAGATAATAAGGGTAGCGAGCGCCCATTATCCGCGCGCGAGCCAGAGCCAGTGAAACGCGTGATGTGTCAATCGTAATCCAGCGACGCCCCCATTGCTCAGCGACATAAGCAGTTGTTCCACTACCACAAGTAGGGTCAAGGACTAGGTCGCCCGGATCAGTTGTCATGAGTAAACAGCGTTGAATTGGTAAAGTTGAGGTCTGCACAACGAATGATTTTGCAATTTCTGGTCCGGTGTCCATCCAAATACTTCGTTGTTCTTGGTAAGGAAAATCATCCACAAACAATTTACTCACTATCGTTCTACCTTCCTGTAGGATACGATTAACCTTAACCAATTTTTCAAATAATTGATTGGTATGTCGCCATTGAGTATTTCGAGGTGGTTTGTAATACTCACCATTGAATAGCCTTTTTTCTTGCTTCTCCACTCCCATGGTATGTAAAGGAATAGTTCTAAATATTTTTCCGTTTTCAAGTTGTCTACTAGTTTCCTGTAATTCAGTCATGCGAATTCTTTTAATTATGTTATCTCTTTCTATATTTCGATAGATCTTAAAATCAACCTCCTCAATACTTTTATTTATAAAGCTTCTTCTGAATTTGCATTTATCTTTATTCTTAGAATACCAGACAATAAAATTCTCCACTCTACGAGGGCCAATAATTCGTTCAAATCCACTTGTCACTTTATAGCTTATGAGAGAAATAAAGTTATCTTCCCCAAACACCTCATCCATCAGCGCCCTTATACGATGCACATTCTCATCCCCAATCTGCACAAAAATCGATCCCGATTCAGTCAACAAATCTCGCGCAACCGTCAGTCTATCCCTCAAATATGTCAGATACGAATGAATTCCGTCCCGCCATGTGTCCCGGAATGCCTTAACCTGTTCCGGTTCACGCGTGATATGATTAACATTGCCATCCTTAACATCCCGGCTGGTGGTTGACCATTGAAAATTGGAATTAAACTTAATGCCATAGGGCGGATCAATGTAAATACACTGAACCTTTCCGCGCAGTCCCTCCCGCTCTGCAAGTGAAGCCATGACCTGCAGGCTGTCGCCGAGGATCATCCGGTTGCTCCAATTCCCATCATGCTGATAGAACTCTGTTTTGGCGTTATCATCCGGCAAACCGTTGAAGTCAGCAAACAGGTCAACCTGACCGTCATCTGACTTGTCATCTTCAGCGCTATGCCGGAGCAGATCGTCAATCAACACCTTGGGATGGACTTTTTCCTGTATATACAGCGGTGGCGCCTGAACAATGAGATTAGACCAGTCCTGGCCATCCTTGCCGCGCCAGACGAGCTGCGGATCGAGATCGCGGTTTCGCCGTTCGTAGGCAACCCGGATTGGGCTTTCTGTTTTCTTGTCGATTACAGACTGATATTCCGCTGTGGGAATATTCTTTCGAGTCGCTTCGTCGTGCTTTATCGTTTCGACTGTTTTTGAGGATTTCTTCTTTGGTTTTTCAGGCATCCTGTTCTCACACGGGTTAAATTTCAGAAATCAGAACAAAATTCGACCATTTTCTTGACGTCAGGAAAATGGTTGGGATAGCGGGAATCATTTACTGTCTTCAGGTGATGGCAGTCTGCCTGATTTCTTCTCAAGTTTTTTTTCATCAGACCGAACTCGTCGCTCAAGCTTTTTGATGTCTTCTTCAGGCGGAAGATTTTCAGGTTTAATACCGCGCTTGCCGAGCATATCACGCACACCTTTGTTATTTTGAACATGCTCTTGAGTAATGGTCTGCTCTCCCTGCATATCGTCCTGCTGAACATTGTGATTGGTCATCTCGGTAGCCAGATTTTTCGCGGCAATAGTCAATGTCGGCAGGAAGTCAGCCAGTGGTCGCGACTTAGTGATACCGTATCTGTCTTTCATGACTTGGGTGGTATTTCCTCCAAACAGCGCTGCATCACCTCTGGAGCGAATACGTCCAAAACCGGCGTCATCAACACCGCGTTCGTAAATATTTTGGGAAAGCGTCTTTTCAGATTCTCGCAGTCTTTCTCTGACATCCAGCCTGTCTTGCAGACGCATTCTGTCTTCAATCAGCTCCTGCTTGCGAGTCTGAATGGCAAAATAACTTTGGGCGAAGGCGATAGGTCCTTTACGAGGGTCGCCATTCTGGGCAATCAGATAGCAAGCGTAACGTGTGAGCATGAAGTCATCAATCAGTCTTTCAGCACCACTGCCCAACCCGACCTTTTTCGTAACGCTACGAAAATGGTCATCAGGATTGTAACCTGTTGTTTCACAAGATTCTATCGCTCGCTTGATTACCGATTGGAAGTTCTCCCAACGTGTATAGCCTAACGGTTCCATCAGATCTCGCGCAAACCAGAATTCGATACCCTCACCGGGAATTTGTTTACTCAACGCGTCGAAATGTCGTTGCAGTGTCAGAATTGCTTCAGAATTCATTTATTTTATCTCCATTATTGTGCAATCAGATAACAGGCATAGCGAGTCAACATGATGTCATCAATTTCGCGTTGGCTGCCAGAGCCTAGGTCAACCATTTTGCCGACGTCAGCAAAATGGTCTGTTGTATTGTAACCCGAAATTTCACAAGCGGTTATAGCTTTGGAAACAATATTGAGAAAGTTCCTCCATTGAGTATAACCCAAAAGGACTTGAAGGTCACGAGCCAACCAATATTCGACACCACCTTCGGTTTGTTGAGCGTGCGCTTCAAATGTGTCTGTGAGCGCATGAATAATTTCAGCTTTCATTTAGTGTTCCATATTTGATTTAACAACTGAATCGATCATCCTCTGAAATTCCGCTTCAACCTTATCTTTGAAATCTGCTTCCATTGCATAAACATCAGTAAATTCTGCGAATGCCCATCGACCAAACTGTCTTTGGTTATTTACACCTGGCACCCAGTAAGTCTCCATCGTCGCTTTCTTTTCTTTAGCATCTTCACGCCTGTAACCCTTTATTTCGACAATCAAATGGAGCAAATCATCTTCACCCTTTCCATCATTGACCAACACAATGAAATCCGGGATATACTTTCGCAACACAGAGCCATAGCGGTAGGGAACCTCAAATCCGAGGTTGTGATTCTTCACGTAGGCTTTGACCTGCGGGTGATCTTCAGCCACCCG
>CAZAGU010000201.1:0-6131 GCA_964484805.1 uncultured bacterium
TGTAGCTAACACTACAGATACTATGCGTTCTGATTCAAGACCTGAGTCAGCCCATGTTGTAGCGCGAATCAGTTTACCACCGATCTGAGTTCCTGCATTAAGCGAGGCTACAGCAACACCTTGTGATGTTGTGGATTTAAACCAGCTTGAATCGGGACCGCCAATAGTACAACCTGCTGGTGGAGCTGGTTCGTTTATCAATTCAAACAAGACTGTTACCGCTGACTCAACCAAGTTACCATTCGGGTCCTTGACTGTCGCACTTAAAGTTGATGTTGTGTTTTGACCTGTTCCAGCAACGCCAATAAGAAGCGGTGATGCTTCTAAGGTAATCGAGTTTGGTGTACCTGCAATAAATGTGATTGTTGCTGTGCCTTGCGCTGTTCCACCAGTCCCATTTGGAACAGAACAAGTGATAGTCGCGGGACCTGATTGTACACCGGGTCTAATTTGTGCCATCGCTTGACCGTTTTCATCTGTCAAAGCATTTGGTGTGATTGAACCAAGTGAAATATCAAAGTTAACCCCGAGGCCTTGAGCAACACGACTTCCAACAGTATCCATAACTGTTGCAGTTACCATTGCTGTTTGTGTCGGATCGTTTGTAACCAACTCTAGTGGATTAACTAGCAATGTAACTGTGGTAGGAGGTCCAGAATCCAATCTAATAATCACCCAGTTCGAGTATGCCGTATCTTGAGGCGACATAACCAAAGCGCGCAGGGAATCGGTTCCAACCATATTTCCAGCAATGTAAACAGTTTCGCATGAGCCAGAGTTGCCGACAACTGCTTTAATTGCCTCAGTATAGGAACCGAATTTTGCTTCGAAGTGCACTTGCGTTCCGGCTGGAGCAGCTGACCTGTCATTTAACTGACAAGTAACGCGGATGTTGGTCGAATCGCCACTGTTAGCCATCATATGAACTGCATTCGCATTCATCGTAATGTACTTCACAGGGTTTCTTTCAGCGATCAGTACCCTGATAGTGCTCGAAAGACTCATTGGTTCGTATCTTGCAGTAATAAGAACTGAGTCTGGCACACCACCTTCGTTTGTGGAAGGAACACCGTTATCGTCAAAGGTAGCGGATGCTCGACCAACCGAGTCAGTTAAGATTGGAGACTGAACAACGCTATTAGCAAATGAAGACAAGAACTGAATTGGTTCGCCAGCTAGCGACTGCCCATCAGCGTCCTTCAGAACTGCCTGCAATTTCGCCATAGAGAGTCCAGGACCATCTGCCCAGATGGATCTGATATCTACAGTCAACGTCAATGAACCGTCTTCGCGAGCCTGCGGTTTGATCTGGACATCGACAGAAGCTGCCCAATTTGTGCCAGGTATGGTGGCAGTAACTGTGGCAATTGCTTCTTCGCTTTGATTTGGTAAATCAATTGATGGTCGAATGAAGAAATTAATTCTTGCTTTACCAGTGCTATCGGTGCGAGTGGGTTGTCCAAGAGTACCGTAACTGGCGCCGAATTTAACTTCAAGATTCGGAATACCATTACGGAATTCATCGCGAACGGTTGCTTCGATAACAGACTGACCTGTTGAGTCGGAAGAAATATTAAAGAAGTCCGGAGTTGCTGAAATGTCCATTGAGCGAGGACCATCTTCAAGCGATTCTACGGTCATCAGTAATTGAGCAACAAGCTCATCTTCGTCAAAGTCTGCAATCACACCATTGCCGAAGTCAATTTTCAGCCCCTTGAGATTGCCTTTGTTCTCGACAGGTGCTGAAGCTTCTCCTTCACCAGCGGTGATGGCTGGAACTACACGAGCAAGTATCCATTCGGTGCCAAATCCGCCACGAGTATGGAATGTCGTTGAAAGTTCACCGTCATCATTGGTTGTTGAATCAACCGATGTCAATGAACCGAAGATATCAGCACCTTCGTAAGGAGCTAATTCAAACAGAACCTGAGCTTCAGGAACGCCGACACCACTCATGTCAGTTATAAAGGCTTTAATAATCGCTGTTCCATCTTGGCCTTCAGCGATATTAATTGAAGGTGGCTCTGCAGTAACGCCAACATACTCAGGTCCGGCAACTTGACGAATTTCAATAGTTTTTCGTTCTTCCATATCGCCGACCTTAGCGATGACTTCGCACAGGCCATAGCGATTAACAACAGACGTGAAGTTACGTGTTACGCGACCGGAGTTTCCGGTGGTGCCTGTGTCGCTGTCAACAAAACCGAGGGTTGCTGGGCTAGAGCTGAAGTTAATCTGAACACCCGGAATCGCCAAACCATCATCGTCAACTAAGGTTGCAGTAATAGTTGTTGATTTGGTTTGATCCGGCGGGACTGTCAGAACTTTCTTTCCAACTTCAAGCGCCATCACGCCTTCTGTTTCGCGTACTCGCAACTGCATGACTTTTGATGCCTGCACTTGACCGATTTGCGCAAAGATTGATACATCCGCATCCCTTTGGAGTACGACTGAATAGGTGGCTAATGCACTACCACTCTCATCTGTGAGTGAGTCAGCCACTGCTCTTGAAATCGTACCTTTGTAAGTTTGTGGATCTTCAATCCCTAAAGTAATTCTAACGCCTGGAAGGCCGACACCAGCGGCATTTTTGGCGATGGCAGTGATCTGCTCAGAGCGAGGTTCATCAATCAGACCACTAATTAATGTGTGTGTCATTCGAAGTTCAATCGAATTGACAGTTGGGTCGCCTGCATTGTTTACAGGCGCAGCCGGGTCTTCGTTAGAGCAGCCGACAAAAATTCCACCTAAAGAGACTGCTAACACTAACACGGCAAGTAAAAAAGCCTTCCTCATGATCCTTTTCCTCCATGAATCCATTAAAACAAAAAACATAACATCATCACCTTTCCATTCACTCAAAGAATGGACATTCATATTGCACTTATGCTGCTGTACGGACCACAAGTAAAATTGTGGCCATTTGAGAAACAACCAGTAAAATATCTTTCCACAATTCCCAGTATGCGATTTCTTGTTTTTCTGGAACGAATATAGTATCGCCTACTTCGACAATCGTCTTGCCGCGTGGCTTAACCCATTTTCCAGTGTACGCCTTAATCAAGCGCAATTTTCCTTTTCTAGCATTCCAAGAATATCCACCAGCTTTATCAATGTAGTAGTCTATGGATTTTCCAGGAACCCAATGAACAAATCCAGGTCGATTTACCTGCCCGGTAACATTCACTGTAGGTGAAATTTCCGGAATTTCTATCTCATCACGATCACGTAGAACGACATCCTGTGAAGCGTCATGATCTTTAAATAATTTGACAAAATCAACAACGACCGTTGGTGCCTCTGTTCTTGAACGAGTTTTGAAGTACTCATACTCCATCTCGTTCATTTCCGCAACCGCCATCATTTTCAGTCGTTCATATTCAGGGTCTTGAATTTCAGCGGCCGCTCTACGAACAATTGAAGCGCTCGGTAGATTTGCTTTGTAGTTAAATCCTCCACAGGCATCAATCAACTCAGTGAGTTTTGTCGAGTCCTGAATTATCGGGTAGTAACCCGGATATTTAACTTCGCCACTGATTTTCACCAGATACTGGAGGTTATAATCGGGTATTGATCTAACAAATATCCGATCATCTGCTCGAATTTCTGGATTTTCTGACCCGCCTGAAGCTACATTGACGTTAACAACAAGCTTCTTATCAAATATACCGTTATGAAATCTGACAATCTCGATTGCATCTTTGAACGCGTCAGGCTTAAAGCCACCAGACAGATCAACAATATCTGAAAGATGGTCGCCTTCGACAAACTCAAATCTTTCTGGAGACCGAACAGCGCCGAAAATTGAAACAACACCGTTTTCTTCATCACGGAAAGGAACCTGAATCATGTCGCCGTCAGCTAAGACTGGATTATAATCCAGGTTTCCGTTTTTTACAAAATGCAAATAGTCAATTTTGGAACGCTTCCCAATCCGCTTAGTCAATTGTACATGTCTTAGAGAAGGGTAGTTTTTTTTAACTTTGTATCGTTCATCATCCTCGTTATCTTCCTTACGAGTCTGTTTGCTAGTCAATTCATCTTCTTCTTTGGTACTCCGTTCGGGGTCAATGACACCGCCGGAAATATTAAAAAGATAAGAGAGCCGATCGGTAGCGTAAACTGAATACAAACCTGGATTATTTACCGCTCCACTAATAGATACTTTGATCATGCGAACTGAAATCAACCTTAAGGTGATTTTCGCTTTTGGAAAGAGCTCCAAAGCCCTTTTTTGACAGATTATCTCAGCTTCAGTTAAACTGATATTTCCAACTTCAACTAAACCTATTGTTGGAACTGAAATAAGTCCATCGGGGCCAACCTGCACGGTAAATACTTCTTCGTAATAGCCCCAGACACGATATTCAAGAATATCGCTGGGACCGATGATGTATTCATCTGCATTAATTGGCCCTTCGAGAGCATTAACATTTCGTATTGCTGGTTGAGCAATTTTATTTGCAAATCCGAGCGCTTCATCGGAGTCATCAATTACCTTTGACTGCCCGAATGCAAAAGAGCTGGCAATCAAAATTGCCGAGACTAAATATGCTAAAATAGTTTTCCCCATGGTAAAACGTCAAACGACGCCACAAATACGTAAGGGATCTTATTCGCTCTTTTCTTCGTCTTCAACGTCATTACTGAAACGACGTTCAGCATCCATTACCTCAGCGGATTTCCTGATATGAGTGTATTCATCTTCAAGAATGTGAGGTGTAATTTCGATAATTAAGTCGGTTTTCTTTGATAAAACGACATTATATCGGAACAAACCACCGAGGAAAGGCATATCACCAAAGAATGGTACTTTGTGAACTGTCTTTTGGGCGGTTACACTCATCAGACCACCAACTACGATTGACTGATGATTTTTAACGCGAACTGTCATCGTTGATGTACGACGGACTGTACGCGGAATGGTCTGCTCAGGACCAATAAATTCGAAGATTGAGCTTACTTCTGGTGTAACAGAGACGGTGATGTAACCATCTGTATTAACTTGAGGAGTAATCGACAGTTTTATACCGACTTCTTCACGCTGCACTGATACCTGACCACCAACGCCACCTGAACTGGTAACGTAAGGAACAACATCAACGAGCTCGATTGAAGCGGTGCGTGCATTCATTGTTGCAACGCTGGTGTTGGCAAGAACATCTGCACGACTATTTTTGAGCAACCAGTCAAGGGCTACTTCATAAACAGGTGCACTGCGCCAAACATCGCCAACTGTATTCAGGTTTTCCATTGGTTCAAACGGGTTGTAAGAACCAGATTGATCGGATAATGCATTGATAGCGGTTGCTGATGCTTGACCAGGAATTGTGCTACCTTCGTAAAAATGCATTTTCATTGAAGTTGAAAGTTTCGACCAGTTAATGCCAAGTCTTTCTTCATCTTCAACTGAGACTTCAATCAACCGCGCGGAAAGTGTAATCTGCAAGGTTGGTTTGTCAATCTCGGCAACGACTTTGCGGACATCGTTGATAATTTTTGGAGTTGTGATCACAAGGAGTTTATTTCCACTGCGATCAATCTGAATTAATGCGCCAAAGTCAGCAAGGAGATCTTGCACTTCTTCAGCTTGTGCGTACTGCAAAGCTATAACGTATGAATTCAGTCCAACTCTTTCTTTCAGCCTGTTGGCTTTGGCAACGAGGAACGATTCACCCACGATTTCGTAGGAGAGTCCAGCTGCTCTAACCACCAGATTCATAGCCTCTTCAATAGGAGTATCCACTAAATGAATGGATATTCTTTCTTCCTTGGACACGCCAGGACCAGTTACAATATTGTAGCCGCTCTTTTGTGCCAATATTGAGAGGACTTTGGGAAGATAAGCATCTTCAGCGTCAATGCTTACAATTGTACGTAAACCCGGCGCGTATTCTGTAATCTTTGTAACGTCTCCAGCTTCTGCGTTTCCATCTGCGCAGAAGGAGGTAACAGGGATAACGCAGAGGGCCACTATGAAAACCGTCAAAAGAACCTTTTGACTCGGGTTGATTCCGCCCATTAGTACTCCTCACCCTAAGATGATGGTTCGATGTATTATGAATTAAATTTTTCTATGTTGGATTTCTGTGAAAAAACTTCACGGGTATCCAAATCTTAAGATTGCGCTG
>CAZAGU010000202.1:0-6086 GCA_964484805.1 uncultured bacterium
AACCTCCATAACTTCAAGTTGCTTATTGCCAAAGGCTGTTTGGGTATAATTTGCAGATCCAGCAAATCCACGAAACGGTTCTACATCATTAAACCAGGCATAAACTTTTGAATGCACTGGTGGGCTTGCCATTAAGTAACTGCAATTGAATGAATACCCAGCATTTTGTGAAAGGTCTTGGAAAGCTCTGTGGTTACTGATTGAAAGCCCTGATAGTGGTGTCATTCCCACTATCAATTCAATACTAAATAGCCTATCAAGTTTGATTAACTCCTGGATATGGTGAAAAGCCATTGCGGATGGGAAGGGGATGAATGCGATGGATACCTGCCTTCGCAGGTATAACATTAAGGGAAAATGACCCTTAAAACATTTCTCTGGATGCCCGATCAGGTTGAGCATGACGAAGGGAGTGGGTGAATATTTATAGGTTTCTTCTTCCCTATTTTTGTTTTTTTTAACCACCAAGAGCACAAAGAATACAAAGAAATACAGTGGTATTCCTAATCTGGATAATCGGTGAGATCTGTGGAGAAATTCTTTTTTAAAAGGAAAAAAACCTGAAAATTTAAAAATAGATGCTGTTCACCAAAAGTGAACATTGGCAAATCAATGTTCCGCCTTCGCTGGAGCCACAGAAGGGAATTTTCTAACGCTATCAAAAACTGTTAATCTTCTTGAAATTCCTTGTTCCATAATATTGATTTAGTGTGATAATGGTGTTGCTCCTGGTTGACGATTTGATGAGAGAAATTGAGGTGTTCTATCGGGTTTAGAACAACGTGCATTTTAGGGATATGAGAAAGATTATAAACGACTACAAGCACATAGTCGGTTTTTAGTTCGTTTGCCTTTATAAATTCATTCTTTGTTAAACGTATGCTTCCTCGATTTGTATGAATTCCTTTCACTTCCGCGAGAAAATAATGTCCGTTCACATCAACCTGAAAATCGTACCCATCACCCAAAGTCCGTGCGTCTTCAAGATTGCCGTTATTAAAACTGGGTATTGTTAAATAGTTGCTCATGAAAAACAACTCTGCCTCTTTGCCCGTTTCTTGTAACTGTTTATATTTACTAACTATAATAGGTGGTGTTTTCTTATGTAGAATACTTCCAGGTGAATCATCACGAAGGTGCAGCTTAACTACACTTGAGTAGGATTCCACATTTAGATCCCCAAAAAGCGAGTCAATCAGTAGTTTGCGATGTATATAAGCGTCGCCTTTTTGCCACCAGCCTTTTCGCTTATTCTTAAAAAAAGGATCAAACAAGTCTTGACGGTTTTTAACAGTGCCAATAGTATCAGCAATACCTTGCTGTACAATATATTCGTAAAAGGATATTTTTGTTTCCATGCTAAATGATCTGACAAAATCAAGATCAAACTTAGCAAGTCCATACCCAATTAAATTAAGAAGCGAATAATATTTATGTTTTGTTGACATAAGTTCCTCATTGATCTACAATCTCTTTGAGATGCCTAACTTGGTTGGCATATTTACCAACCGTTAGAGTTAATCATATCCACCACCAGCTCCTGCCACCCCAAAGGGTTCCCCCCCCCAGAAAACCCTTTAGAATACTGCCGTTTCCGTGTATTCGCCGTAAGCGTCGCGCAAAACCTGAACCGATTCGCCCAATGTGACATACGCGTGAGCGCCATCAATAAACAACGGCATCAGATTCGTGTCCGAACGCGCCGCATCCGCCAGCCTCGCCAGCTCGCGCTTGACTGCCTTCGGATCGCGTTTGCGCTTCACTTCAGCCAGATTCGCCAACTGCCGCTTCTCGACTTCAGGCGAAATCTTCAGGATCGGAATGTCAATCTTCTCATCCTTCTCAACATAACGATTCACGCCAACCATCACCCGCTTGCCAGACTCAAGCTCCATCTGATAACGATAGGCTGCCCGTGCCAGCTCGCGCTGCTGGAAACCGGATTCCAACGCCGGGATAACGCCGCCCAGATCGTCGATCTGCTTGAAATACTCCTCAGCTTCGGCTTCCATGCGGTCGGTCATCTGCTCGATGAAATAGGAACCCGCCAGCGGGTCGATCACATTCGCCACGCCGGTTTCATAGGCTATCAATTGCTGTGTGCGCAAGGCAGTCTTCACAGCCTTATCCGACGGCAACGCCAGCGTTTCGTCCATCGAGTTTGTGTGCAATGACTGCGTGCCGCCCAACACGCCAGACAAAGCCTGAATGGCGGTGCGGACGATGTTGTTTTCCGGCTGTTGAGCCGTCAAGCTGCATCCGGCGGTCTGAGTGTGAAACCGCAATAGCCAACTGCGCTCGTTTTTGGCACCATATTTATTGCGCATCCGTTTGGCGTAAATCCGTCGGGCGGCGCGATATTTGGCAATTTCCTCGAAGAAATCAAGATGAGCGTTGAAAAAATGTGACAGGCGCGGTGCGAAAGCGTCAACATCCAACCCGCGCGCAATCGCCGCTTCAACGTAGGCAAAGCCATCCGACAGCGTGAACGCAAGCTCCTGCGCGGCGGTCGAGCCGGCTTCGCGGATGTGATAGCCTGAAATCGAGATCGTGTTCCACATCGGAAGCTCGTTCGTGCCGAACTCCATCGTATCGACCACCAGCCGCATGGATGGCTCCGGAGGGAAGATGTATTCTTTCTGCGCGATGAATTCCTTGAGGATGTCGTTCTGAATCGTTCCGCGAAGTTTGCGGCGATCCGCGCCCTGCTTTTCAGCGGCGGCGATATAGTACGCCCAGAGTATCGCCGCGGGGCTGTTGATGGTCATGGACGTGGAGACTTTCTCCATTTCGATGCCGTCAAACAGCACTTCCATGTCGCGCAATGATGAAATCGCCACGCCGCATTTTCCTACTTCGCCGAGTGCCCAGGAGTCATCCGAGTCGCGCCCCATCAGCGTGGGCAGGTCGAACGCGACCGACAAGCCAGTCTGCCCGGCTTCAAGTAAATATTTGTAACGCTGGTTGGTGTCTTCAGGTGTGGCGAAGCCGCTGAACATGCGCATCGTCCAGAGCTTGCCGCGGTACATGGAAGGGTGCACGCCGCGGGTGAAGGGATATTGCCCCGGCATTCCCAGCTCATCGTCCGGGTTGAAATCTTTCATGTCGTTTTGCGTGACAATCGGCGGCACTTCAGCCGACGAAACGGTTGTGAACAGCGTGTCGTCGCGCAGTTTGGATTTATCGAATTGATCCTGCCATTTTTGTTCTGATGGCGGTTTGGTGGTGTTGTCGCTCATGAATTTTCCCCGGTCTCCTTTTAACACGAAAAGTATTTTCTTATGGTACGCAGGACATAGGGTTGTCGTAAGCCATCCCCACCCGATGCCCTGTTAATCGAAATATAATGCAGAATGCGGGAAAATCAACTGGTGAAAACGAAGATTGAACATTTTGATACATTTACAGGGGTTCGGAGGGCTCAAGGAAAATCGTCACATCGTCACATATTGATGGTTTGTTTATGTAATTTCAGGAAATGCGATGTGACTGAACGGTGACGGAATGGTGACGGAGTGATTTTCCATTTTTGCTCTTGACTTTGTGAAATTTGTAGTTTAGATTAAAGAAAAGCTCATCTAACACCTATTCCTGTCTCCCTATCCGCATAGAAAGAAATTTAGTTTGAATTTGTGAGGTTCGGGATGCTTTATGTTGCTTCGATAGATTTGTTAAAGAGATATGCGCCTTTCGCACACTGACTCGGTTTCGGTGTGAGAGAGGCGTTTTTGTTTTTTGGAAGAATAAATCGATATTTTGCGAGAAAGATAAATCATGTTAAAACAAAGGATAACCATGAAGAAGAATCATTATTTCCCAACGATAATAGTCGCCCTCGCCCTGCTCATCGGCGCGGGAGTGGGATGGGGACTGGAGTGGGCAGAAGAAGTGCAGATGACCCACGGCGGGGAAAATAACTTGGATACTCGCTATCACATTGGCGTGGCTGTGGATCGCAATGATGTCATCCATTTGACTTATACTTATGGCTCATGGGAGGAAGGTAATCACGGTCAAAACGATCAGCAACCCGTTTATCAGCAGTTCAGCAAGACCGGCGAACCGCTGATTGATCCTATTGTTATCGGTGAAATATATGACCATTTCGATACAGTGGCATATTCATTTGACCTCTGCCTTGACGCCGATGAGAACGTCCACATCCTTTGGGGTTCTGACACCCTCTATCACACCATGTTTGCCAACAACGGTGAACCTATCATTCCTGGTGTCCGGATGCAGGGGTTGCTTCGACGTTTCGCCTGGGATTATTGCCCACCCAAGATCACAGTTGACTCACAAGGCAATCTGATTTACTTCGGGGACACTTGTACGCCCTGGGATCCCGAGGAAATGAGCCGTGATAAATTCATCAGTTACGGCCGCTACACCTTCGAGGGCGAGCTGATCGACACCCTGCATTATCTGCAGGTGGACCCAAGATTAGGTCGCTATCCGCATGTTTTGTGCGCTCCCGGCGACACACTTCACTTCAGTTGGATGGACAATCGCAGGTGGTTGTATTCAAAGGTGAGCCCTGATGACGAAATCCTGATTGACAAACAGTTTATCACTGGCGAAGGAGATGAAGACAATTGGTTTAAAACATCTAATTTGGTAATAAGCGATGGCGGCAATATCAATTCACTCACTGAGAACTATAATGTCAGGCATTCCCCGGAGTATTTCATCCAACTATCACCAGACTTCCAATGGAATTTCCAAATATACCTGGGAGACAATGAACTTGGAGACAATATGCAGCGTATTTGGGATGGCGGAGATTTGGGCGCTTTTATCGTTGCCGACACTTATCTGCCGCCCTATGAAAATCAGTTGATTTACACCAGAATTTCTTATGATGGTGAAATTATTGATTCAGCTCAGTGCATTAGAAGATCATTCCTTGCAGGCGGCGGTGTTATGGGTTGGAATTCAATGAGCATCCTCGGATTTTCTGATTCAACAGTGGCGATTATTTGGGATGACAACAGGTTTTCTGATAGCGATATCGGCGATGAGATGTTCATGCGCTATTCCCTGCCAGCAGGGCAGGCGGTGGTTGAACCGCAACCATTGGGGCCGTTTGATCACTCGTTAATATCGGTAAACCCCAATCCCTTTAATGGAACAGTGGTTATTAACTGCGAACTTCCCCGTCCTGACCGTTATGTAATTAAAATATACAATATGACGGGACAGGAAGTGTGGAGCCATGTGATCACCGCTGCGGCTTCGGGTATTTGCAAAACACAATGGAAAGGCGAGGACGCCAACGGCTGCCCATTGCCTAGCGGCAGCTATATTTGTGAATTATCCAGTAAACTGATAAGAGAAACCACTACAATTCAATACGTTAAATGAAAAGGCAGTTTATACTCGTTCCCATGCTCCAGCGTGGGAATGCTTAAACTCTCAATCTGGGTACCGACTTTCGCCGGTACGACGTGATTGGGAGCGGTTGATGCGCTCGACGGTTGTAGGATGATTCTCGAACTCTGGTGAGATTGCTTCGTCGGGCTGAAGCCCTTCTCGCAACGACGGATTGTGGTTTTACCCCGGAATGCTGTCGCTTCCGGGCTATGGATAAAGCCTTATGTGGTATAATAAACCTGTCCGGGTAAGCCAGCCATGCCTCCCAACACCTCAGTAATCACGAATAAGTTCGAACGGCTCTTCAGCTTACTTTTTGCGGCGTTTGCTCTTAGTGGTTTTGGTTGGTTTTGCCTTGTTTTCGTTCACGTGGGCGGTTAAGGGATTTCTCTTCGGTAGTGTTTTTTCGGATTCTTTGGAAACAAGGTTCACTAAAGGTAAAATATACGCCCCGCCTGGGAAATTTGAGGTCATATTATTGATAGACCCACGCACGATTCCAAGAAGGCTGGAAACACAATTCAGCGGGACAAATTTTTTCACCAGTTCAGGCGACATATCATCTGGCAACCAAAATATTCCATTGACAACAACCTCAATATAATCAAGAATCGCCCCGGCATCGTCGTCCCACTCGACATACGTTGAAACTGAGACTAAAAATTTATTGCCTTCACCTGCCAATGAAACATTCCAATCAACGTCCACTGTCG
>CAZAGU010000203.1:0-6045 GCA_964484805.1 uncultured bacterium
GTATTACGATGTGGTATATCCTTTGCAACTGTTGGCAATGAACCCGAATTTTGTTGAACATGCTAATCGCATTCAACAGAGTAACCACCAGAAGTCAATTCACGAAATACTTAAGTTGGAGAAGCGAAAATGAATGAAGTTGCCGTAGCTGTCAAACCGATGGTTGGTAACCTGATCGGTAGGAAGGCTTATCCATATTATATTGAGAACCCAGTCACCGAAAATCGAGTTGAGCGTTTTCTTGAAGCATTTGCAGCGGTGCTTCATTTTACAGATTACAAACCACTACTCGATTCTTACTGTACGTCCAATGCAAAATGCAATCGATGTGCCGTAACCTGTCCGGTCTATTTAGCAACTGGGGATCCCAAGGATATTCCTTGCTACCGAACAAATTTGCTGTTGGATGTCTATAAACGCTACTTCACATTTGGTGGGTGGGTTAATTCCCGTTTCTCAAATGGAACAGATTTGACGGAAGACACCATTGACGAAATGCTCGAACTATTCTACAGATGCACTGCTTGTCGCCGTTGCACTCTGGAATGCCCGATGGGTGTGGATCACGGACTAATGACTCGCCTGGGAAGATATGTCTTGAGCTTGATCGGCATCGTGCCCAAGGCGTTGCAGGTTGCAACCAGAGAACAGCTTGAAGGAGAGACGCATAACACTTCCAAGATTCCCAAAGTCGCGTTGCTGGACACATTGGAATTTCTTTCTGAAGAAATTGAAGATGCGTTCGGGATAAAAATGGAAGCGCCGGTTGACAAATATGACCGCGATTATGTTTTCTTCTGTGCTGTCAGCGACTATCTAATGGAGCCTGAAACGCTGATGGGAAACGCAGTGGTTCTCTATGCCGCAGGCGACTGGGATAAATGGACGATTGGTTCACAAGATTTCGACGGCATCAATTACGGTCTCTTTTATAGTGATTGGCATCTCGAAAATATCATCAAGCAGCTTGTCCACGAAGTGACGCGCCTCCGTGGGAAAAACATTCTCATCGGAGAATGCGGCCATGCTTCCCGGTCTGCCCATGATTTCGTCCCCGTCTTTGCAGGTAAAGAAACATATCCGGTTTTTAACTTCATGGAATACACTCTCGATTGCATCGAAAAAGGAAAAATCAAATTGAACCCGGACATCATCACAGAGCGTGTGACTTACCATGATCCATGCAACATCGCCCGGTCGGGATGGATCGTTGAACAACCTCGCAAGATCATCCGATCCTTCATCAAAGATTTTGTCGAAATGGAGCCTCACGGAAAAGACAACTACTGTTGCGGTGGCGGCGGCGGTTTGGTCTCGGTGGATGAGATCTATGATTTCAGGATGAATATTGGCGGGAAAATGAAAGCGGATCAGATTCGCGCGACAGGCGCTGAAATTGTGATCTCGCCCTGCGCCAATTGTAAGAAGCAACTCAAGGAACTGGTTGAATTCTACAAATTACCATGCAAAGTCATGGGTTTGCACGACCTCATCCTTAAGGCTATCGAGATACCCGGCGCAAAAAGCGCTGTGGAAAGAAAAGAAGAAGCTGCAATGTTTGAAATGTAGCTTTTGTAACTATTTACAGACTATCTGGTAACAAAGAGAAACGAATATGGAACAGTGGTTAGATTTCGCAAAAGGTCCCTTATTCATGTTTGCATTTTTATTCATGATTCTGGGTCTCTTTAGACATGTAGTTCTTCAAGTATATTACTTAGTAATTCGGAAAGGAAAGCGGCTCAGGAATGCTCCCTGGAAAAGGATTATCCTTGATACATTAACATGGGTTGTGCCGGTTAAACATTTCATTCCCGGCACAGCATTTTTCTCATCAGCATCCTTTTTATCCCATATAGGTATCATTATTGTGCCTGTTTTTCTTAGCGGGCATGTGGTTTTATGGGAAGGATTTTTCGGAGTAAACCTGCCAACAATCAGCGCTGGAGTTGCTGATTTCTTGACACTATTCACAATTGCCTGCCTGGCTATTCTATTCGGTTGCCGGTTGTTTGTTGGTCGCCAACGGGCTATGAGCGGCATGATGGATTATTTGATCCTGATTATGGTGTTTTTGCCATTTGCATCAGGCTATTTGGCATTACACCCAAATGTGAATCCCTTCTCCTGGAATCTTATGATGTTGATTCACATTTTAAGCGCTGAAGCATTATTCATTCTGATTCCATTCACAAAACTATCTCACATTGTGCTGTTTTTCTTTGATCGAGTTTCAGGATTGCATTGGCAACTGCGCCCCGGAGCTGGCGATAATGTCGCTGACGCATTATTTGGCAAGGAGGCACGCGTATAATGTTCTCTATACTTGTTGACGTTACAAAATGCATTGGATGCGAACAATGCGCCGCGGCTTGCGTTGAAGCAAACAACCTGGATCCTGTCGCCGCAGAAGTTGACAGAAGCGCCACCAAAGACGGCTTAAGTGGCAATCGACTTTCGACTGTGCTGAAAGTGGATGCGAAGAGCTTTGCCAAGAAGGCTTGCATGCATTGCCTGGAACCAAGTTGCGTTGCAGCTTGCCTGTGTGGCGGCATCACTAAAACGCCGGAAGGACCCGTCATTTACGATCCTGACAAGTGCATCGGCTGTCGCTATTGTATGCTCGCCTGTCCATTCTCCATTCCCCGCTACGAGTGGAGTGATTTGACTCCGCATATCAAGAAATGCACCATGTGCTCTGATCGACTCAAGAAGGGACAAATTCCGGCTTGCGTTGAAGAATGCCCAACAGGAGCATTAAAATTTGGCGAACGGAATGCCTTGCTACATGAAGCGCATCAGCGAATTAGTTCCAAACCCGGTCTATATGTTAACCGTGTCTGGGGCGAAGAAGAATACGGCGGAACGTCGATTCTATACATTTCAGATGTTGACTTAAGTGAGTTAGGTTTTCCTGAACGCGATACTGTTCCAATCACAGACCTGACCGAGCCATTGATCCACAAAACGCCATTGATCGGCGCGACCGTTATGGGCAGTATGCTGGGGTTAAATTGGATAATCAAACGCCGCATAGATCAATCAGGGAAAGATGACAGTGATAACGCTTCCAACAGTGATAAAAAGTCGGATGAGAAATAAATGAATACAAAAATCCGTCCCATTAAGGACATATTATGGTTCATCGCCCTGCTCGGCTTGATGTCAGGCGTGTTTCGCATGTGGTTTGGGCTTGGAGCCACAACTAACATGGTGGATGGCATCCCCTGGGGATTGTGGAAGATATTGAACATGGTCGCTGGCGCGGCTTTAGCAACCAGTGGTTTCATGATCGGGGTTTTCTACTACGTTTTCAAAATGAAACAGTTCAAGCCCTTAGTCGTGCCATCGGTTGTAATCGCGTTTCTCGGCTATGGCTCATCATTGTTTTCACTTATGTTTGACATAGGTCTCCCGTGGCGATTCTGGATTCCCTTTGTTTCCTGGAGCCCGCATTCTTTCCTGCATGAAGTCTTCTGGTGTGTCTCCATTTACTGGGCAGTGACGGCTTTTGAGCTAACGCCGTCGATACTTGAACGGTTTAAGAGCGAAAAAGCGGCGAAGATACTACACAGCATGGGCTTCGGCGCGGCAGTGCTCGGTGTCAGTTTATCTAGTCTGCATCATTCATCGCTGGGGTCACTGTTTCTGGTAACGCCTCAACGACTGTACCCGCTTTGGTATTCTCCCTTGTTGCCGTTGTTTTTCATCATCTCTGCCATGGGCGCGGGGTTAATGTTCTTACTGCTCCTGAAAATCATATATGCTTATCTATATGACCCGGAATCAGTATTCGGTCCCAAACCCAAAGAAGGCGCTATTACCTGCGCTGTCGATGGCGTTCCGGCTAAGCATACCACACCCGGCAAAGACATGCCGATGCTCAGAAAGCTCGCTGTTATCGGGGTGTCGATCTTAGGCTTTTACTTCATCTTGAAGGTTGGCGATCTGTTTTTGAGTGGAACGTGGCGTAGCTTGATTAGCGGCGATTGGGAAACTGGTGTGTATGTTTTAGAATTACTCTGCGCGGCGGTTATACCCATTATTCTGGTCGCCTTGCCAAAATCGCGTCGTTCGCCGTCGGGCTTGGTTACTGCCTCATTATTTGCAGTTTTCGGGCTGGTGCTCAATCGTCTGGATGTTGGTATAATCGGTTATTTCCGAGATGCGGGCACTGTGTATATTCCATCACTTTCAGAATGGCTGCTCTGCTTCGGGATAATTTCCGCAACTATTCTGGTTTTCATGCTTCTTGTCGAGAATGTCACAGTTTTCGATGAAAGCTGGAAAAAACGCAAAGTGTCGCGCGGGCTGTTCAGAGGCTCATTTGACAATCTGTCTCACGTGTGGAAAACCGTCCTCAGCGATTCTGCCCAGCGAGTTACACTGATCGCAGTCGTTGCTGTGCCGTTTGCCTGGATGATTCAATATCCACCCTTTCACGATGCTAACGCAAACAATGTGAAGATTCAACCAGCGATTGGCTTAGACGCACTCAGAAATACACTTCGTATCGACGGCGACCGTACTGGAGTTTACGCTGATTTCCCACATGCAGACCATCAAGCGAGGCTTGGCGGTGAGGAGTCATGCCAGGAATGCCATCATTTATCGCTTCCGGGAGATCAATCGACATCATGCGCTCGGTGCCACCGCGACATGCTTCAGCCGACCAATATCTTCGACCATAGTTATCATGTTGACGCAATCGTTGACAGCTTGAAACTGACAGGATTTCATCCGGGGAACTTCACCTGCAATACTTGCCACACCGAAAATTATGCCAAGACTGCCGATAATGCTAAGGCTTGTCTGGAATGCCACAGCGATGATATGGGAATGGCGGATAATGCAGATGCGAAACTGGACATTAAATACGCAGACAGCTATCAACATGCCATGCACGGAAAATGTATTTCCTGCCATGATGCGAAAGCTGAAGCGTCAAATAATGCTGAACTTAACAAATGTTATGTTTGCCACGAATCCTTGAGTCCGCAGGATGATCTGCTTGAGAGAATGAATTTGTCAAATAGCCAGAAGGCTGTGATTCAAGAACCTGAATCAATAGAAAACTAATGTAGTCTGTCAACTTGTGCTCCACTCCTGCGGTTATAGGGGTGGAGTGCGAACCGACGCTTAGGATAGAATTACTTTTCTGGAATGCCATCTTCAGAAGTAATGGGGGTAGGATGATTGCGCAAAACTCTTTGCTATGGAGTTCTGCGCAAAAATATTGAGGCTATCTTAGTCGTTGCTAAATCTGTCCAGCATTTTCACGCTTTGGCATAACCTGCGCGACTCATTTACTGGGCTCGTTGTGTTCCAAACTTGAAGAACTTAACTAAACTCTTCAGTTTTTTCCAACGCCCCCGATTGGTGAACACTGCCGTTTTTTTCAGATACTCATTGTAAACTGGTGAGATCGATTCAGAGCTCTGAGCTTTAGCAGATGCGTCCTTTTCATCCGATACGCCTGATAAATCAGACGGCACTGTTAGCATCGCCTTACATTTTGGACAGCGATTGTTGTTCCATTGATCAATCATGGGATCGACCTCAATTTTGCATCTGTCACAGAACATTGTTATACCTCAATAAAACAGGAAAAGCTAACTTGAGCTTTTCAACTGTTGAGGCTGTGACTTTTTCTTTCTGCATTGTTTCTCCGTCGCTTAAAGATAATTCAAATCAGCGTTTATTGTCCAGATGTAACTATCGTTTTTATAAACGATTAGTTTATGAACTGAGACACCATCAATGTACCTCAATAAACTTCAGTATGCACTACACTAAATTTCATTCCAGATATTTCCGTGATGAGGATGTCATGGTTTGGAGCATTCAGAAAGTGGATTGGTTTATTATTTGCGAATTACATTACTGAAGTTTCGCAGTAAAATACACGCTTATTTCAGTGAACACTTTCCGATAGATTTTGCTTTTCATTCAGAAAGTCACCCGTTAGCGTTTGAATAAGCATTATTGCCTCTTCAGATTCAAATAGTAATCTAAATAGTTTTTCCGGATCAACGCCCAATTTCT
>CAZAGU010000204.1:0-5341 GCA_964484805.1 uncultured bacterium
TATCTGAAAATTCTTCTTTGCAATGGTCTGTTTAGAGTTCGGGATAAAAAATAACGGATGCCAATGCTGTGAAATCCATCCACAGCATTTGGTAATGTAAAAAAAACAAGGACGTGTCAAGGACCTTTTACACGTTTGCGCTCAAACCATAATATAAAGACATACCGGTGGTTTGTCAAGGGGGGAATTGTCACTGGCGTAGCGGATTGAGAGCTATACTCAACCCGCTACGCCTGAATATAATCAAGCTATCTGCCAGAATAATCTACACTTACTGATCGTCCGGCTCAATCGAATACTCTGGCTCATCTGTATGAACGTCCAATGGCACATCAACAGGAGCCTTCTTGTTGAAGAAGTCTGCGATGTTGAAACCCACCGACCGGAACATCTCGTCCCATTGAGGCAACGATCCGAGCATCCCAGACATAAACTTCGCAGTGCTGGGGCGACCATCGCCGTCCTTGCCGCCGCCAAGATTATCCCAGACTGTGACCTTGTCGATCTTGATGCCCTTGATCGCGTCAACCTGAATTCGCGCCAGTTCGGTCATCTTTTCAGCGATCATCAGCAATGCCGCCGCTGAAGGATCAGAACCTGCCGCTTCCACAATGTGACGAAGACCCTCAGCACGCTTGGTAAGTATCTCGCTGATACCGCGCGCTTCACCTTCCATCTCGTTGAATGTAGCGTCACCCTTACCCTTAGCTTCACGGCGCATTTTCTCAGCAGCAGCTTCAGCTTCGATCTCAATCCGCTCTTTGGCGATTTGAGTCGGCACAATCGTGTCTGCATACTGGCTGGCACGGTCGCGCTCAGCACGTTTAGTTTCAGCGACTTGTTCGGCCGAATAAGATTCTTCCGAAGCTTTAGCAGATTGCACACGTTCAGCAGCCACAGCGATCTTGTTGGCTTCTGCTTCGCGTTCTCGTAGTGTGGCGTTACTGTTGGCAATGGTGACGCCGGCTTCGTTTTCGCCTCTGACAGCCTTGGCATTGGCATCGGCTGTCTGAATGCGCTGATCCTGTTCAGCGCGAGCCTTGCCAATTTCACCGTCGCGGTCTTGCTCTGCCACGTTTTTCTTTGCCTCGTTGATCGCGCGCGCCGCGGCTTCCTTGCCTAAAGCTTCGATGTAGCCGCTCTCGTCAATGATGTCTTTGATATTGACATTGATGAGATTTAAGCCGATCTTAATCAACTCAGAGCCGACTTCAGATCGAACGTATTCGAGGAATTTCACCCGGTCGGTGATGATTTCCTCGATGGTCATAGTCGCAATCACTGCACGAAGCTGACCAATGATGATATTTTCCGCCGTTTCCATGATCTGTTCCTTGCGGAAACCGAGCAAGCGGACGGCAGCGTTTAGCATCGTGCCTTCCTGAGCTGAAATCGCCACTGTGAAAATCGACGGAACATGGATGCGAATGTTTTGCTTGGAAAGCGCGCTACGAAGATTAACCTCGATGGTGATAGGTTTCAGGTCGAGGAATTCATAGCTCTGAATTAGTGGCCACACAAATGCTGCGCCACCATGAATGACCTTGGCGGATCGCGTTAGACCGGAGTCATCACGTCCGGTTTTACCGTAAACGACCAGCAACTTGTCAGAAGGGCATCGCTTGTAACGGCGCATCGCCCCGATGAGAATCCCAAAGAAGATAAAGACAAGTGCGGTGATGGGAATGAGAAAATACATTAATCCTCCGGATTAAACAAAATTGTATCGGTATTCACTCTGTCAGAAGAAATTACTGTGCTTGTATTGAAAACTGAACAGCCCCCGTTTCGTTCCAGCGGAGGCGAAAGAATTTTTCTCCACAGATCTCACAGATGAAACAGATTAGAAATACCCTCTGTATTTCTATGTGTTCTAGGTGGTGAATGCTTTAAACTCTCAATCTGGATCCTCGCCTTCGCGAGGATGACAGCGGACGCTCGTCCGCTGTTTCTGTAAGAAGAAGCATGGCGCTTGATCGGACATGCCACCCAACTCCCTAGACTGTCATCGCGAGAAGAGCTTCAGCCTGACGAAGCGATTTCATAAGAGTTCGAGAATCACCTTCACAATCTCTGAGCGCATTCAATGTACTCGGCATCGTCGTACCGGCGAAAGCCGGTACCCAGTTTTGATTTTCAGGGATTTCTTCCCTATGTCTTTAATTCACAACAGATGAAACAGATTTAACGGATTAGGGAAAAGAGCATATTTATCTGTGTAATCTGCGAAATCTGTGGATGAAATTCCTTCTCTCAAAGCACTGGATCCTCGCCTTCGCGAGGATGACAGCGGACGCTCATCCGCTGTTTCTGTAAAAAGAAGCATGGGGCTTGTCCGACCATGCCACCAAACTCTATACACCGTCATCGCGAGAGGGGCTTTAGCCTGACGAAGCGATCTCATAAGAGTTCGAGAAATACCATTTCTACCATCGAGCGCATCAAACGCACCCGGTATTGTCGCTCCGGAGAAGGCAGGTATCCATCGCATTCATCCCTTCTTTTCCTCATACCAGCGAAAGTAGTAACCCAGATCGAGAGTTTGGCATTCCCACGCGGGAGCGTGGGAACGAGTAAAACGCCATCTATCATCGAGCGCATCAAACGCACCCTGCACTGTCGTTCCCGCGAAAGCGGAAACCCAGTTTTGATTTTCAGGGATTTTTTCCTTATAAAAAAGAATTTCATCCACAGATTTCACAGATCACACAGATTAGAAATACCCTCTGTATTTCTATGTGTTCTAGGTGGTGAATGCTTTAAACTCTCAATCTGGATCCCCGCCTTCGCGAGGATGACAGCGGACGCTCATCCGCTGTTTCTGTAAAAAGAAGCATGGGGCTTGATCGGACATGCCACCCACACAACACTCTGTCATACCTGCGAAGGCAGGTATCCACCGCATTCATCCCTAGTTAAATAAAATCATAGGGATTGCTTCGTTGCTTCGCACCTCGCAATAGCGGTATTTCTTCACCTCGGGTTGCAGTCGCTTCCGGGCTTCTTTCCGATAATCTGTGGAAGACCACCCCCTACCGTCTCATCAAATACAGCGTCCGCTCTGAACCCTCGACAGGCACTGTCTCAAGAATGTCAAACTGCTCGCCAAACGCCTGCTCGAAACATTCCTGCGTGTATTCGGTGAAAATATCTTCGCGTGTGGTCAATAGCCGTTGCACTTGCGAATCAGACTTAGGCACAAATTCAATCACCAGATAGCTACACACGGATGCCATGAACGAGGCAATGCGGCTGAACGGCAGATTGTTCGAGATTGCAAGGTGATGGATCAACGCCAGTGAGAACACCATGTCCGCCGCGCCACGGTCGCTGAGTGAATCGCGTTCGTTGTGATGCCAGCCTATCGCCGGGCTGGGGTTGGTCAAATCCTGCACCAGTGGCAGCATGTTGGTCTCGTTCTTTTCGACCATCTGATGGTAGCACTTTTCAACTGCCACAGGATCAATGTCGAACGCCACGGTTGGAATGCCTCGATCCGAAGCAATGCGGCTGAATAGGCCGTTGTTTGCGCCTAAATCCCAAACTGACAGCGGTTCAGCAGTGCTGATGAAACCGTCAATGATCTTCTTTTTATTGCTGAACGAGTCGTCGCTGTAGTTGGTGTCGTTGTAATAATCGCCCCATTCGGTCTCGCCAGCTTTCCATTTCAGCCCGGTAATGGTCTTCTTCAGATTGTCAATCAACGCCAGCAAGTTATGCCTGGTCATCTTGCCCTTCACCTGCCCCTTATTGATTTTCTTGTCGGCGTATTTTTCCTGACTACGGGCGTGAAGATGGATGTGAAGCTGCAATGCGAGGTTAAACTTCGTTGCGCGCGGCAACAGCGTTGACGCGAGATCAAGCGGTATGCCGTCGATATAGTCGCGCATCAAATTGGCAAGGCGCACGTCACAATGAGACATCAGGCTTAAGGGAGCGAGAAAATGCTGGCAGAATTGACGGTATGCCGTCCAGGGCTTCTCCGGGTCGAGCGCTTCAAACGACAGCGTGTCGATCATTAGCGCTTTGCCATTGTGAAACTGAATGTTGTAAGCGCTGGCATCCTTGAGCGACATATTATGCTCAATCGCCGCCTGTTGAATATCCAGCGTTGCCAATGCCGCGTCCTTGTATTGGCTGAAGCACCATTCGTAAGGATAGGAGATGAACGCAACCATCTCAGGCTCAATGACTTTCCAGCCGACTTCGTTTTCGGCAAGCGGGCAGTCTGATTCGGTGTGCGGGATTAGTAGCTTACGCTCGACTAAATCGGCATACAACCCCGAAGAATTCAGGCGTTCGTAGTTTTCGCGATAGGACTTGTTAATCTGGCGGAGTAGCTTGCCATCCTGCCAGAACAGGAAGCCGCTGGGGTCGCGAAAGGATGCGCTGTGATGTACTGATGATGTCTCTGAGCTCATTACGCATTCTTCCGGCTAAATGCGTTTTTAAAGAACAATTTGATTCTTTGCCAGAATATTTTGACAGAGAACAACAATCCAAGTCCAGCCGCAATAAGAATTTGAATGATGTAGCTACCGGTGCCCGGGTCGAGGTAAGCGGCAGATATGCGCGGCTCAAGGAGAATGCACAATCCGCCCAAGAAAAGAAGGTTTATGAAACTGAATCGGAATTTCATCTGACACTCAGTAAAGTTAAGTGAATGTAAAAATAGCGTTAGGAATTAACCAACCAAATAAAATATAAAAATCATTGACCGATAACAAGCGGTGTTGTTATGAATTTGTATTCTAATTAAAGACGATTATTGAAATATATCAAACTTGGAGATATTTTGGTCAGAATCCTGCTGCTTTGGGCGTTTGCGTTGTTTAATAAACACACACCGTCGTTGCGATGAAGCAATCTCATGAAAGTCCGAGAATTACCTTCACGATAACATAGCGAGTCCAACGCCCCTAACATTGTCACTCCAGCGCAGGCTGGAGCCCAGTGCTTTAAAAACGTCCAATCACGGTCATTTTTCCTTATGTCGTACCGGCGAAAGCCAGTACCCAGTTTTGATTTTCAGGGTATTCTTCCTTATGTCATACCTGCGAAAGCAGGTATCCACCGCATTCGTCCCCTCCCCATCCGTCTTTGCGAGAAGGGCTTTAGCCCGACGAAGCAATCTCATAAAAGTTTGAGCATCAACTTCACAATCATTTGGGATTTATGGACGCACAAACACCACGTCGTACTGGCGAAAGCCGGTACCCAGAAAGCGTTAATCAGGGATTTCTTCCTTACCGTCATTGCGAGAAGGGCTTTAGCCCGACGAAGCAGTCTCATAAAAGTTTGAGCATCAACTTCACAATCATTTGGGATTTATGGACGCACA
>CAZAGU010000204.1:5441-6041 GCA_964484805.1 uncultured bacterium
AACACCACGTCGTACTGGCGAAAGCCGATACCCAGATTTGATTTTCAGGTTATTTTTCCTTATTGTCATACATTATTTTTTCTCCTCGTTCCCGGCTTGACCGGGAACCCAGATTGAGAGTTTAAAGGACTTACTACCAAGTGCACAAAGACCACAAAGCTTCGTTTGGTGAAATGGGTGATTATTGGGTGCCCTGTCCGGCTTGCCCGGACAGGTTTATTATACCTGATAAGGCTGGAGCCGTAGCCCGGGAGCGAACGCATTCCGGGGCTAAAATTCTACACCGTCTTCGCGAGGACGGCTTTAGCCGGACGAAGACAAATGGTTACAAGTCAAGTCTCCCATCAGGCATTTTTTGGCAATTTGAACAAAAAGGTTTTTCGTCGCGCAGTACCGCGGAAATTACGTGCAACATCTCACTTTCGGGATGGAAAAATGGCAGGCATTCCGCGAGGATTGCGCCAGACCAAACCGGCCCGATGCCAGGAATTGTCTGCCGCACCGTGCAGTTTGTTGGCTTGAGCCTGCCACCGCTGGCTTCCTTTATTAGTTTGGCAATGGTGTTTTCGTCAATTTCCATCATCAGGTTTGCGGTTGGAA
>CAZAGU010000205.1:0-5952 GCA_964484805.1 uncultured bacterium
AAGACGGACAGGGAGGAATGCGGTGGATGCCAGCCTTCGCAGGAATGACATAAGGAAGAATGACCTGATTGGACGTTTTTAAAGCCTTGGATTCCAGCCTTCGCTGGAATGACAGCGTAGGGAGCGGTTGACGTGCTCCATGATTGATGGCGGTTTTACTCGTTCCCACGCTCCTGCGTGGGAATGCCAAAAATCTCAATCTGGGTACCGGCTTTCGCCGGTACGACGTGATTGGGGGCGGTTGTCGCGCTCGAATATTGTAACGGTGATTCTCGGACTGTTATGGGATTGCTTCGTCCGGCTTAAGCCGTCCTCGTAAAGACGGTGTGGGAAGTTTTACCCCGTCTTTGACTATGGAAAAGGAAAATCTGGATAAGGAAAATTACTGCCATTGCTGTTGAAAATTACAGCAAACATCTAATATAAAAAAAACAGTTTGTCAAGGGCTTTTTGGGAGCTTGGCACTGTTCCGGAGTATCACCCCAATGCCAACGATTGACTTTTGTAGATTGACAGCGGGCAAAATCAAGACTAAGTTATAACTCTAAAAAGTACCCAGTTCCGTTTTCACTCTATCATTTTGAAAAGCAAATGTTTGTCCATCTCCACAACCACTCCGACTACAGTATGCTCGACGGACTGTGTCGGATTCCCGATCTCATCGAAACTGCCATCCAACAGAAATCGCCAGCGATTGCGCTCACAGATCATGGCAATGTACATGGCGCGCTCGACTTTTACACTCAAGCGATTAAGAAGGAACTCAAGCCGCTGGTCGGCAGTGAGTTTTACATTTCGGAACACTCCCGCCTCATTAAAAAATCAACTCGCAATGGAGATGGCAGAGGTGGCGAGAACCGCTTTCATCTTGTTTTGCTGGCGAAAAATTACACCGGTTATCGCAACCTGTGCATTCTTTCGAGCGAGTCCTACACCAGCGGATTTTACTACAAACCCCGCATTGACAAAGAACTGTTGGCACAACACCACGAGGGCATAATTTGCCTTTCAGCCTGCATACAGGGTGAGATACCATTTTACATAAAAAATGGAAACAACGACGTTGCTTTCGAGGCGGCTAAGTTCTACAAAAATCTCTTTGGCGATGACTTTTATCTGGAAATTCAGCGGCATGGCATGAGCGATGAGGAGATGGTTATTCCGGTGATGGCACAGTTTGGCGATGATCTGGGAATTAAACTCGTTGCCACCAACGACTCGCATTACATAAAGAAGGAGCACGCCGCCGCTCACGACGCTCTTCTCTGCATTGGCACGCAGACGAAAGTCAGCGACGAAAAGCGGATGAGGTTCCCATCCGACGAGTTTTATCTTAAAACACCCGCAGAAATGAAAAAATTGTTTCAGGATTTCCCGGAATCAATCACCAACACTCTCGAAGTCGCCGAAAAATGTAACCTTGAAATTACCCTCGATGAACAGCATTATCCTATTTTCGATCTGGCTGCAAAAGAAGGTGTTTCAATCGACGATTTCCTGCGCCAGCTGACTATGGAAGGATTCAAAGAGCGATACGGCGATAATCCGGGTGAAGAACCGTTGCGGCGCGTGGAGAACGAGCTGGGCGTGATTTCGCAGACAGGATTTTCAAACTACTTTCTGGTTGTCTGGGATTTTGTCAATTGGGCAAAAGCTCACGGCATTCCAGTGGGCCCCGGACGTGGCTCCGCCGCAGGATGCACCGTGTCCTATTGCCTCGGCATCACAAATCTCGATCCTTCGCGCTACGACTTGATCTTCGAGCGCTTTCTCAACCCTGAGCGCATCAGCCCGCCGGATATCGACATCGACTTCAGCGATGAGCGTCGCGAGGAGGTCATAGATTATGTGCGCGAAAAATACGGCGCGGAGAGCGTCTGCCGGATCGTTACTTTCGGCAAGCTGGCTGCAAAGTCGGCGGTGCGCGATGTGGCGAGAGTGATGGGGTTGACGATTGCCCAGTCCGACAAGTTGGCGCATCTGGTTCCTGAAGGTCCTAAGGTGAAACTGCCGGAAGCCTACAAAGAAGTGGCTGAACTTCGCAATCTTGCCGATAATGACCCTTTATATCAGAAGGTCTGGGAGTATGCGCTGGTTATTGAAGGCGCAACCCGCCAATCTGGAAAACACGCTGCGGGCGTTGTAATTTGCCCGGGGCGGACAATTGACTTTATACCTGTCTTCAAATCCGCTGGTGAAGGCGAGGAACACACGCAATATGACATGAACTGGGTTGACAAGCTTGGCTTGCTGAAGATGGATTTCCTGGGGTTGCAGACCTTGAGCGAACTTGACCTGTCGGTCAAGTCAGTCAAACGACACGGAATTGACATTGATTTAGAAAATATTGATCTGACAGATAAAAAAACGCTGAAGCTATTTGGTGACGGAGCAACGGTTGGCGTGTTTCAGTTTGAATCCGGCGGAATGCGTGACAGTCTGAAACAACTGAAGCCAGACCGCATTGAAGATGTGATGGCTATGGCGGCGCTCTATCGGCCGGGTCCTATGGCGAACATTCCCACTTATATCGCTTGCCGGCATGGAAAACAGAAACCTATCTATCTGCATCCTCGCCTCGAACCGATCCTGAAGGAGACCTACGGGGTCATCATTTATCAGGAGCAAGTGATGCGCATTGCCACCAATCTGGCGGGGTTCTCGCTGGGCAAGGCGGATATTTTGCGTTCCGCAATGGGTAAGAAAAAAATTAAGGTGATGGCGAAGCTTCAGCCGGAATTCCTTGATGGCTGCGAATCAAACGGAATTAAGCGCAAGGTGGCTGAGGAAGTCTGGGAGTCCTGCAAGGAATTTGCCAAGTATGGCTTCGTTAAAGCTCACGCCGCGGCTCACGCCCTGATCGCCTTCCAATGTGGCTATCTGAAAGCGCACTATCCTGCTGATTATCTAGCATCCTGCTTGACTGTCAGGCGGCGCAAACCTGATCATGTGATGAAGCTGTTGTCGGAATGCCGATCTATGGGCATTGAGGTTCTTCCGCCAGATATAAACGAGAGCGACGCGGGTTTTGTCGCCACATCCAAAGGCATTCGCTTTGGTCTGTCGGGAGTGCGAAATGTCGGAGATGCCGCCGTTGAAAAGATCATCGAGGCACGCGCGGAGCATGGTGTTTTCAAATCTATCCATGACTTCCTGCTCGCGGTTGACTTACGCACCGTCAGCAAACGGGTTGTTGAAGGTTTAATTGATGGCGGAGCATTCGATTCGATGGGTGTCAACAGGGCGACGCTTCAGAATTCCGTCAAGGGTTGCATTGCCTACGCCCAAGCAATGCAGGACGAGCGCGAACGCGGACAGACCACACTATTTGGCGGGTTTGGAGTGGATCCTGCGGTGCATTTACCACCGCCAGATTTTCACCATCTTGATGAATGGGAACCTTCGATTTTACAATCGCGCGAGAAGGCTGTGCTGGGGTTTTATATCTCCAGCCATCCATTGGAACAGTATCGCGCTGAAATCGAAGGACTCTCTACAGTTCGTCTTGCCGATAAAGATGACTTCAAGCATAAGACTCCGATCAGACTTTGCGGAGTGGTGACTAAAGTTCAGTATAAGTCCACCAAGCGTGGCGGCGCGATGGCAATCGTCGGAATGGAAGACCTCTCTGGCGCAATAGAATGCCTTGTGTTTGATCCGATTGTCAGCGAAAAGCGTGATCTGCTTGAAGTTGACAAGATCATTGGGATTTCCGGGAATATCTCACGACGAGACAAAGAGGAAGATGCCACGATCATGATGGAGACGATCATCCCGCTTGAACAGGCATGCCAGCGTTGGGGCAATGCCTTGCATTTGTTGGTGTCGCGAGATGTTGTGAATGACCCGTGGATTACAAAGCTTGAGCAAGCGTTTGCCACCCATCCGGGCAATTGCGCGGTGTATATTGATCTTCACAACGCCGATGGTGGGATAGATATATTAAGAGTGGGAAACTACAAAGTCAGCCCGAACCCTCAGATGATCCAACGTTTGACCGATCTGCTGGGCGATAACCGGGTACAGGTGCAGTATTGAGTGGGAGGGGGTAAAACGCACAGCAGATGAAACAGATTTTTCAAGGAAAAATGACCCTGAAATATTAAAACTGGGTACCGGCTTTCGCCGGTACGACTGGGTGTTGGGGTAGATTTGATGGCTTCAACTAATCGAAAATGCCAGAACCATTAAATTCCTCGTTCCCGGCTTGACCGGGAACCCAGATTGAGAGTTTAGAGGCAAAACCACCAAGCACGCAAAGCTCACAAATGTTTGTCTTGTGAAGAACGTTCAACTAATCCACAGCGGACACTCGCCGCTGTCATCCTCGCGAAGGCGGGGATCCAGTGCTTTGAGAGGAATTCAAAAACGCACATAAGAAACATATCTTTCAAGGAAAAATGACTCTGAAATATTAAAACTGGGTACCGGCTTTCGCCGGTACGACGTGGTGTTGGGGTAGCGAAAGCGCTCGAATTTTGTGAAGTTGATACTCGAACTTTTATGAGATTGCTTCGGCACTTTGCGCCTCGCAATGACGGGGAAGGGAAAATACGGTGGGCTCAAGCCTTACTTGTTCCCACGCAGGAGCATGGGAACAAGGTGGAAACTCTCAATCTGGATTCCCGGTCAAGCCGGGAATGAGGAGGGGAGGGAAACAGGGATGAATGCGATGGATACCTGCCTTCGCAGGTATGACATAAGGAAAAATGACTCTGAAATATTAAAACTGGGTACCGGCTTTCGCCGGTACGACGTGGTGTTGGGGTAGCGAAAGCGCTCGAATTTTGTGAAGTTGATACTCGAACTTTTATGAGATTGCTTCGGCACTTTGCGCCTCGCAATGACGGGGAAGGGAAAATACGGTGGGCTCAAGCCTTACTTGTTCCCACGCAGGAGCATGGGAACAAGGTGGAAACTCTCAATCTGGATTCCCGGTCAAGCCGGGAATGAGGAGGGGAGGGAAACAGGGATGAATGCGATGGATACCTGCCTTCGCAGGTATGACATAAGGAAAAATGACCCTGAAATATTAAAACTGGGTACCGGCCTTCACTGGAGCGACGTGGTGTTGGTGCGACGAAAGCCTGGAAAATTTTAAATAATTTGGTTAGCCAGCGTTTGATTGAAAAGAATGGTTCTGGCAAGAACCTTAAATACTACATAATTCAGCAAGAAAACGATTTGCCAATTAGACGGGGAGTTTGATGTTCAAACAGATATTCATTGTCTTTTCGATTATAGTGATTTCCCAAATTTCCTTCTCGCAGGAACTCCGCGAGTTGCAGTGGGATGATGTCCCAACACGGGTTATCCCAGATCATTCCATCTATTGACAAAAGAATCTCCTGTATTGTTGATTTACGTATTTTTATGCCAGGAATCGGCTTGATAATAGTATCGCAAAATCACACAAAAGATTGTGCAAAATTCCTTGATTCAAACAAGTGAGGTTCTTGCAAAAGTATTTTGTATTTGATAGCGAAATTCTTTGATAAGCATCTCATTACCCAAAATGTGTGATTTTTCTTTCCGTTATGTGAAATCTGCGTTAGCAAAGGACAAAATAGTGCATTCTGCTAACTTCAAAACAGAGTCCACCTACGATGCGAAAGTCAATAACAGACTGTGATTGCTACGACGGCAATAAGTTGAGTATCTGCGTCGCTGCGACAACTATGACACCAAACATCAAATGAGCCATGACCTTAGCGTGACCACGAACACGAATGTGCTTACTGCCATAATTCTCAAGATTGCTGAAAAAACGCTCAACACTGGAACGTTCACGGTAGCGAATAGACTGTGCAGTATTCATCACTTTCTTCACGCCACGCCGAGGATTATCGTCAATAATCGGAACATGACCTAATCTTCGTGAAAATGCGTATATCTCGGGAGCATCGTAAGCCGCATCCATCAAATCATATAGGTTTGTGACACGTTGGTTGC
>CAZAGU010000206.1:0-1507 GCA_964484805.1 uncultured bacterium
CGCCTTGTTCGGGATGCCGAGTAAAAAGCCCACATCTGACTTTATCTGAGCAAGCTGAGGGAAATTATTTTTATTGGCGCTGAAATGTTACCTTAACTCTTGCTACACAACGGATGAGCATTTACGTTTCACTCATCCGTTAATTTGACATAACGAGCCAGATGAATAATTCCGAACTTCTGATGAACAGGCTACAGCAGCATCGCCTCATTGCCCTGCTGTCGCCGAAAACGCCTGAGGATTGCCTGCGAGCCTACGAAGCTCTCGATCCTCTGGGCGTTACACTGGAAATCGCCTTCCGCTCCGACAACGCTTTGGAAGGCATGAAGCTGATTATGGAGCGCCATCCCGACGCGCTGATAATGTCCGGCACAACCATGACCGCGAGGCAGGCATCCAATGCCATTGCCGCTGGTGTGGCTGGTGTTGTCTCGGCGGATTACATCCCCGAAGTGGTCGAAGTCTGTGCCCGAGCAGACGTGATGTGCGTGCCCGGTGGTTTCAACGATGCCGGCAAACAGCTCGCACAGAAGGCTTCGCTCTACGGCTGCACTCTTGATGAACTACGCGAACAACACTCCTACCAGTGGGTTTACAAGCTGTTTCCCGTCAGGACAGAATCTCAGGACAACAGCGGTCTTACCAAAGCTTGGCGGGGTCCTTATAAACATCTGGCTGTCGTTTACACGGGTGGCGTAAGCCTGAACAACCTGCCCGAACTGGCGAAGATCGACCCCCAAGGAATCTTCTGCGGATCAGCGCTCACCAAAGACATTGACAATCCTAAAAAAATGGTGGCTGAAGCCAAACGATGGATTGATGCGCTTAATCCTGAAAACAGCAGAACTAAATCAATCCCTGATACGCTAAACATTAACGACGACGAGCCACCACTTGTAGTGACTTTCGGCGAACTGATGCTCCGCTTGTCGCCGCCAGACTTCCAGCGATTCGTTCAGGCTGATCATTTTAACGTTCACTTCGGTGGCGCTGAAGCCAACACTGCCGTAGCTTTTGCAAACTACGGGCTGAAGTCACGGTTTATCAGTGCATTACCGAGCCACGAGATCGGCCAAGCCGCTGTTAATTCCTTGCGCAAATTCGGCGTGGACACATTAGGCATTCTCCGGCAAGGAAAGAGGGTTGGAATTTACTTCCTCGAATATGGCGCGTCTCAGCGTCCATCTAAAGTCATTTACGACCGCGCAGGCTCGTCTATTGCCGAGCTAAAACCCGGCGAGATCGACTGGCAGAGCGTTTTCGCTGGCGCAAGCTGGTTTCACTGGTCGGGAATAACCCCGGCGCTCAGCAATTCAGCAAAAGAAGTTACGCTGGAAGCCTTGAAAGCCGCCAGATCGCAGGGCGTAAAAATCAGTGTGGATCTGAACTACCGCAAAAAACTTTGGACACCGCTTGAAGCTCAGCGAATTATGACCCCACTGATGGAATATGTGGACGTTTGCATCGGCAATGAAGAAGACGCTGAAAAAATGTTTGGCATTCGCGC
>CAZAGU010000206.1:1607-5860 GCA_964484805.1 uncultured bacterium
ACTATCCCCGGTGATTATAACCTTGTCAGCGTTGATGAAGTGAAACAAATTGCTTCCGGAAATACCGGCGGGCGAGTTCAGAGATAAAAAGGCGGCAACATGATTGATATGCGAGAACATATATACGACGATGACCCACGAAAAGGTCATGCGGATGTTAAGACAAAACTCGAGGGAGTAAACTACTTCTTCCTTGGCAATGGACATATTCAAGCGGCGGTGCAATGGGCACAAGGCGACGAAGGAACACCGCTAGGGTTGCTGGTGATGAACCCCGAAACTCTGAGTAAAAAACGCGAATCATATACCATGGACCCGGATATCGGGTTGGCTGGCAGTCAGATAATAATCACAGATCAAACGACCTATAAAGACCTGGAAATGAGCAATCTGCGAGTCGAGTGGTCTGATGAATTAAATATTCCCGTAGTGGTTGCCCAATATGATGCAGGTGATATTTTCGTCACTGAGACATTTTATTGCGTTGATGGCAAAACACCCCGCCTCGCCAGAATAATAACTTTGGAAAATCAAAACGATGAAGCTTGTATTGTCTCAGTTCATATCAAGCTGAATGGCAAGACTGTTGAAAAGCGTTTCCACCTGACTCCATTCTGGGAAGACACCTTTTTCATTGAATACTTCCTTGATCGTTCGCGAAATCTCCTTTCAATAGCAGCACCTCGGAAGATTCAGCCAGACCCTGACTGGATGAAATACTGGCGTAGTATTGAGCCACTCAATAGCGGTGTAATGATGATAGATAACTATTATCAATATGCGAGTTGGCAGTTATACGGCATGATTTCTGAACGAGGCTTAATTGATGCCTCAATCTGGCAGTACAACCGAGAGTGGGTTCGCGATCATTCGTTCATGACGCTGGGATTAATTAACGCGGGGCATCTCGCTAAAGCAAAAATTATGCTTGAGCGATTGATGGATAAATTTATTTCGGAAGATGGCGATGCCATTGACTCAAGTGAGCGCCGCGATGCCAGCGAGGTTGAACTAGATCAGAATGGGCTTTTGCTCTATACACTGAGAGTTTATGCCGAGAAGTGCAGTGATTGGAGATTTATCCGACGCTGGTGGGAGAAAATAATCAAGCTTGCCGAATATCCATTAAGGCCGGAATTTCGCAAACCTCCTTCAGGCTTGCTGTTTAACTGCCGCGATTACTGGGAGCGGCATCGGGCGCATGGAATTAAGCCCGGTTGTGAACTTGCCTATCAGGTGTTTGTGTCGGTTGGGCTGGAGGCAGCTTCGGCTATGGCAGAACATTTGTCGGAGGCGCAATCAGCGTTGAAATGGCGCACAGCCTCGCGGTTAATTAAGAACTCAACCTTGCGGCATCCTGTCTTTGCACTTCTTGGTAAGGATGGTTTTATCAAGCGGCGTGGGCTGACTGGCGCAAAACAAGATAAAATTAATCCTCCCAATCCAGATGTGCTTCCCGATGGAATTCCATTAAAAAGTAAAATCAAACACCATTTAAATCCCGATTCATCAGCAGTGATGGCAATTCTCTATGGCTTCATTGACCAGCAGTGTCCTTTGGCTCAGCAGACCATAGAACAAATGGAAATTCTGTGGAATCAAGAGTGGACTATGGGAGGATATGGTCGCTATAATGCAAGCTCTGAAGCGGATGCACCAGGTCCCTGGCCTATTGTGTCGCTGTATATCGCTCGCGCATACCTGAAGATGGGCAAGTTGGACAAAGTTTATCGGGTCATCGAATGGTTGCAGAAGATTGATGGCGGTGTGTCTGGGGCATGGTTTGAAGTCTATTGCGATAGAATATCACCACCTGCTCCTCAAGTGGGGATACTACCCTGGGCTTGGGCGGAAATGATTATGTTATGCAAAGAGTACAGAGACCGAATGTTTCCTGCATTGCCTGAAAAATAACGGTTCTGGAATTACTGACGGATTGAATCAGCAGAGGAAATATTGAAAATAAAACAGGACATCGCATGTTTGGATTGATGAAGTTGCGGACGGTGGGTGAGCCCTTCTCCGGGACTGGCGAAGAATTCAGCCGTTGCCGACTATGTGCGGCGCTTGCGAAAAATTATCGTTCATCTGCGCGCATCTATGTAAACTACGATGTCGCCTACTTTGCAAACCTTATAGCAAGTCTCAGGCAAGATGAAACTGTAAATGCCACTTGTAGTTGCGACACTGGTTGCCACTGCCGAAAAATAGATTCCGATAACCCGGTGATGCGCTGGGCGGCAGCGACAAACATCCTGCTCGCCAAACTTAAAGCCAATGACGCAAGCACAGACCGCGAAGGCTGGTGGTGGCGGCTGGCATCACGGCATCTCGACGGCATTATGCAGAATCAGACATTCATCAACGCTACTGCTTCCTGGGATATTCCCGCTCTAACCGCGCTTGCCAGAGATCAAATTTGCCGCGAATCTAAGATCGCTGAAGGACATATCCCTTTTTCAGCGCCTGATGCCTTGAATTATCTTGCCGAACCCACATCAATAATCACTGCCAATGTGGTTCGATATGGAGCCGAGCTTGTCGATGCTGACGCGGCAAGTCTGGTTCGTCAGACCAGCGCTGGATTTGCCCGGATTGCCTACTTTGTTGATGCTATCGAAGATTACAGCGCTGACCTTCGACACAGGCAGTTTAACGCCGTTCGCGCTGCCTACCAGCTTGACGGAAAGCTCATGCCAGAGCAGGTTTTCGCCGAAGTAACTGACATCATCCGCGCTGAGTGCCATGCTGTATCGGAAAAGCTTTCACAGCTTCCAACATCCGAAGCGAGCCGAACATCTCTTGCCACCTCCTTTGACTTGAATATAAGCTACAAGCTTGAATGGCTAACGAAAAAAGAACGCTACTCAACCGCTGACAAAACACCTCTGGCTTTGCGAGACAGGCTTGTTCGTGCCCGTGAGTATTTCCAGAAGATTAAACCTCAAGCAGGCAAGCCATCTATCGGCTTCGCGCTAGGTACGTTGACCGCTGTCAGCGCCGCGGCGATCATGTTTGCACGAGCTAAATATGGCATTGATGGCGATGCCTTATTATCGGGGTCGCTTGACGCGCCTGTGTATGGTGTCTGGTTCGCGGCAATGGGTGGCATGAATAAAGGATATAATGACAACAAGTACCGTTCACGCAATAATGGTGACAGATGTGTTGACGCTTGCTGTTGCTGTTCCTGGATTGCCCCGGATTGCTGTATGTACGGCGATGATTGTTGCCCGTGGTGCTGATGGAAGATTGGTTTGTTACAAAAAATATCTTAAATTACTCTTTCAAGTTTTTTGTAAACCTAAAGCATTAACAACGGAAAAATATTGGCTTCTTCTGACATTAACTTAACACCATTATTATTCAGAGAGTTAGAAAAAGAAATCCATGATGGATTCGTGTCTGATGCTGAATTGATATTTTTGCATGGTGATGCGTTATTGACCTTAAGAGATGTTCCTGATAAGTCTGTGCGACTTATCATTACTTCACCACCCTACAACGTTGGAAAAGAATATGAAACCCAGACTGGTCTTGAAAAATACCTCGAAAAGATAAACCCAATACTCCATGAATTGGTTCGGGTGTTAGCTGATGACGGCAGTATTTGCTGGCAAGTAGGTAACTACGTTCAAAAAGGAGAAGTATTTCCACTTGATATATATTACTACCCGATTTTTAAGTCACTTGGATTGAAACTCAGGAATCGAGTTATCTGGCGTTTTGGTCATGGGTTACACGCTTCAAAGAGACTTTCTGGCAGATATGAGACGCTTCTATGGTTTACGAAAAGCGACAAATACATTTTTAATTTAGATTCAATTAGAGTGCCTTCAAAGTACCCGGGAAAGACAATTTTCAAAAAGGGACCAAATTACGGCAAACCTTCAGGTAATCCGTTGGGCAAGAATCCTTCTGATTTCTGGGATATTATTGAACAAGATTGGGATAGATTAGTGTGGGAAATTCCCAATGTCAAATCAAACCATCCTGAAAAGACAATCCACCCTTGCCAATTTCCAGTAGAGCTAGTTCAGCGTTGTGTTTTGGCTATGACCAACGAAGGCGATATTGTACTCGATCCCTTTGGAGGTGTAGGCACGACAACAATCGCCTCACTTATTCATAACCGAAGGTCAATACTTTGCGAGAAAGAACTAAGGTATATTGAAGAAGCTAAGAATAGAGTAAAATTATACTTAGTGCCAGACCGAAAAGCACCAAATCAGGAAAAAACGGCACATCTTAAA
>CAZAGU010000207.1:0-5854 GCA_964484805.1 uncultured bacterium
ATGGTTATATTAAGAAGACAACCTTGACCGACTAACCGGAAACGGTTAAACACTACCGGAGGTAATGTTGTTACACACACGTGATAGTCTTTACGATCGTTCTTTGGAAAAGACATCGGAACAACTTTTTGTCAACAGTTTACGGAAAGAATTTGAGTTAAGTCCCTCCGAGAGTCAGGGGATTTTGTCATTAGCGAAGAGTTGTCTGTTTGGTGAGATTCCATCCTGGGTCAACAGCGTTTTCTGTGCGCTTCAGTCCATGCCAAGCACGGGAAGCCATTAAATGAGCAGGAAATGGTTCGCGTTGATCTGACTATTGACGGGGGGATCGAAGACCTTGATTTACAGCGGGTACAGGGTTCACAGTCCCTCAGACAACATCGGGTTCTGCGGTTAACAGAAGAAGCCTATAGTCAGGGCGGCTTGCTGACCCAGGAAGATATTGGACGTCTATTGCAGGTATCGAGTCGCACAATCCGTAGCGACATCCATGATCTGATGCTTGATGGGAACACTGTCCACACCCGCGGCTTCGACCATGACATTGGTCGTGGGACATCACATAAGACGCGGATAGTCGACCTCTATCTTCAGGGTCTGACCTATGACGAGATCATGCGCAAGAGCCGTCATAGCGCACATGCCGTGAAGCGTTATGTCTGCACATTTGGCCGGATGCTGTTGTTACGCAGCCGTGATGTTAGCGCTATTGGTGAACTGAGTCGTTTGTTACAGCTTAGTGAACGTGTGACACAAGAGTACATCGAACTATATGACCGTTACCTTGACAATGGTCACTGGCCGAAGGTTTACAAAGATCTTGTGAATCAGTTGACAGCGTTGTATCCATCTAAAAAAAACGGGGATCATTACGGGGAGGCGGTTATGAAGACTGAAGCGCGTAGCCGCTACGAATCTCTGCCGAAGCGCAGTTTCCGGAACGCGATCATCCGTTTGCTTGAGGATCATTACAAGATACTTGGCAGTCACAAAGTGTTATCATTAGTCGCCGATGACATTGTCGAGCTACACAAAAAATTTTATCCAGAGAAGGATCACATCGGGAATGGTTGCATTGTGTGGCATACGACGGGTGCGCAAACGAAGAAGCCGAGCTATGGGACACGTGTCGAGGATTACGCAGTGAAGACGGTGATACTTCCTTTGATTACGGATGAAGATGTTGAACAGCGAATTCGTGGTCATTACGGTATTCGGAATAATAACTGCGATAAACAGATTGACCGTGACATAACGGTGATGGCGCGTTTGGTTAAGAGCGCTTATGAACAAGGCGGCTTGCTGAGTGGCGCGGAGCTGAGTGTTTTGCTGAATCGTTCGTTAACAGCGATAGGGCGGTATCTTCGCCTGTATCACGAGCGCAACACGGATATACTGCCGACGAAGGGATTAGTTTTGGATCAGGGTAGCAAGCCTTCGCACAAGGGCAGTATCATCAACTTGTATGAGCAGGGATATCCGGAGGTTGATATAGCTCGAATCACGACCCACACGATCGAGGCGGTGGGTCGTGATTTACGCCGCTACAAGAATGTGAAGTTGTTGTTGGAAAAGGGATTTACATTAATGGAGATGGTTCGGACTACTGGGATGGGTCGTAGCACTTTAATCCAGTATCGCGACCTTGTGTTGCTGTATCATGGTGAATTGAGCAAGGAAGATGGGTTTTCTGAGGCATTGGGATATCTATCATCCGATGAAGGTGGGAAAGAGATAGAGGCTCAAGGATAGTGTCTTAAGCCTCTAATCATCGTCTTGATGAGTCTCCGCCGGTTTATCCCTGGGCAAGTTGCTCCCCAGCAGAGCTTGCTTCTGTTTCGACCGGCATCGATAAGATAATGCTTCATTAATTTGAAGTCAAAGCTTAAAAAACTAACCGGAAGTATTTCCTAATAGAAAGTAGGCGCTCGGATGGCATGTCCAATTTGCCTGATAGTTGCTTAAAATCCAGTTGATTTTACAGGGATTTTAATTTTGAGATCATGCTCTTCCGGGTTAACATTTATGAAGCTCAGTAGCAATAGTGAGCTGTTTGTGGGTAGTAAGCACTTCTCTCAGTTCATGGCATTCAAGTTATAGGATTGTTACAAACCAGCTCTTCAGAGTCAAGTTTCATCTTACGATTATGCCAAAAACAACAAACCGACGCTGAGTTTATCAACGCCGGTTTGAAGAGTGGTGCAAAACGAAAAATATAACTACCGAGCCTTGGCTACCACATCGCCAAGAATGTTCATGGCTTTAAGAACATCAGCTTCCTGAATGCACATTGCCGGACGGAAACGAAGCGAGCGGGTTCCACATGGAAGAATAAGCATGTTGTTTTCATAGCACTTCTGGCGGATTTCGTTACGTTTGGCGGCATTTACTACGTCAAATGCACAGAACAATCCTTTGCCACGCGGATTGGAGATGAAGCCGGGATTATTAGCGGCTATCTCCTGCAATCCCTTGAGCATAACTGCGCCCATGTTGGCTGCGTTCTCGACGAGATTGTCTTCTTCGTAAATTTCGAGGTAACGCTGGCAACGAACCATATCGACCAGATTACCGCCCCAAGTCGAATTGATGCGACCGGATGTGTTGAACACGTGATGCTCAATTTCGTCCATGCGATCACCAGCGAGCACACCACAAACCTGAGCCTTCTTGCCGTAGCAAAGAATGTCTGGAGTGAGGTCATGGTGCTCATGCGCCCACATTTTGCCAGTGATACCCATTCCAGATTGAACTTCGTCAACGATGAACAGGATGTTGTTCTCGTTGCAGAGCGCTTGGAGTTCCTGCAGGAATTCGGTGCGGAAGTGATTGTCGCCACCTTCACCCTGAATTGGTTCAATCAGCAATGCGGCGATTGTGTTGCCAGTTGACAGGATAAGATTTTTTGCCTGATCAAGAGCCAGTTTTTCACGACGGAGCGTGTCTTCATGCAGAGCGCCTTCATCGGGGAATTTTACAAAGGCATTCTCGATGCGGGGCCAGTTAAACTTGGGGAACAAGTCGGTTTTGCTTGGGTCAGTGTTCGTAACTGACATCGTGTAGCCACTGCGACCGTGGAAAGCATGCTTGAAGTGCATGATTGATAGTTCGTGCGGGTATGTGTCGCCAGCAATGTAATTTTTCTGAGCCTTCCAGTCGAAAGCGGCTTTCATGGCGTTTTCAACGGCAAGTGAGCCACCAGCGATATTGAACATATATTTCATGTAGGACGGTGCGGCTTTCTCGAAGCAAGTCTTGACAAACTCAGCCTTAAATTCGGTGAACAGATCAGAGTTGGTCACGTTGTTAACGGCGCATGTGGTCAGTTTGGCGAGCGTGTTTGCATCAGTCATCTTCGGATGGTTGAATCCGAGTGGGTTCGAGGCAAAACAGGTGTAAAAGTCAAGAATTCTCTTGCCGGTCAACTTATCAATCATGTATGAACCTTGGCTCTTCTCGAGGTCGAGCACAAATTCGAAGCCGTCGCCGATGAGGTGATCGCGCACGGTGCTGATGATGTCTTTAGCGTCTATTTTCGTCGTGTAGGACATTGTTATCTCCAAAAACAGTGTAAATTGAATCGTTTTTTTTAATCCGAAAGTCGTGTGAAAAGATCAATGATTGCCCATCATGTCTGTCCCTTTGTCCAGAAAGGCAACAGTAATTTTCGGATTTGCTTCCGCATGTCACTTCCTTTAGTTGAAAGATTAACCTCACTAAATATAGCATTTAAAAACGTCCTTGTCAGGAATTACTCACCAACAAGGACGAATTATTAAAAATATTCACAGCAACCAATGCTCGAATCAAATCCTAATTTTTGTAGAAGATCAATCCAATATCCTGATTACCTCTGTTTTTGTAAATCCCTTCTTCGTTCGCGGTGCCGAATCCCGTGATGACGCACGATGTCGCGCCTGTTTTCACCACTCCCCAAGCGGAAAATTTTGTTCCGACTCCGTTGAACTCGTGGATCACATTTCCTTCAGCATCGGTTTCAATTATCACGTAAGTGTCCCAGAAATTCATTCCCTCACTAGTGATAGTCAGCTTGGCTTCCTTTCGACTAGTCCAACCAACCACCAGCCAATTATCTTCACGCCAGGGAATAAAGTCTGTTACATTTATATCGCCGCTGAATGTGATTGGTTTAGCCCAGATAACCTCACCGTTCGATGAGATTTTCCGTAACATGCCTTCCACAACATCTTCCTCTGAAAATCGCTGCGACAGGATAATAAACGTCCCATCGTTGTTAGCAAAAGCTTTGGCTGGCGACACACTGCTGACGGAAAAACTCCTTCCAAACCAGACTAAATTCCCAAGGGAATCAACCCGCGATATTTTCAGTGAATCTGTGTAGCCGTCTTCAGATTTGGGTTTGTCTCGCATTCCAAGTATCAAGTAGCCAGAATCGACCGTTGGCACACATTCCCAAATTCGCCCCACGAATTCGGAAGAATAATGCTTCGTCCAGATTGAATCTCCAGAAGCATCGATTTTCATTATGTAACCGATTTGCCGCGTCGAGTCATCATCAGCCCAATTGTATGTCCCGAACAGGAGAAATCCATCAGAAACAGCATCAATTCCGGTAGCTGACCCTTTAGAACTCAGGGGATAGGTTTTAGTGTTAACCACATCAGCGTCTGTGTTGAGCTGATAAAGTGTCAGTGTTTTAGCATCCATTTCATCCACAACAGGATAAGGGCAGGCACGAGCGTTCATGATTACACCATCATCATTGATAGCAAGATGACCCTTGGTGCCGGGTATATACTTACGCGCCAGCAATCCACCGTCGCGGTTGGTGATTATTAATGTTCCGCTGCTACTGTCCGAATCTGGAATATGTCGAGAAAATCCGGTCGTCAAAATCGATGAATCCGGGAGCAAAATTGACTGAACTGCAACTTCAGAGAAATTCGGTTCACCAAAGAAATGAATTTCCAAATCACCGATTGGGTCGGATTTTGGCGCTTTCATTCCGTAAGTAAAGTATAAAAACACCCCGATAAGAAATACTGAGATTACAATAGCCAAAACGGATGTGATTATTCCCAGAATAGTCTGACCTTTTGTCGTGCGAATTGCTTTCTCATCTTCCAAAACCGTAAGTAATTTCCTGCCTTTAATGGAAAATACTAACCCAAGTATCCCTAATATTGTGCCTGATATTGGAATCAGGAAAAATATTAGAGCAAATGAAATTACTACGAAATCACTTCCCACAAAAGGGAACAAAGCGACGAACACAGATGTAATGCCCAGGATCATTCCCGCGCGAGACGATGAGTTTTTCATTGGGACGAATCCTTTACTTGATATTTTCATACCATAGAGCATCCACTCCCGGTGTTGCCGAGATGTCCATCACGGTTTGAACCGCCTGACGCATCAGTTGTGATGACGATTTACTCTTGCCAAAAGGCAAATCCTTGAACATAGATTCAATGTCAAAGGGCTCCTTGTACTGGATTACTTCAGGACTCTCGATGCCAGCCAGCTCGGTGGTTTTGGCGAGTGCGTCTTCGAAATAGCCAATTTGATCTATTAGACCATAATCGAGTGACTGCTGGGCGGTGTAGATTTTTCCTGATGCGAGCTCACGAACTTTTTCCACGTCAATGTGCCGACCATCTGCGACTATTGAAACAAATCGGTCATGGAATGATCCGATCAATCCTAGGAAATACTGACGTTCTGCTTCAGTCATTTCGCGGAATGGACTGCCAATGTCCTTCATGTGAGTACTCTTGATCGGCTCAACCTTAACGCCAATCTTTTCCATCAGGTCTTTGACCATCATCCGCTGCATTATCACACCAATGGAGCCGACGAGGCTGGTCGGAGA
>CAZAGU010000208.1:0-5604 GCA_964484805.1 uncultured bacterium
CTTCAGCGATGCAATCGAGCGAATCACCATCCAGCCACCAAGCCACGCTCAAGCTGTCCGAGTCCGGGTCGAAGGGAAAGACACTGAAGTAGCAATGCTCGTTCTGGTTGACCGAGATCGCATCCACATGCGGCATCCACCACCAGACAACGGAGCGGACATCCACAGCCCAGCGAACCTCCTCGCGTTCCTCACCCCAGATCGCTTCAGCCTCAACAGCCCATTCGCCAGCGAGGTCGAAGGTCACGTCAATCGAGTCAGCCTCGCCCAGATATTCGCGGTCGTTGTCGCGGTTGACGACACTCCACTCGATGGTGGGCGCAAGCGGCTCGACACAAGCGACATCTATTGTGAAGGGTAGCGTGCTTCCTCGCCGAGCGAGCAGTCGAAGACTGTCAGGGGAGGTATCGCGGATGAAAAAGTCGGAGACGGTGATGTGCCAAGTGATCCCCACCTCAAACTCCCCATCACTAACCCAGCAATGCACTTCTTCTTCACCAAGCTCCTCGAATGTTACAGTCACGGTCGTGTCTTCGCCGATCAATTCTCCGTTGCGAGTCCATTGGTATTCAAGATCATCCTCTTGCTCGTCGGAAACATGAACATAGAATTCAACCTCATCACCTTGCAATACACAGAACACAGTGTCTTCAGGTGACCAGGAAATAAACTGTGGTTCAAGGATTTCCGGTTCTAATTTCATCAACAGACCATTCTGTCCGGTTCCATCTTCAGAATAGTTTACTGTACCAGCAATTAATATATCGTTGTCATGCCCATTAACAACAGTATGAAACCGATGATATCTTTCTGCAAAACCTTCCCTCATTTCCGGAAAGTCATAATCAACCTGCCACCGTTGGATTCCAGCCGAAGTTGTGCGGATTGCGATGGGACGTCTCAATGGAAGATAACTGTAACCAACCATGGCAAATCCTCCGTCATCTAGACGATCTATACATTCGCATCTATCCTGGTCATGCTCAACATCCATATCCCAGTCATAGAAAACAGTCCGGTCTAATTGCCCTTCATTATCTACAAAAGCGAGGAAGAAATCCTTATTATATCCTGGACCAATATTTGTAAATCCTGAAATAGCAAAACCATCTTCAGTAGATACCATTGATCTTGGATGAACATACCTGTCAAATATGCGATGGTTCCTTGACCAAATCAGTTCGCCGTTAAGACTGATTTTGACTATCCACAACGGTCCGCCCTGACCATTTATATTTGATTCTCCACAAGCGATTATTCCGCCTCCTGCTTCTCGCATATTGTAAATACTATCTGAAGCTTCATTGTCTATTTCAATATCCCATAACACATCACCGTCGTTATCAATACACACGAAGTAGCCGTTGCGATTTTTTTTCCCTGCAAGGACATATTCGCCGCTCTTCAACTCAATTACCGACTTGCAGCCTATATCGCCATACGTGTTTAACCATGTTTCTTCACCATCCGCATTGATCTTTAACGCTGCAACCAGCCTGTTGACTACTGCGCCAACAAGAAAACCCCCATCATCGGTTTCAATGATTGAGTAACCTATCGACTTTCCATTCTCAGGACCGTAAGTGACTGACCAGATAATTTCACCGTCATCATCGACACGTACAACCCAAATATTCGCCAGACTGAAATCAGGTCCGTCAAAACCATTTCCGGAATAACCGCACATGATGTAGTCGCCATTTGCTACAGCATACACATCATATATGGATTCTTCACCGCCAGCATCATACATTCTCCACCAGGCAATTTCAGGTTCACCAAATGCTGCTTGGTTGATAGAAACCAGAACAATGATAGTATAGATAACTCTTTGCATATTAAACTCCACTTAAAGTTTTGGACAAACTTCAGGTAATCCTGTTACGATTGCAATCCAACCATCTGCTTCTGCCACTGGATCATCATCATCAGAAAATTTTCCCAGATTATCCGTTTGTCCGTCTCGAATCGTCCATATCTCAGGATCATCATCAGTCAATATTTTTATCCTGATGTCAACATCTTCGACAAAAACGGGTGGATCAGACACCCATTTAACGAAGACCACATGACTTGTTCACGCCCTCGCCGCCCTATTGAGGACATGCACACCCACTCCAACCGTGCCAGCAAACAGCGCGACCATCAGCACGACCAGACATTGTCATACCTGCGAAGGCAGGTATCCATCGCATTCATCCCTAGTCTTTAATTCACAACAGATTGAACGTTTTTAAAGCGCTGGATTCCAGCCTTAGCTGGAATGACATAAGGGAGAATGACCTAAAAATGTTTCTCTGGGTTCCAGCCTTAGCTGGAATGACAGCATTCTCGTTCCCATGCTCCCGCGTGGGAACGAAATAATCTGTTAAATCAGTTTCATCTGTTGTGCGTTCGGATTGTTAAGGACAGAGTCCTCCCGGAAGCGTTCCGGGTGAAGTTTAAGGGTGGTCGAATGTGGATCTTCATGGTGCATATCACCATCCACTGAAAATCTATCTAAAAATGTCTTCATTATCGTACTTGGCAATCGGGATAAAAAAATGAAACGGCTATCGGCATCTAAACGCTCAACTGAGTCACAATTTAAAAATAAATCAAGGACGTGTCAAGGGCTTTCTGCAAGTTTGCGCCTGAACCATAATATAAAGACATACCGGCGGGTTGTCAAGAGGTTTTCAATGAAAAAAACCTATCAAACAACCGCTACTACTTGATTTTAACAAGCTTAATGCGCTCCGCAAGCAGTTGGTGCCGCTCGTTAAACAGCCTTCTGAAAACAAGCAATGCTACGAAAATACAAGCCAAAGCCGATGCCGCCGAAACCATAAACATCACCACAATCTGATACTTCACAGCCTCAATTGGATCTGCGCCAGCCAAAATCTGCCCTGTCATCATTCCCGGCAATGACACCACCCCCACAACCATCATCGAGTTTATCATCGGGATCATGCCCAGCCGCACAGCTTCGCGGATCGGTCGTTGCGCCGCTTCCCAATGGGTAGCGCCCAATGCCAGATCAACCTCAACCTCATTCTTTTTAGCCGAGAATTCCTCAAACAGCCGATCAAGACTCAGCGAAATCGCAGTCATGGAGTTGCCAACGATCATGCCCATCAATGGGATCACGTAGCGCGGCTCAAACCACGGCTGGACGTTAATAATAACCGATGTTACAGTAAACGTCGTCACCAGCGCGGTCACGATCAGCGAGAACAACGCGTATAATTTTACTCCAGCTATTCTCCGCTTCAGCCGCCCCACCGCGGTAAAGGTCGCCACTGTAACCATCACAGTGAGAGTAGCGAACAGGAGCCAAGGGCTTTGAATCGTAAAAATAAAGCGCAGAACATAACCAACCAGCAACAATTGTACTACGGTGCGGATGGCAGCGATCAATAACTGCCTTTCCAGCCGCAGTTTCATTAAAATACTTAAGATGCCAGTAATCAGAATCAATCCGCCCGACAGCATCAGATCAAAATTGCTGAGTACAATTACCGATGAAGTGTTCATTCCCCCGCCTCCGATAAATCAGCCACCACAAACCTCGACAAATCAAGTGAACCGGGACAAAGTCGTTCGGCTTGAGCAGGGTCATGGGTCACGATCAAAGAGCTCATCCCCCGATCAGCATATTCGCGCAGAACCGCCTCCACCATCTGCTCGGCGTTTTCATCCAGAGCACTGGTGGGTTCGTCCAACAGCAGAATTTCCGGTTGTAACAGTAATGCCCGAACTAGCGATATCCTCTGTTTCTGACCGACAGAAAGCTCATCAACAGACCCGGCAACGTTCACTTTGTCAAGACCGGCCCGCTTGAGCAAATCAAGCATTTGCCTGCGGTCAAATTTCAAGCCGCGGTTCACACGAAACGAAAAAGGACGACTGAGACAATCTTCAATGGAATCCCCGAGTAAAACCGGCTGCTGTTCAACCAGCATGACTCGCCGCCGGAAAGCTGGCATACTCTGTCTTTTGCCATCCGGGCAAGCCGTTTTTGCTGGCGGCATCCCGTGAAACAGTATTTCACCTGCTGCGAAGTCAATTAAACCCGCCACAGATCGCAAAAAGGTAGTCTTGCCGATTCCCGATTGCCCGCGCAAAGAGATGAATTCCCCTGCTCGAACGCTCATCGAGATGTCCGTTAGCAATGGTTTCCCACCGATCTGCACTGCCGCATTTCGAATCTCTAAAATTGTTTCAGTGTTCATGGTTCATCATGGTTAGTATTGTGGAAACCCTTGTTACTGTCAAACTGTTGGTTAATGTCAGATTGAATTAGTTTAATATTAACAAAAGCTCACCTGAGTTTAAAAGTGAAAAGGGTGAAAATTTTGAATATCAGCAAAGATGACTGTTTCGGGAGCTTTCCTGAGATATTTACACCCTTTGTTCTTTTAATCTTCATTTTCCCTTATTAAATTACTCTTGGAAAACAAAAGCTTGCACCTGAACAAAATTCTTTCTTGCGCCCGCTTGTTTTCCCTGACGTTGCCGGAATGCGATGATTCATATAGAATTCCGGCATTCAGCAAAATTTCACTAACTTGTCAGACACATGACTGGATACCAAGCTGCAGATGAATCACGCCAGATTGCCAGAATAACGGTGATCGGCATGGTCGTCAACCTGATTTTAGCGGTTGTAAAACTTGCTGTTGGCTACCTTATTAACTCCATGAGTCTGATTGCTGATGGTTGGCATTCATTCTCAGACCTCATCTCCGACGTTGTGGTGCTGATAGGTGCATGGATATCCGGCAAACCACCGGATAGATCACACCCCTACGGACACGGCAAGTTTGAAACCTTGTCTGCGTTTGGTGTTGCGGTTATTTTAATTATTATCGGCGTTCTTTTAACCCGTGAGAGTTTCCTCTCCTTTCTGAAATCAGATCACTCCACTAAAAGCACGTTAATAATAATCGTGGCAGCCTTTTCGCTAGTTTCCAAAGAGGTGTTGTACCAAATTACAGCACACATCGCCAAGAAACTGCACAGTAGTTCGCTAAAAGCCAACGCCTGGCATCATCGGAGCGATGCCCTGTCTTCAGGCGTAGTTCTTCTTGCTGGTGTCGCCGAAATGATTGGCATCCATTACGGCGACTCGGTCGCTGGCGTTATCGTCGGGCTGATGGTTGCTGGTGTGGGTGTGAAAGTCGGCTTTGAAGCGTTGCAGGATTTAATGGAAGTGTCCGCTGGTGATGAAGTGGTTGAGAGGTTCAAGCAAGCCATTGCCGATAATTCTGAGGTTCGGGGCTGGCATAGACTGCGGGTGAGGAAAATCGGCAGAGAGCTTGATATGGATGTGCATATTCTCCTTGACCCCAAGCTGACGATTGAAGCAGGGCATGAAATCGTGGATAAGCTTGAGCAATCTATGCGGCAAGCGACCGAATGGTCGGGTAATTTCACAATTCATGTTGATCCTGACATTAGGACCATTCGCGAAGCCAGTAGCCATGTGCGCGATTCTGTTTTCAGGTGAACAAGGGTGAGCCTCATACGTGCGTGGCTCAGAACAGAATCATTGGTGAATTATTTTTTTTCGGTTATGCCTTTAGCTCAGCAATCGAAATGGTAGTTCTTTGAATACAA
>CAZAGU010000209.1:0-5564 GCA_964484805.1 uncultured bacterium
TCAGTTGGTACTCATGTCGTGACAGGACAGCGTCAAGACCCTCGATGACCAGTTGTTTGCGAATGCGCTGGACGGTTAGGACGGTAACATCGAACGCTTCGCTCATTTTTTCATCAGACCAAGAAGGACCGTCAATACTCTGGTCTGCTTTAAGCAGGATTCTTGCACGAGTTAACATACGCACCAACCCACGTCCTCCAGTCAAAAGTTTTTTAAGTTGATTGCGCTCTTCAGTGGACAATCGAACAATGTACTTTTTCATGTCTTTACTCAAAATTATGAATTGGATATTGAAATCTTGAGGAAATATACAAATAATTAGAGTCAAACACAATGTATTTACTTATCTTTATTGTTGTGGCATGGCACTAGACCAAAGAGTGATTCGTGGAGGGGCAGCCTCCTGCAATAGATGTTGGCCATCGAGATGCCGATCTGCGTTTCGCTTTTACGGATTTCCTATGACTGACAAACTCCCACACCTTGGTTTTCGTTTAGTACAAGATCGATAGCCGCGAGATCTTTTGTATGTATTCTCGAATTCGTTTCCGAGCCCTTTATGCCTTCTTTGATTAAATTGGCTTGAGCACAAAATGCCCTCACTTGCGCAACGGTAAGCGAGGGCATTTTGTCGTCAAAGAATCACCAAGTCGGAGTAGCAATCTAAATCGATTACCATCAAACGCCCCGACATAGCTATTGTAGAGCATGAGAATTGGATTGATGGGGAACCTGAAGCATGTGGGCTACGAATCATTAATGTGGAAGATGCAAACGATTTATACGAGTCTGGATTTTTAGAACTTGAGTGGCAAGTAGCACAATGCATGGATGCTACTGGTGATTTAGCGATAATCGGGTCAAGAAACGGAATGTTTTTTATTGATATTCAGGATACTCGAGATCCACAGGAAATAGGATTCATAGACTCTGTAGATGTGCGTGATGTTGAACTCGTTGATAATAACATTTCTTAATAATTCTTCATTAGATTCACTTTGTTATCTTGCTTTTTGTTATTAGGTTTATAAACGATGAAAGGTTTTGTTTCAGGTTTTAAATCAATGTTAAGAGGGTAATAAAATGTCAAAATTCTTGATTTTCTTGGTTTCCATTATCTTTATCGGTTGTTCAAAAAACGGCTTTGAAGGTAATGCAAAGTTCTTCACAGGTCAACCCGCTAGTGGAATAAAAATTGAAGCCTCAACCGATACCAACATTAAAGAAGAAAAGGGAAAGGCAACACTTGTTACAAAATCAGATGAATTGGGCAATTTTCGATTCAACGATCTCTTAGCAAATAAGTATTATCGTGTTTCAACTAACGATAATAAATTTCATTCCTATACGATCGGTTTTAAAGCACCTGTGAAAGGAGTTTTTCAACATGATGATACCTTGTTAGTGTTCCCTTTTACTGAAGAAAATGGTTTGTACCGTGTTAACATGAACAATAAACCTTTAAAGACCATGCGATGCGATGCGGATGCCGTAGTTAATAAATTTGTGGATAGTAAATCTGGATTGGAACAAATTATGATAATGGAAAGTAGTTTGAATGGTGGAATAGAATTGTCGCATGAAGAAGTTTTAATGATTTCGCCAAGTTCTGATTATACATTGGTTAAGGTGTTATTTCACAAGCCAGATGAGGATATCCAAAACAACAACATAGATGATCAAATAAGAATTGAAACTTCAGAATTAAATCTCTCTAAACGCGAATATTACCATTTTGCTGGCCTTAATTATTCTCTATATGTACTGAAATATATCGATGATGGTTTCTATGTGCTTTGGGATAAGAAGCTTGAAGTTGACCATCGCGAACATGGATTTGAGGGAGCAGGTATTTTATTTAAGGTTGGTTTAGCATCCTTTGAGCAATCTTTATTCATAAGTAATGCTGAACGTAATTCTATTAGGGAAAAAAAAGACAGCTAAGAAAGATACAACAAAAGGCACGAAGAGAAGAAATTCGTAAAGCAGCGAGTAAAATACGAATCAGTGACAAGTAATAAAAACCAATAGAAGTGCTTCATCTATCAATCGTGTAACCGGTACCTCATAAGCAATGTCATACCAGCGAGCCGGCGAGCTTCGAAAGAAACCTGACGCGGCATCTGCTCGTCTCGGGCATACTCAAGGTAGGATGATCGAAGTTCCCGCAGGTCGCCACCCGAACGTCTGACGCAGATGAGCAGACGCTGAAGGGAGTTAAAGTCGCAGACTCCTGAATGATCTTCGAGGTGCGACCAGAAGTAGCGGACTGCCCGGCCATATTCTCCCGATGCCATCAACTCAATGGCAGTCTCGAAGTCTCCCTCGGAATCGATATCGGGAGGAACCGGCGCGCCGCCCTGAATGAAATCATCCGATGTGGCTGCCGGATTAGGAACCGGGACGTTATTGAAGAAAGTGGCTTTGACCGCTGCGTCGAGACCGTCAAAATCTGCGATTTCGCCGTCCCAGATGTCAATACCGCCCCAATAGCAGTTTACCGTCGCCGGCGCTATATCGCCTGATTTGTAAGCGAATACGCCGCGTCGGTTGCCTGCACCTCCATGTCCCAGAGAAGTCGTTTCTGCCGCAGCCCACATCCGACGCCCTCGCTCATCCATCTCTGGTTGCAAGGATTGATACTTGACTCGTATCTTATTTACTGTCTCTTCAGAAATCATGTAAAAAATATAACATTTTTTGATTCAAAATGCAATCAATACCGATGAGTTATTTATTTACGCTTCCTAAATAAGCAGATTAAAAAGAAGCACAATTAGGAGAAACCTGTCCGGGCAAGCCGGACATGACACCCGGATTGTTTACCTTACAAGCACCACTTTGCTCATCAGTGCCTTTCCTCCAACCACAAGTTTCACCACATACACCCCACTGCTCACACCATCCGCCACCCACACGGCTTCATGCGTTCCGGCGGGCTTCACACCATCCACCAGCCGAGCCACTTCCCGCCCAGCGAGGTCATACATCGCCAGCGATACATTCCCTGCCGCAGGCAGTGAGTAGCCGATAGTCGTCGTGCTGTTGAACGGGTTCGGCGCGGGAGGATACAAAGCAAGCTTTGTCGGAGTTGTTGGCAAATCGCTTGCACTACTGCCATCGTTGACGGTGATCTGCCAGTGAATCGTGTCGGCTTCAATGCCATCGTGGACGATAGTCGTCAAGCTATGCTCGCCAAGGTCTGGGAAATCAAGCGACAAGGCTTCGGCGACGCAATCCAGTGAGTCGCCATCTAGCCACCAGCCCACACTCAGGCTGTCTGAGTCCGGGTCGAAAGGAAAGACCGAGAACTCGCGGTGCTCATGTTGATTGACGGAGATCGCGTCCTCATGCGGCATCCACCACCAGACGGCGGAGCGGACATCTACTGCCCAACGTACGGACTCACGCTGCTCACCCCAAACCGCTTCGGCTTCAACAGTCCATTCGCCAGCAAGGTCGAACAAAACGTCAATCGAATCCGCTTCGCCAAGATATTCGCGGTCGTTATCGCGGTTGATCGTGCTCCACTCAACGGTCGGCTCGTTCGGCTCAACGCATGCGACATCTATTGTGAAGGGGATGGTGTTTCCCCGCCGAGCGGTGATGTGAAGGGTGTCAGGTGTATTCTGGCGGATGAAGAAGTCGGAGACGGTGATTATCCAACTGACCGAAGCATCCAGATCTCCATCGGAAACAACACAAGTCAGAGTGTCAATATCCTCTTCCTCAAAAATCCAGCGAACGCTATCCTGATCCGAAAGCGGCTCATCTTCGCCAGTCATTCGCCATGCGTAGAGTAGAGAATCGCCTTGAAGATCAAGAGCAACAACAGAAAAATCAATCGTATCGCCGAGTAACACTGTAATCTCAAGCTCTTCGGGTATATGACTGATGATGCCGGGTCCAGAACGTTCAGGGATGAATTTCTCAATAACTCCAGAACTTGATGCCTCGCCAACGGCAATGAGGAAACCTTCCTGATCAAAAACACAGGAGCGAAAATAGCCGGTGTAGTTTCGAATCTGCTGGAAGGTCAGATTCCCGGCTGAATCGGTCTTTATTAGGTATGGCGTGGCCTGTTGGTCTTGGTGCTCGCCAACTAAAATACTGCCATCATCAGTGGTGCGGACGTGGCAATAGCACATGTCTGTTCCATTGTTATCGTATAACTCCGTCCAAATATGATCGCCCTCCAGATCGCAACGCATAAGGCGGTTGTGGAAATTTAGATTTTCGTCAGAAATCCAACCTGCCAAGGTAAAACCGCCACGCACCCGGTAAAGTGATTTGGCGGTACCCATTGTCGCATCATCATAAGGATATTCCTGTGCCCAAATCAGTTCGCCATTTTCGGATACATGGAGTAAGCACCATACCCCATCTTTATTTCCTGCAAAGAAATAGCCGTTTTCCGGGTCCTCGCGGATGGATGAAATTCCAGTGCAGGTTTCGGGATCATAGTGCCTTTCCCAGATTACCTCTCCATCGCCATCAACGTTGACTGCAAATCCATAAGTATTATCTTCCTCATGAATGTATCCTGCGAAAAGAAAACTGCCATTTTTCGTTTCAATGACCGCATCGCATAGCCCTGTTGGATGGTAAGATATTTCCCAGATTACCTCTCCAGCGTTATTGATGCGATAACCGAAGAAATTGCGAAGATTATTCGACCTTGAAAATCCACCGATGACAAAATCGCCGTTATCAGCTTCGATGATGGATCTGCCCATATCTGAAAATCCGCTATTCTCAAAGTCGTAGGTTGCCTGCCATATTCGATTCCCATCGGAATCTGTTTTTAGAATCCAAGTATCTTGGGAATTAGCATTTACACTGCCCGTCAAAATATACCCACCATCTACTGTGGCGTATATATCCCAAAATACGGCAATCCCAAAGCCGACGTTGTATGTTTGACGCCATAGTGAGTTCAACTGAGCATGGGCGTGGTTAATAAATACGAAAACCAGGAGAGCAATTATCGCTAATGTGTTTCTTTGCATGATATAACTTACCTATGTTTCTGATAGTCATGGGAAGCAAAAGTTGCCTCCCATGACTAATCTTTTGTTAGCAGTTAACTTTCCAAGACATAAAGTGCACATCTGGCTGTCGCGCTTGTGGACTGGAATCGGGATCAATCAACTCATAGGAAGCTGGCATTATGATACGCCAGAAATCCATATCATCCTCATCCCACCAGAAAGAGTATAGTCCATTTCCGAGGGCAGCTGGAGAAAATTGTCCCCACATCTGTTGATCTACACAAATATCAACAAGAACACCTGCATTGTTTACTGGCACAGGCAGACCATCAACCATTTCATAAACATAAATGGTGTATTCTACTAGTTCCGCCCTCGCTTCCTTGTTGAGGACATGAATCCCTACTCCCACCGCGCCAGCAAACAGCGCGACCATCAAGACGACCAGACATTGTCATACCTGCGAAGGCAGGTATCCATCGCATTCATCCCTAGTCTTTAATTCACAACAGATTGAGCGGATTTAACAGATTAAAGAAAAATGTAATTAGGATAAACATAGCATTCCCACGC
>CAZAGU010000210.1:0-5544 GCA_964484805.1 uncultured bacterium
GCGCCAAATACCCCCAACCACGTCGTACCGGCGAAAGCCGGTACCCAGATTGAGATTTTTGGCATTCCCACGCAGGAGCGTGGGAACGAGCATCTCCCACTAATGCACCTTGTTCCCATGCTCCTGCGTGGGAACAATTATTAACAGCGGACGAACGTCCGCTTTCATGCCAGCGAAGGCTTGCATTCATCCTCTTTGTGCGCTTTGTGTTCTTTGTGGTTAATACACCGAAATCTATTTCATCTACAGGCTTTCATTTTCACCCCATTTTCATTATCGTTAAGTACACACCGGAAAACCTTTTAGGAGTTACAGATGTCGCTGTTGAAAATTGTCCTGATTCTCATGATCGCCAGTTCAATTGCTCAGGCGGTTCCGCAAGATGTATATCTCGAAATTTACAATCGCGATCAAGCGTTGGTTCGCGAAATCCACACCGTTGATCTCGACAAAGGTTTGAACTCCATCGACTTTCGCGGCATTGCTGAAGGCATTTACGGGCATACCGCGCAAATAACGCCGTTAAAACACCCTGAGAATGTCAACACACGCTCGGTTTCCTATAACTACGATCTGGTCACGCACGACAAACTATTACAAAAATACCTTGGACAGTGGTTTTCTTTCAATGCTGACGACATGATCTACGAGGGCAGGTTGTTGCGGATGGATGACGAGCACATCTTCCTCCAGCCGGACACGACCGAATTGACGATCGAGGTCATCCAACGCGGCAAACTGACGGAAATGTATTACCCCAACCTGCCTGAAGGATTGTACACCGAGCCAACCATCGTCTGGACTGTTAATTCCGATAAAAAGCACAAGAATGAGCCTGTCGAACTCAGCTATCTGACCAGCGATGTTTCATGGATGTGCGACTACCGTGCGGAAATCATTGACGACGGCAAGCTCAAGCTATCAGGATACTTCACCATCGACAACCAGCTCCCAATCTCATTTCAGAATGCCAACATCGCACTTGTGGCAGGTTCGACCCATCGCTCCACCGACCCGGCAGGAAGCGATGCTTCGGCGGTTGAGCAACGATCTGGTCAATCGGATGACAAACGATCCGGTGCGGATGCTCAGAAATTCTTCGAGTACTACCGTTTTACTCTGGAAAATAAATTTGACTTGCAGAGCAACCGCACCATTCAGACTCCATACTTTGAAGCGATGTCGATCACTGCCGAAAAGCGTTTCACACTGCCTCATCTATACGAGGGCGAGAATGTCCGCGTGCAATACATCCTCGCCAATAGCAAAGCGAATGGTCTTGGGTTGCCGTTACCAGAAGGAGACATTGGAATTTATCGACGGGCGGACGACGGAGCACTGTCGTTTGTGGGAGAAGATTTCCTCGGCATGACTCCAGTGGGCGGTGAAGCGAAGATTGATGTCGGCTCAGCTTTTGACCTGACAGCCAAGCGGCAGCGACTGGCGCAAGTCCGCCCTGCCATGAACAAACACGAAGAGACCTGGCAGGTTGAAATAAACAGCGCGCGGGATGCCGATTGCGTGGTTCATGTGGAGCAAAAAGTGTTTGGTTATTTTACATTGAAGAGCGCGACAGTGAACGGAGCTGATGTTTCGGCGGATTCCGAAAACGCCGGCAGTCTGATCTTTCTGGTAAAAGTTGATGGTAATAGTGTCTCAAAGCTAATTTTCACTTTGGAATATGGGTATTAAGTGAAAAATTGGGTAAGTGAAAGACATTTTACCAGTGCGTTATTCGTCCTTTTAACTGACCTGATTCACCAAGCAAAGGAATTTGAAAATACATGAAAAAACTTGCAGTGGCATTGCTGATGTTATTTCTTTTCAATAATGGATTAAATGCTGAAGAATGGACACCGGAGCAGATTGAAGTGATGGCGCAAAATGCCGAGCAGACTGTTCAGAAAGCCTACAATTTTTTCTGGCAATACCGATTGGATCACTCCATCGCCGATGAACAGCGCGATCCACGTCACACTGGTGTCATCGGCACTGAATACACTGCCCTTACGACGACCATTGGCTATGAAGATGCCAAAGAACTCTCCACTCAAAAAGGCTGGGCATCATGGCTGGTGCGCGATCTCGCCAAGCGCGGGTTATGGGAGCGTGCGAAAGTTGCCGTGTCGTTTTCAGGCTCCTTCCCTGGGCTAAACATTGCTGTTCTGGCAGCACTTCAGGAGATAAACGCCAACGTGAAGGGCATTTGCTCGGTGGGGTCTTCAAGCTGGGGCGCGAATGAAATTGGTTTGTCTTTCCCAGAAATGGAGCGGATGTTACGCGAGGAAGGCATTCTGAAGACGGGTTGCAGCGCTGTAACATTGGGCGGGACGGGCGACCGTGGAGCTGAATGGAATGAATATGCCATGGATCTGGCGCTAAATGCGGTAAAACGAAGTCGATTGCCCCTTTTACAGGCGTTTAACCTTCGCGATGCAATCAAAAAACGTCTTCAGTTTTATGGCAATCAAGCGAAATATGTCTGCTATATCAATGTCGGGGGCAATCATGCGGTTTTCGGTGGTGGCAAGAAAGTCCGCTATAATCACGGCGGCTGGTATTTTGAAGCTCCACCTGAAAAAGGCGAACCGGAAGGGGTGATGGATGCCTTTCTACATAAAGAAATACCTTGCCTGAATTTCCTTTATCTGGATCGGATGAGCGAAGCGAATAAAATCTTCAGTGAGAAAAATAAATGAGTAAATTCAAACAAGAATGGCTGATCGAAACTTTCGAGGTACCTCCATTAATGGTAAATAGCTACATCCTCGCCGACAAGCAATCGCGGGAAGCGTTCATCATTGACCCTGGTGAAGATGTCAGCGGGATCATGAATCGTGTACGGGATCTGAATTTAATCGTGATGGGAATCATCAATACCCATGGACATTGGGATCACATTGGCGGCAATCAGAAGGTTAAAGAAATAACGAATGCGCCGCTCATGATCGGCGCTAAAGACTCGCCCATGCTGACAGACGCGACCAAGAATCTTTCCTCAATGCTGGGACTGTTTCTAACATCCCCGTCAGCCGACCGAGAATTAATCGAAGGGGATATTTTAACTCTGGGCGAAGGACGATTGCGTGTGATGGAAACTCCGGGGCACAGCCCGGGAAGCGTCAGTCTGGAGGGCGATGGCTTTGTATTCGTGGGCGATCTGGTTTTCGCGGGTTCTATTGGCAGAACCGACTTCAAAAACGGCGACCTAAAAACCTTGCTGAATATGGTTCACAGCAAAATTCTACCGCTGGGTGATGAGACGATCATCTACCCCGGTCATGGTGAAAAAACGACTGTCGGTGAAGAAAGGCAGACCAATCCATTTCTGCAACCCGGCTTTGACGGCAATAAATTCTTCTAATGGAAAAGAAACATGCCGAACTTGCCGTTGGCAGCTTTCTGACAAGTATTTCTCTGGAAAAGGGCTTATCCGAAAATACCAAAGATGCCTACCAGCGCGACTTGAGCAACCTGATTGATTATTGTGTTGATCAGAATGTCACCGACTGGAAAACGTTAACGGCATCGAACCTGACCGGCTACGTCACCGGATTATATGATCTTGGAATTGCCGCGACGACAATTTCACGGCGGCTGTCGGCAATTCGAAGCTTTTACCGCTATCTTCAACGCGATGGCGTGGTGAATTCCAATCCTGCTGAGCTTGTGTCCAGCCCCAGACAAATGCGCAATCTGCCGGGGGCATTGACAGTGGAGGAGATCAACCGCATCATCGCAGTGATTAACCGCTCAACGCCGGCGGGGCTACGCGACTGGGCGATAATCGAGACGTTATACGGTTGTGGGTTGCGGGTTAGCGAGCTTACAGGCTTGCGGAAGGAATGGTTTCTGATGAACGGCGAAGTCATCAACGTCACCGGCAAGGGTGGGAGACAGCGACTGGTGCCAGTAGGGTTGCAGGCTCAGCATGCAATCCGGCGTTACATGGCTGAAGTGCGTCCCAAGCTGGCAGAAAAACCAGATCAGGCGCGCGATTTTATTTTCTTGTCAATGAAACGCTGGGGGCCACTTTCGCGGCAAGCAGTCTGGAACATGGTGAAGCAGTATGTGGTCGCGGCGGGGATAATGGTTGCGGTCACACCGCACACCTTTCGACACTCATTTGCGACACATTTGCTTGAAGGTGGGGCTTCGTTGCGGGATATTCAGGAGTTGCTGGGTCATGTGTCGATTGAGACGACGGAGATATACACGCATGTTGATCGTGCTCATTTAATTGAAACCATCCGAAGTTGCCACCCGCGCAACTGAGAGTATTGTTTGCTTTCAACAACACCTAAACGCACCCTACGCTGTCATTCCTGCGAAGGCTGGAGCCGTAGCCCGGGAGCGACTGCATCCCGGGGTAAATTATACACTGGCGGGTGGCCTGTCCGGGCAAGCCGGACAGGGCACATGTCTTGCCAACAATTCTGTTGCCAGCGATATTGTTGGCAATAGGGAATTGATGCATTAAGCTCTGTCAAGTCAAGTTTTTTGTTTGCGTGGATGAGCTGGCGATTGGAGGGGGTCAGGGTGTTTAGCTTCATTAATTATCTTATTGTAATAAATCCAAAATGGCTAACTCTTAGAGGCTTGGAAAATTCGTTTACATTTGAGGTTCTTGCAAAAGTATTTTGTATTTGATAGCGAAATTCTTTGATAAGCATCTCATTACCCAAAATGTGTGATTTTTCTTTCCGTTATGTGAAATCTGCGTTAGCAAAGGACAAAATAGTGCATTCTGCTAACTTCAAAACAGAGTCCACCTACGATGCGAAAGTCAATAACAGACTGTGATTGCTACGACGGCAATAAGTTGAGTATCTGCGTCGCTGCGACAACTATGACACCAAACATCAAATGAGCCATGACCTAATCTTCGTGAAAATGCGTATATCTCGGGAGCATCGTAAGCCGCATCCATCAAATCATATAGGTTTGTGACCCGTTGGTTGCTCATCTGCGCCAAAGGTATAGAAACCTGGCTGTCATGAACGCTAGCAGATGATAATATAGCGCTTACAGGAATGTCTCCATCGACAACGTCAACATGGAGTTTGTAGCCTTTCCACTTATATTTGTGACCATTACTGTTCTTTTTACCGCCATAATCACAATCACACGGCAGGTCAGCAATGTTCTCTTCCAAGCTGCGATCAGGTTGAAGCTCCAGCCTTCTCGGAGGTTTGGGATCGCGCTTTTCGTCTTTCTTCGGACGTCCGCGTTTTTTCGGAACAGATGACTCCTTTGATTCTTCTTTCGGTTTCGGAGTAGCTTTTTCACGTGCATCAATTGCCGAAGAGTCGCGACTGATATGCCCTGCAAGTTTGGGATTGTAACATGATTCTATCATTGACTCATGTATCTTTTGAGGCAATTCTCCAGTTGCAAACTCATCGAATGCACGGGAAAAAGTAGATTCTGAAGGTATCTCGCTTCGTGTTTCCCAACCGCAAAGACGTCTTAATGATGGCGATTGTGTTATATGATCGATCAATACTCTTGTGTTGGCACAGTTATACACCATCTTAGCAATGA
>CAZAGU010000211.1:0-5540 GCA_964484805.1 uncultured bacterium
TCATCCCTGCGGAATACTCCCTTTCCGCCGCCTATCCCAACCCCTTTAACGCTGTCACGAGGCTGACTTACGGCTTGCCGCTGGCAGGTCGCGTGAGCTTGCTGGTGTATGATGTGGCAGGGCGGCAAGTCGCGCCGCTGTTCAACGGCGATCAAGTTGCTGGAATGCACTCCATAAGCTGGAACGCTGAGGGAATGCCGTCAGGATTATACATCGTCCGCATGTCCGCCGCCGGAGCAAATCTTGATGCTAAGGTTTTATTGATGAAGTAAGGGCATTAGCAGTAGATTAAATTCACAAAACAATCCCCCAGTAGCACTTGTTGCCGGGGGATTGTGGTATAATGTAGAATTAAAAAACAGGCGATTCAACCTATGCAAAATGATTTCACATTAATCACCTAAGTTGAAAGCAACCCGACTGCCAGTGGTCGTTTTTGTCACTTCCAAGCGGGACGGGATTTGTTGCCTCATTGCCTCAACGTGCGAGATCACTCCAAGCAAACGCCCCTTGCCACGCAACTTCAACAGAGCATCTGTGGCAAGATCAACCGTTTCCATGTCAAGTGAGCCGAATCCTTCATCAATGAATATAGTATCCAGAGCGATTGCGCCAGCCTGTTGTTGCACAGCTTCCGCTAACCCAAGCGCCAGAGCCAGACTGGCAAGAAAAGTTTCCCCACCAGATAAGGTGTCAGCGGTGCGTTTCTCCGATGTCCATGTATCGTACACCAGAATTCCCAATCCCCCATCCCGGTGTCGCTCCAACTCGCTATCGCGATGCAGGCTATAGCGCCCCCCCGACAGCACTTCCAAGTGACTGTTAGCGATTCCCAGCACTTGCTCCAGCATGAACGACAACACATAACGGTGAAGAGTCATACCGCGTGCCTCAGATGACTTGCCTGCGGCAGTTTCGGAAAGTGAAGCGATGATTTGATATTGTCTTTCCTCTTCTGCAATTTGATATGCAAGTGCACCAAGCAAAGCTGACGTGCTCCGCAAGGTGGTTATCTTTTCTTCTGTTCGTATCTTAGCTTCATGCTTGTCAGCGGCAAGTTTTTTAGCACTTTCCAATTTGTTCAGAAGCGCTTCCATATCCGGCGCTTTTAAACCAGTGGCATCATGATCTGCCCGGCTTGAGCGATCTTTCGCCGCCGCATAATTTCCATCGTATTCTGATATTTCATATAGAAGTGTTTTCGTCTCATCTTCGGTGCGGCAGGCATCGTCCCAAGCCACAATCGAAAGGAAGTCATGCTTCGCCATTGCCTGGTCACGTCTTTCTACATCTTCGTTAAGCTGGCGAACTGCCGTTGTTTCGGCTTTTTTAGCCGCAGTCAGGTTCATGGTGGCTGATTCTAACTTGTCCTGAGCATTCCGTTCTTCCACCTCGAAGGTATTAATCTGGCTGTGTAATTGATCAATTTCTGCGCGAGTCTTAAGAGCACCAAAATACTCCTCTTCATTTTTAAAACCATTCACATTCAGAGAGTCAACGACTGTCGCTTCAGCAGCCTGCAACGACTTACCCCCCTTCGTCACAGCGATATCCGCATTCTTTAATTCAGCTTTTGCTTTAATATGTTCACCATGTGCCGATTCAAGTGCGGCACGGGCTAACTCCAAGGCATCGTCCAACTGCTGTTTGTACTTATTGGCTTGCTCAAGGGATTGATTAACTTTCTGCTCCGTACGCTGATCCATCGGCAGGGGGTTAAGGAGAGTTTCTCGCTGTTGTTGGATTGTTCCAAATTCCGATTCAGCTCTGGTGATGATGACCTTGAGTTCCTGCAACTGGATGCTGGCTTCCTGACTGGCTTGTTGAAGCAACGGAATTTCGCTAGCCAGTTCCTCACGCCGTTTGCCTGCTACTCTTGCCTCCCTCTCGCTAGTTCGCACAGCATCCAGCGTGCTCAGTAAATGCGCAGAATTATTACTGGCATTCTCACCGAGCAATTTAGCAAGTATGGATATCTCTGTTTCCAGGCGTTCTTGTTCCGAAATAGCTTTCTGGTGTTCATTGTTTGCATTCTGATAGGCATCGCTTGCGGATTTGACAGACTTCTCAGCTCTATCAACGTCTGCATCAGCCACGATCTCGGCATGCTCTGCGGGGGCAGGGTGGTGAACGGAGCCACACACTGGGCAAGGCTCGTCAGCCTTTAACGATTGGGCAAGACGGGCGGCTTGCGACAAGCGATATTTGGTTTGGAGAGATTGATATAGTTCATCAGCATTGGTCTTTTGCGCTTCAGCCTTAGTTAGTTTCTGCTTACATTTTTCCACAACCTTGGCATGTTTCAACGCCGATTGTTGTGCCTGTGTATATTGGGCAAGATGTTCATTCACTCCCTCCAACCGTTTGATTTCCGTCTGCAAGGCATCCGCCTTCGCCGCGACCGGCTCAAGTAGCTCCCGTTCCGCGACCGCTCGCTCCGCTTTGTTGGTCTCGGTTTCAACGTTGGCACTTGCCTCATCCCCTTTTCGCTTCTGACCGTCAATGTTTTTCTCAAGTACACTAAGAGATACATCCAATTTGTCTATCTGCTGAATCGTTTCAAGACGCTTTTGGATTTTGCTGATAGTGTCAGTAGCTTTCTGGCGGTCGTCAGCTCGATTTTGCTCCCGATCCCAGGCGGACTCAACATCTTCAACAACTTTCGCAAGATCGACAAGATATTCCTGCGCCTGCTTTTGCTCCTCTTGCGCTTGTTCAACTGCCAGATTCTGGTCATTTCGGTGCTTGATATGAGGTTCGACATGGGATGAGCGTTCCGCCGATTCAAATGTTATCTGCCAGCGATCGTACTCAGGGCGTTCCACTTCATGTTCCGCCAGGACTGACTCAGCTTTCGCCTTGGCTTCAGTAGCCTCGGCGCTCTCTCGCCGAGTATTTTCAACGCTAATCTGAGCCCGTTCCGCGCTTTCCATCTGCTGCCGGATCGCTTCTGCATCTTGCGCTTTCTTAAGTTCATCACGTTGCAAATCAATGATGTCAGCGTACTTCGATAGCTCAGTCAAGGCGTTCGTAGCATCTTCCTTCTCTTTCAGCTGTTTCTGTGCTTCAGATCCCTCGGTCAGTTTTTTCTGTGCATCCTCACGTTCTTTTTCTGCAGATTGGTGTTCCTGTGTGTTTTTCGTCAGATCCGACTCAGTCGTTTCAATGCGCTCGTTCAGAGCATCCGTGTCCTCAACTTCCACTTGATCGAGCAGAAAACGTTTTCTTACATACTTCTTATCAAGCTTCTTCTTCGCTTCTGCATGTTGATCCTTCAAATAGTCAGTCAGACGTTTAAAACGCGTGGTGTCAAACAACGTCTCAAATATCTTCTCGCGCTCAGAAGCCTTTGATTGTATAAATTCGGCGAAGCGATTCTGCGGGAGCAATACCACCTGGCGAAATTGATCAATGGTAAGTCCGAGCAATTGATTCGTATATTCATCAACGTCGCGCACACCTTCCTTCAGCAGTTTTTCTTCTTCGGGTGCGCCGGAATTAATCAAGGATAACTTCGCGGTAGGGATATGACGAGTCATGCTGTTTCCCCGCTTGGCAGGACGCATCTGTTCGGGCGTGCGTTCAATGCGATAGGTGTGGTCACTTAGCTTGAATTCGAGGATGATCAGGGTTAAGGTATTTTCGTCAGCATGGTCACTTCGCAAAGCTCTAGCTTCGCGGTCGCCGCTGGTTTTCCCATACAATGCGTAACAGATTCCATCAAGAATTGTGGTTTTACCGCTGCCAGTTTGACCATGAATTAAAAACACGTCCCGGTCACCAAGTTCGCGAAAATCGATAGTTTGCGTCCCTGCGTAGGGTCCAAATGCTTGTAAAGTCAGAAGAATCGGTCTCATTGGGCATCCTCCATTGCGCGAATATCATTAAGTACGGCGGTTATAACTTTCAGTTCCTCTTCATCAAGTGGACGACCGTTCATTTCCTTGAAGAAATCAGTGAACAATTCCAGCTCTGAAGTCCGCCTGATATCCTCGAAACTACGTTTTAAAGTAGTAATGCCCCATTTTGAGGCATGTTCATAATCCATATGGAGTAAATACGGATAAATATCCTTCAAACGGCTAACTGGATTGTGAATGGGATGGTCATCAGTTAGTATCACACGCACAAAATGTTCACGCCGCTCGTCATCACTTGCTACAGACATTAACTCGTCAAACTTACCATGCAGTGTGTGCAACAGCCGTCGGGGGGTGAGATCGATGTACTCAACACTGGGTGCATCGATCTCATCAAACGTGATTAGATTGACGGATGGTTTGATCATGCGCTCGCCAAAATCATATTGCATCAATGAGCCGGGATAGCCAATATTGCGCTTTGAACCGACCATCTGCCTTCTATGCAAATGTCCCATTGCGACATAATCGAAGCCTTCCAGGGCAGATGCTTCAACTTGACCTGCGGTTCCAACGGTCAGCAGACGCTCTTCGCCGTGGACTTCACCGCCGGTTACCCATCCGTGAGCAAGTAAAATGCTGTGGCAATCGCGATCATGTTTGGCGAGAATCCGCTCCGCAAACAGCTTCATGCCCGAGTTGTGGTCTGTAACCGAGTCATCATCGAGTGCTTCACGCATTCGGGAGGGACCTGCATAAGGAAGTGGGTAGATGGCAACCCGGCATGACTTATCAGCGACAACTACCGGCTCGATTTCTTGTGTCACCCGCGAACGCAGATGAAAGCCCCCCTTCTGGAAAACGAGAGGGGCAAGATCCATCCGGTCTTCGCTGTCATGGTTGCCAGTAATCATAACGACCGGAATTTTGTTTTCAACACATAATCGTTCTATGATGCGCGAAAGGGTCGTAACTGCCGCCGGTGTTGGGATAGCCCGATCAAATATGTCCCCCGCGACCAACACCGCGTTTACTTGTTTTTCAATCGCAATATCAATAACCTGATCAAGCAAAATTCGTTGGTCGTCAATCAAGGATTGACTGTATAGTAATCGACCCAGATGCCAATCGCCTGTATGCAGAAGCTTCATATAACTGTCCTTTAAAAATAGCCACTTGGCGGCCGCGTTGCAGGTTCGGCATGATAGGTGTCGAATCCCAACCCGCATAAGACCGCTCTTAAACATAGACAAATATAGACCAGCGCGCAACAAGTAGCAAAAAACTGATTATACTGCACCACAACTTATTGACTGATCTGCGGAGGCGAGTGTGCATCAGGGGGTGGGGTGAGTGAAATCGTCACATCGTCACATATTGATGGTATGTTATTGTTAAATATGATGATGCGATGTGACGGAACGGTGACGGAATGGTGATGAAAGACATTCTGTCACTCCAGCATAGGTGGGAAGATTTTCTCCACAGATGAAACAGATTTGGTAGATCAGGGAAAAACCTATCTCAAAGCGGTGTGTTCCTGCCTTCGCAGGTAGGACAGCGCTCAGGGCATTGTCGCAAATATGCTACAGATCGCTGAATGTCTCGGGGGCGATAACCGCCGCGGCGCTGTTCCGAATCATCGACTCGGTGCAGGGGACGCTTACGATTGACGAGGCA
>CAZAGU010000212.1:0-5514 GCA_964484805.1 uncultured bacterium
TTTACTCGTTCCCACGCTCCTGCGTGGGAATGCCAAAACTCTCAATCTGGGTACCCGCCTTCGCGGGAATGACAGCGCTGGGGGCGTTTGACGCGCTCAATGATTTTACTCGTTCCCACGCTCCTGCGTGGGAATGCCAAAACTCTCAATCTGGGTACCCGCCTTCGCGGGAATGACATAAGGAAGAAATCCCTGATTAACGCTCTCTGGATACCGGCTTTCGCAGGTATGACAGCGGACTTTGTCAGCTGTTTTTAGTTTAGCCCAGAACTACGGCTCGCTGTTAATTCCGTTTCACATTTTAACGGGCAAACCTCTATTATTTTGATATGGCTTGAGCAAGGTTTGGAATTAGGTATTTTATTGTTTTATTTAGGAATGCAGTCGCTTCCGAGCCATGAAGAAATGACAAAATGAAACACAGCATTATGAAAAAGTACTTGCACTATTTGCAGGCGTTCTGTTGCCTGATTATCGCGGTTTTCGCGCTGATGTCATGCCTGGACACGCCGAGCAAACCCACTCACTGTAGTCCGTTTGACCCACTCAACCCGGACACGCATGGTGATCCCTATAATATCCGGGCGGCGCTTGCGGATTCAGCTGTTCAGCTCGATTGGGATGCCGTCGAATGGCAACCGCTGATCGGATACAGCATTTTTCGTAGCTATAACTTAGGTGTGTTTTCGCCGCTTAGGCAGGTGGGTAAACAGACGTTGCAGTATTATGATCGAAATGTGCAAGACGGTTGTTACTATCGGTATCATGTGGTTATTGAGAGTCATACAGGCACGACTCTTTCCTTCAATTACATGGGTATTCACTTGCAGCATAAACGAAAAGACACAACGAGTTTTAAACTTTGAAGATTGTTATCACTTGACAAATTGTTCAAAGTAGCTTACATTTGAATGCAGAGGTCCACCGCGGCTAGACGTATAAAAACCTCTTGGATCCGGTGCCGGTGCAATTAGGCACTTAACTTTGGGTGGTGAAATGGAATGTTTAAAAGTAAAAATTCTCCTGAACAAGGGTAAGAGGGGAATATCAATTTCTAAACTATCGAAAATCAATACCGAAGCCACCAATTTCCTCCCAAAACTTTGTAGGGATTTAAACCTAGATCCTGATCCAGAAGCTTGGGTAGCGGTGGATTTCGCAGAAATTCATTCTTTAGAATACAACTACGAGAATCAAACGGTCGTGGACGTTGAAGCAATACACCGCTTTAGTCAGACCTTGCTTAACATAAGCAATATTGGCATTCGAGATGATATTAAGTTCGAGAATCTAAGATATTCTACAATAGACGCATGGCTTGGTTTTGCAAAGCATCTTGAGGCAAATGAAGCCATACGTTTTGGGTTATATCTTGGGGATAACGAAGATGTTAGCAAATGGATTAGCCTAGATAAGGGAAAAGCAAAAAACATCAGACAATTTCTCAATGATGATGGCGATATAGTAGAGTACTTTGGCGCAATTCAGGGCGTTATTCGTACTCTCAATAAAGAAGATGTTAAAAATCTAAAGTTTTCATTAAGGGAACTCTCCACAAATAAATCTATTGAATGTTTTTTTCACGAAAATCAGTACGATGATATCATTAAGCAGCTTGAGCATAGAGATCAAGTCGTGTTTGTAAATGGGAATATTTTTGAGTCTCTTTCAGAGAAAAAGGTTAAAAAAATCCAAGTAAGAGATATCACACCTGCTGGCAAGTGGGAAGAAAACGATCTTCAAAAATTTATTGGCTGTGACCTTGGAAATATTGATTTTGAAGAGCTTGATGGATTTTTAAGTAAAAAACACTCTTTTGGCTCGGATGGGGAATAATATTAAGCATGATGGAACCTAAAATATTTGATATTTACGTTGATTCTTGTTGTTTTATTGCACTAGCAAAATGTAATATAAATAATTTAAACGATATCTCTGAAGTTGATTTCAAAGCACTAATAACTTTGCTGAATTCACGAGGAAAACATACTATTAAAGATAAAGATAATAAAGAGCGCACTACGCACATTGTTAATATTTTTACATCAATGCTTACGATTGCTGAGTGTACTCACGCCAATGAATCCACTCACCAAGAAAAAGAGGAGACAAGAAGATTATTTAAATCCATTCTTGAATCTGGTAAAGTAGTGAAATTAATCTCGCCAACACTAGGTATAATTGCAAATGCAAGGGATTTGAGATGGGAACACGAAATTAACATCCACGGTGCCATGGACAGTATTCATGTTGCTTCAGCAATAAATCATAAATGCAGTGAGCTTATTACATTGGATAAAAAAATGCTAAGTAGCTCTGGAGATGACAATGAAAAAATCTATAACATGTTTGGACTAAAAATAGTCGCTCCGAGTGAAATAGGACTGCTGAATATTACATCCCATGATATATTTCCAGAACCTTTGGATATGTATTCTCCGGGACACAAGGGCGATAAATTAGGAATTATCAGGGATGACAAGTAGCAAGAAATCAATGTAGTTGGAGTGTATAATTAAACAAATACTCGGGGGATTTAACGGCATGTTAAAGGGAACTACTTTTTAGTAGAAACCCAGAAACGGAATACTTTAGCATTCTTAGGGTATATCCGTTTTCCGTTCTTAACAACGTACTTACAGTAAACCCAATGCCCGTTGGTATTACTTTTTGCCATTTATCTCACCTCCTTTCTGCGTTTAAGTGTTGGACTATTTTGGGAATTTCAACATCCCTTAAGTCAGCAGCTTAAAGCAAGAAAACTTGATGAGTGGCAATAATCCGTATCCCCCGAATATTTGATTAATGTACTTTTAAATCTAAATTTTTGCAAGGATTCTAAGAATCCAAGGAATTTAATTTCAAGAAAGTTACACTACTGTACATTTACAACAATCCCCCGACAGTCAAGACAGCCGGGGGATTGTTGTATGCCTGTACTAATTGAAGTATCGGTATCACTTCTCTGGCTTCACTTTCTCTCGCACCCCAGCACCTCCGCTATCCTCGCTATCTTCCTGCTGCTGTTCTTCATCCTGCAGGCGTAAAATGCCCGTTATCAGATGGAAATAATGCCAGACCTTCGTAACTTATATTCAGCGTTTTACAACATCTTGGTTTACATACATACGCTTAACAACTTGTAAAGGTTACACATACGTTGAATATACAATCTGAAGTCAAAACACCAACCGCTCCGCAAACTCCGCCCGTGCTGGTCGAATTTACTCGCGGCGATCTGGTGGAATGCGTCGGGCGCGGCTATGTCTGCGTGGTCGATAGCGCAGGCGAATTGATCTACAATCAGGGCGATCCCGATTTTATGACCTACCTGCGGTCAACCGCCAAGCCATTGCAGGCGCTGTCTGTGATCCTGTCCGGCGCGGCGGCATCGTTTCGCTTGGAAGACCGCGAGATTTCGCTGATCTGCGGTTCGCACGCCGGCGAGGAAATCCACACCGAAACCGTCGCGTCCATCTTGCTGAAGGGTGGTTTAGACCCCACTTTTCTGCAATGCGGCACCCATCTGCCCTTCGACAAGGCAACGCGAAACGCCCTGCTGAAGGCTGGCACAGCCCCCAAGCCACTGCATCACAATTGCTCGGGCAAACATTCGGGAATGCTTCTGACGGCGCAACATTGCGGCGAATCACTGGCGGATTACCTCGACCCAGCCAGCCCGACGCAGCAGCGCATCACGGAGAATATCGCGATCATGGCGGGCGTGAGTCCTGCCGACATCCCCATCGGGATAGACGGCTGTTCGGCGCCGGTGCACGGCTTGACGATGCGCAACGCGGCGCACGCGCTAGCGAGGCTGATCGAGCCGGAAGGGCTTGACCCGCTTATGGCGTCGGCAACCGTGACCATCGGGCGGTCAATGCGCACCTACCCGGAAATGGTGGCGGGCAACACCGAGCGAATCTGCACCGAACTGATGCGCGTGGGCAGGGTGTTCGAGCTGACTGCCAAGGGTGGCGCGGAAGGCTATTATGGCGCGGCTTGGCGCGATCCGCAAACAGGCAAAGGGATGGGGCTGACGGTGAAAATCGAGGACGGCGCTCAGCGTTCGCGTGATCCGCTGACCATCGCGATGCTGCAGAAATTCGGAGTGCTGCCGGATAAGCTGAACGAGGCGCTGGCGAATTTCGCGGCTCAGCCGATCAGGAATCACTCTGGCAAGATTATTGGCGATGTTCACTGTTGTATCTGATGAGGAAGGCGTGGAGCCGGTGCTTTGGGAATTGCATTTTCCTTAATCAATTAAATTTGTTTCATCTGTTGTGAATTAAGGAAACAACAAATAAACTCTCAATCTGGGTTCCCGGTCAAGCCGGGAACGAGGAGGGGCTGTCTTGTCCTGATATAGGTTGACACAATCAAAAAGTGTTATCTTAAGGAGACAGGGCATGTTAGACCATGCTATTCGCTACAGCTTGAGCTTCAAGCTTGAAGTCGTCCGCGCCATCGAAAAGGGGCGTTTCGCCAGCGTTCAGGAAGCCTGCCGTTTTTACGGCATCAACGGCCATGGGACGGTTCCACGCTGGATTGACAAGTACGGTCGCGCCAAATTGCAAAGAAAGTTCATCCACGTGGAAACACCAGACGAACGCACTGAAATTGCTAAACTTAAAGCCGAGATCACAGAGCTTAAAAAAGTCGTCCTTGAAAACCGCGCCCGCGAATTAATCAATCAAGCGCATTTCGACATCGTTTGCGAGGAAGCTGGCATCAAGGACTCTGCCGCGCATAAAAAAAAATCGCAATACAGCTGTAAAAAGAGCACGCCAGGCAGAAAAAGACTAAGAATTGATCATCGCGCTAGTCATTCGCGAACGTTGCCCCCATGTCCGAATGGATGCACGTAAGTTGTTGAAAAACATATGCAAAGAACTGGAGGAGCTGAACATATTCATCGGTCGAGATCAATTTTTCGATCTCCTGCGCGATCATGATCTTTTGACTCCAAAACGCCGTCGTCACGGGGCGCAGACGACATACTCACATCACCACTTTCACAAGTACTTCAACTTGTTGAAAGATATGGAGATAACAGGCCCACATCAAGCGTGGGTCAGCGATTTGACAAACGTTCGGACGGACGACGGCTTCCTGTACGTTTCGCTGATTACGAATGCCTGGTCGCGCAAAATCGTCGGCTACGAAGGTTATAACACGCTGGAAGTGACGGGTTGCTTGAAGGCTATGCGCATGGCGATAAAGCAGTTGCCGCCGGGAGCTCATCCGGTTCATCACAGTGACCGTGGCATCCAGTATTGTTGCGGCGAATATGTGAAAGAACTGGAAAAACAAGGCATTGCGATCAGCATGACGGAGGAGAATCATTGTTACGAGAATGCGAAAGCTGAGCGCGTGAACGGCATTTTGAAGCAGAAATATGGGCTTGGCGCGACGTTTTTATGCCGGGAACATGCCGTAGCAACATTGGGTGAGGGCGTTTATTTGTACAATGATCGTCGCCCGCACATGGCGTTATAGCATTTCCCAAAAGTA
>CAZAGU010000213.1:0-5480 GCA_964484805.1 uncultured bacterium
TAGACAGACTCAAAGGCGGATCATTGGCTTGCCACTGTTCACCTTCGGTGAACAGCATCCAGATTGAGAGTTTGCATGTTAACCTAAAATAAGTCATAAAACTTTTTTTTCTGGGCTCCGGCTTTCGCCGGAGCGACGTGGTGTTTACGGATTCGTCAGTTTTAGACAGACTCAAAGGCGAGTCATTGACCCGGTCAAGTTGGGAATGAGGACAGGATGAGGAAGGGGTTAATGTGATGGGCTACTGTCTTCAATGAAGCGACAGTTTTCCGCAACGGATTGATTTACCCATGCTGTAAAACGGGCTTGGGCAAGAACACACAAAACTCATGAAGTAAATATTTAAACTCAGGTAATATGGATCACAAGTGGCTAAGTTATTAGAAGTACAGAACCTAAAGACATGTTTCCACTCCGATGATGGCGTGGCAAGAGCCGTTGATGGCGTTTCGTTCAATGTGGAAGAGGGCAAGACCCTCGGTCTGGTGGGCGAGTCAGGCTGTGGAAAGACCGTGAGTTGCCTGTCAGTTATGGGTTTGATTCCTATTCCTCCCGGTGAACAAGCAGGTGGCATCGCAAATTTCCTGGGTGAAGACTTGCTGAAGATGTCGCAGCATCAGCTACGGAAAATCCGTGGCAATGACATCGCCATGATCTTTCAGGAACCTATGACTTCGCTGAATCCTGTTTTTACCTGTGGCAATCAGGTTATGGAAGCGGTCATCCTTCATCAGAAGGTTCATAAAACTGAAGCTCGCAAGCGCGCTCTGGAAATTTTCATGAAGGTTGGCATTCCTGATCCTGACCGGCGGCTTGATGAATATCCTCATCAGCTTTCCGGCGGTTTGCGACAGCGTGTCATGATCGCCATGGCGTTGTCATGCAACCCCAAGCTTCTGATCTGTGACGAACCGACGACAGCGCTCGATGTTACCATTCAGTCACAGATTCTGGAGCTGTTAAAGAAGCTTCAGCGCGATCTGGGCATGGCAATTATTATGATTACCCATGATCTGGGTGTCATTGCCGAGATCGCTGACTGGGTGTCGGTGATGTACGCTGGTAAAATTGTGGAAGAAGGTCCCGTCAGAAATATATTTCACGAGCCAGCTCATCCTTACACCGTTGGCTTGCAGAACGCCATCCCGCATATGGGCAAGAGGTCAATGCGGTTGAATCAGATAGATGGCATTGTGCCGAATCCCCTCGATTTTTCCGATGGTTGCCGCTTCCATGATCGTTGCCCTTTGGCGGATGAAAAATGCCGGACGCATGAGCCGCCGCTGGAAGCTTCCGGCAAAAGTGGTCAACGAGCAGCCTGCTGGAAAAAAGGTACTTACGATCCTGCAAGTATATTTAAGAAAAGCGCGGCATTTGAGCAAATCAGCTCATCATCGCAAACCGGGATAAATAAATAATCATGGACACCGGCTCAGACCGGTCATTGGCTGAAGTACATTTTTCTGAATCACCCTTCGGTCCCTACACATACCAAATACCCTCCAGCCTGAACGTACCATCTACAGGGGTGCGCGTGCGTGTGCCCTTCGGTCGCCAGATTCGGGTTGGATTCCTCACGGGATTCCCCACAGATCCGCCAGAAATGGAACTAAAGGAAATCATCAATGTCATTGATGAATTTCCGATACTTCTTGACGAAATGATGCAGTTGACGCGCTGGATCGCAGATTATTATCTCTGCGCCTGGGGTGAAGTCATTCAGGCTGCTCTGCCTGCCAATCTGAAGTTCCGCCACCGGATGAAATACCGCCTGAAAGACATCGTGGCTGAAGATTTGTTTGATGCTGGTGAAACGCAGGCGTTGAATCCACTGGTCAATCTGTTGAAGAACACCACCCTGACCATGCGGCAAATCGAGAGCAAACTGCCCGACGGGAAAAAACTGTTGCGCAAAATGCAGGCGCGCGGGTTAATCGAAAGCATCGAAGACTTTCCGCCGCCAGCCAAACCCAAGATGATGACAATCTGGAAGTGGATGGCAAGTGTTTCCTACGCCGAAGCAAGGGAAGCTCTGCCAGCAAACGCCACCAAGATGATCGCCGCGGTTGAAGCCCTTGAAACCCGCGATGGCATGATTAACTCAAACGCCCTGCGCAAGGATTATCCCGGCATGACCAGCGTCATGCACCGGCTCGTCAAGCGCGAATGGCTGAGCTTTGAGACTGTGCCATCCGACCAGCGAAGCGCCGCCGAGATGGGCATGACCGAGACCATGATCCCGCGTGGGGAACTAACGACTCCTCAAGCTGGTGTGGTCGCCGCCATTGAAGTGAGCATCGAGAAGGGCGAATCCAAGCCGTTTCTGCTTCATGGTGTTACCGGAAGTGGCAAGACGCTGATTTATCTGGAGATAGCCGAACGCACCTTGCTTCAGGATAAGAGCGTGATTATGCTCGCGCCGGAAATATCACTCACGCCGCAACTCATGGGCAGATTTTACAGTCGCCTTGGAGACTGCGTCATTTTGACACACAGCGGCATGACCGAAGCCGAGCGGCGAAATGCTTGGCTACGAGTGAGATCCGGGGAAACCTGCGTCGTTATCGGGCCCCGTTCCGCTGTTTTCGCCCCTGTTGCCAAGCTGGGCTTGATTATTGTTGACGAGGAGCACGAGGAGAGCTACAAGCAGGCGGATCCCGATCCTCGCTACAATGGCAGAGATGTGGCGATCTACCGAGCGAAGCTGAATAACGCCGCCGTGGTGATCGGATCGGCTACGCCGGATATAATCAGCTTTCTGAATGCGAAAACCGACCGCTACCGATTGCTGGAGCTGAAAGAGCGCTTTGGGCCAGAATCACTGCCTGAAGTCAAGCCGGTAGGGTGGGGTGAAGGCAAGGACGGCGCATTGTTCAGCCCGGTGTTGCTGGATGCCATCCGCCTTCGTCTTGAGCGGCAGGAGCAGGTGATTCTGCTAATTAACCGGCGAGGATTTTCCACCTGGCTGAAATGCCCGGAATGCGGCAAGACTGCCGACTGCCCGAATTGCGACATCACACTCCGCTACCATCGCACCGGGCAGAAGCTCGTCTGCCATTATTGCGGGCACACCGAGAGCGTGTATGACACCTGCCCGAATTGCCACCGGCAGAGACTGCGCTTTGGCGGCATAGGTTCACAGAGGATCGAGCGCGAGCTTGAGCTACATTTTCCTGATGTAAAATACCTGCGCATGGATTTGGACACAACCCGAACACGAGGCGCTCATCAGGATATTTTGCAGAGCTTTGCCCGTCGTGAAGCCGATGTCTTGCTTGGCACCAAGATGGTCGCCAAAGGGCATGACTTCCCCGGCGTGACTCTGGTTGGAGTGATAACAGCCGATTGCGAGTGGTATTGGCCAGATTTTCGGGCGACGGAGCGAGCGTTCAGATTGCTCGAACAAGCCGCCGGCCGTGCCGGGCGAAGTTCAAAAGGCGAAGTGATTATTCAGGCGTGGAACCCGGGCGAGACGATTCTGAAATGGGTGCGCGAGCATGACTATCTCTCAATGTGCCGCTCGGAGTTGCGAAGCCGAAAGCCACTGGGTTACCCGCCTTACGGAAAACTGATCGTCGTTAGGCTTCGAGGTCCTTTGCAGGATGAGGTTGAAGCCATTGCCAAGGGTCTGGTCGAGAGCTTCATCGAACAAATCAGCACTGCGGCGATTTTAGGCCCCGCGCCGCCATCCATCGAGCGGGTGGAGAACGCGTACCGGAGGCAGATTCTGCTGAAGTTCCCGCCGCGGCTTTCGGTAAAGGTCAACGCAGACAAGTTAACTATCAAAGCGTTGGTTGATCAGGCACGGGTGAAGTATCATTCAAAGGGGCTGATTTTCGACATTGATGTCGATCCTCTGGATGTATAATTGACGGATGAACAAACGGAAATGCAGAGAAGATCGCACATAACGGTCTTGCTGGTGTTGGTAATGCTGGTGGGCTTTGTGACGAATGCGACAGCATCATCGGGTGTCGAGCGTTTCCCGTTTGTTTATTATTACAGTGGCTACGACAGTGTTGAGGTGATTCAACAGCTTGATCGCGATTTGCGTAGCCAGCTTGATGAATTTCAGGATAAAATTGGTATCAAGCTTAACGAACTTGTTTACATCCATATTACTCAGAGTCGGGCAGAATTTTACCGCGAAACACATGGGCGAGTGCCGTCGTGGGCTGGAGGCGTAGCTTACCCCGCGCACAATTTGATCTATGTGAAAAATCCCTTGTTTTTCAATCAGGGAGTGCCGCTCTCGACATTGACCAAACATGAACTGGTTCATATCTTAACGCACAGTTTGACGAAAGAAAACTATTTTCCACGCTGGCTTGATGAGGGAATAAGCATTCACCTTTCGGGTGAAGTGCGGAAGGGCGCATATACGCGGTTGGGCAAAGCCGCTCTGGTGAATAAGCTGATCTTGCTACCGAAGATGGACAACGTGCTGAAGTTCTCTTCACCGGATGCTGATCTTGCCTACTCCGAAGCTCAATCCGCTGTTGAGTATTTCGTCCAGCGATTCAAATGGCCAGCCATGAAGGAACTGCTGACCCGCATTTCCAATGGCGAAGAGTTTGAAGAAGCGTTCTGGCTGTCAACTGGCGTGGGGCTCGATATGTGGCAGAGTGAGTGGATGAAGGATTCAAAATCGCGGTATAAGTGGTTTTTCCTGCTCGATCTGGATTATATTATATGGACGCTGATTGTTATGCTGGCACTTGGTGGCGGTTCGATAGTTTTATGGCGGCGAAAGCATCAACTTAAACAAATGGGTGAAGATGATGACGAAGATGATAATGATTTGTGGAGCGATTGGGAGACACCGGTAAACTGGAAACAGGGTGGTAAAAAAACATGAGTATCTTAACCTTAATTAGAAAAATTATGCAGAAGATTGATGCGAAACTTTGGGTGCTTTCACTCTTAGGGATGATCTTCCTGTTGTTTTCGATTCAGCCAGCTCAATCCGCAGGGCGATCGGGCTTTCCCGTTGGTCGAACGCTGATGGAGCCGCGTGCCTTAGCGCTTGCCGGCGCGAACGTTTCTGATGACGGCTGGCTGGGCGGCGCGTTCTGGAATCCTGCTTCAGCAGCAGGGGCTCAGCGTGGAGTACATTCGTCATTTGCCAGACATACGCTTGATCTTTGGAGTGGAAGTTTTGGATTTTCAATGCCATGGCAGAATAATCTTGTCAGCGGGATGTATCTGTCACGATTTGACTACGGTGAGCTAGATTATACCGAGCGCAATGTCGGCGCGACCGGTGAGACATTCACAGCGGCGGAAAACCTGCTTGGAGCATTCATCGCAGGGGAATATGGTCAGAAGCTCTCCTGGGGGTTGACGCTGAAGTATTTCTGGGGTGCGCTCGAAGAAGAAACTGCTTCAGCCACAGCGGTTGATCTTGGCTTTGCCTACGATGTTGGCTGGGAAATGCTCCGCCTTGGTGGCGCGGTTCGGAATCTGGGCAGTGAACTCAG
>CAZAGU010000214.1:0-2107 GCA_964484805.1 uncultured bacterium
CAACAATAATCACAGAGGATTCCTCAAACCGTTTTGTTAGTGATACCGAGAAATCCACCTGGAATGGCAAGCTGGATGAAGCTGGCGGTACAGTATCCGGCGATCTGACTGTGTCAGGTGATCTGACAGTTGAAGGGACGACTACCTCAATCGATACGGTCAATTTGGAAATTGAAGACAACGTTGTGTTGTTGAATTCGAATCAGTCAGGCACGCCTCCGACCACTCTGCGTTCTGGGATCGAAGTCGAGCGTGGTGATGCAGATAATGTCAATCTTCAGTTCAACGAACTCACCGACAAATGGGAGTTGACTGAAGACGGCATTGCCTTCAAAAACATCGCCAAGGAAGATGATAGCCGTTTCCTCTCTTCAGCTCAGAAAACTGCAGCGACTCGAGAAGCAACTGGTTCGCAGAATGGTCTGATGAGTTCCGCATATGCATCCAAGCTCAATGGTGTGGCGGCAAACGCGAATAACTACTCACTCCCGACGGCAGGCGACGCGACCAAGGGTGGTGTCAAGGTTGGTTCATCGTTAAATATCGCCAGCGAAGTACTCGATGTGCCATCGGCTACCACAAGTCAGAAGGGCGTGATAAAATATCCGCAAACGGAGACTTTTAGCGGTAATGGTGTCACGAGCGCCTTCAATCTAACCAGCACGCCTGGTAATTTCCTGGCGGTCTATCTTGGCGGTCTGCGTCAAAACGAAACTGATGATTACACCGTTACCGGCACTCAGATCACGTTCCTGTCTGCCCCGAAAAGCGGTCAGAAGATCGTCGCCGATTACATCGCGGCGTAAAATGACAAAGCAGCATGACAGTCCACCTAATGGCTCTTATCTGGCGCTGATCGAACAGGTGCAGGCAGATCTGCATGAAATCAAGCAGGACATCCGGGAGATTCGTTCTGGAAGTAAAACGGATCAGAAGGAGCTTTGGAAAGCCATGAAAGATCTTCAAGAATCTATCCTAGGCAACGGAAAAGAAGGACTCGTTGTTCGTGTGGACCGGAACACCAACTTCCTCCGGACTTTGACCAAGTTGCTGTTCGCGCTGTTCACCCCTCTGTACGGTGGATTGATTGTGCTGCTCTTGAAAGCATTATTCTTTAACAATTGAGGTTTACAATGAGTGACAATACATATCTCGATCAGATTCTTGATGAAATGGAATCTGTCGGCAAGGATTGGCAGGAGCTGTTCTCTGGCAAGTTTCGTATCCAGGAGGTTTTCAACCTGGTTTCTTCTCTGGTAAGGACTGCTGAATCGATTATCACGGCTCCATCTTCTGGTGAAGCGAAGCACCAGCTAGTTCGTGAGGCGTTTGAGTACTTCGACAAAAAGTACAAGATCATTGACCGAATCGATGACCTGATTAAGCTACCGTTCTTTCTGGAACCGTTCGATGGCGCTTTCTTAAGGAAGCTGATTGACTTCCTGATTGGGCAGGCAGTGGCTGTGTTCAATGCGACCATCTGGAAGGAATCGGAGGATATGCCGCCTGAACAGGAGACTGTGCCGGCGACGACCTGATCGGCTGATTGGGATTGATTTACGGGGAGCTTTTGGAAGAGGCTCCCCTGTTATTTTTTGTGTTGTGGAGTTAATTCGTTCCGCTCAACCTTTCCTGCTGTATGCCTTGATTTTCTAACCCCCGTATTTAGATTGTAATACCTAACTAAATGTCAATAAACAACTTCCAAATAGCGGAGGCGTGAAATGCGAAAGCTAATCCGAAACACAGATTCCAATGACCCACCGCCAAAAGAAACCAGTGATGTACCAGCAGCGGAGGCGGAGCCGGACGACAAGAAAACACAGATACTGATTCCTTCTATAGTCTTCAAAGGACTTGAAGCAGTTCGGCTTTCAGGGCTGACCAACATGCTCGATCGACCGATGGTCGCCCTACTGGCTGGCAGATTAGGTTATCCCGACGCTGCCCGTTGGATTAAAGAGTATCCAAAATTATTCGCCGAAGGTTTGTTCCGCGGGTTCTGTGTCAATCCAGAGGAAGAGAAGGCTTGATGTTAAAGGATTTAGGATTGTTTCTAATAGCTAAAACCTTTTCGCCCCTTGCCTTGATTATCGCACCCCAAGAT
>CAZAGU010000214.1:2117-5480 GCA_964484805.1 uncultured bacterium
TTACATTGCACTACGTAGAACCTCCTGAAAAAGTATTCAGTGCTTCATACGGTATATCGGTGAAGAAATCTGACAGTCAGGAAGTAGTCTATTTGCGAAAACAGCGTCCACCCCCCCCCCCGATACTGTTCTTTGAAAAAGAGACAAAATAATATCCCGAAGGCATTTCATCAAGTTCATCACCAAGATCGTCACCGCAATCACGCTCTCTGATGTCCCCGCAAGCTTCGTCATGACCAGACCCAAGCCGTAACGACGCTTGGCTATGCCAAATTTGCCCTCAATCTCAATCCGGTCAACCGCATCCTGATACTGCAACTTGCGCTGCTCCTTGAGTTCCTCGCGATTAGTTTCAGTTTCCTTTCGAGGTCGTCCTAAACTGGGCCCCGACATCCTTATGTTGCGATTTTTACAGTATTTAATGTTGCTCCGGTTGCGATAAATCTGATCCGCATGAACAGATTCCGGGTAATATCCAAAACGTTCTCGGTACGCCTTAACCTGCGAAATTAGGTCAGTGGATTCGTTGTATGCGTCCCAACTGACACGATCAAGAAACGTATAACCATTTACTACTGAAGCAGATAGCTTCGCGCCAAATTCGGTCGGCGACTTCGCTTTTCCGCGGACAATTGGGCGGACATGAGGTTGGGAAATACTGACAATGCGGTTGTCAATCCGATGCTTTTTCTGATCGTACATTTCCAGTTGCTGACGATACAGTTCACGAACAACAAGTAGCTTAATGTATTGTTTTTTCGGCAGATTGGTTAATGCTGATGTCTGAAGCAAGGCGTCAATATGCATCAAATCGCGCTTGATGTAACCCAGCTGCTGGCGAATTCCCTTCCTGCGTTTAGATGCTGAAGGACGGCGGCTCTTGGCGATCTTGAGATAATCCTTGCGCGCTTTCTTTCGGTAAGTTCTTGGTTTTGCCGACTTATCTGTGCGTTTCTCATGCAATACATCAATGACGCTTTCCAAAATTTCGCGCCCTTCGTTCAGCAATTTTATGTCTGTCGGGAAACTTATGTCTGCTGGCGCGCAGGTTGCGTCGATGAGCAATTTACCCTTGTTTGCTGGTTTGTCAGCAGATTTTTTGGACGAATTTGAGTCATCACTTTCCTTGTCGCCAGCGGATGATTTATCAGGCGAGTCTGGTTTGGGCGTGTCATCGGTTTTATCGTCAGGATGACTTTTGTTCTTGCTAAGTTTATGTTTTATAGCGTTTTGGACGATTGTTTCATTGATATTATTGATGTTTTCCAAATTGAGACGTTTGCGGAAATGCACGAACATTGATGGATCGAACGGTGGTTTGGACGTGTATTCGTGCATGCCGAGAAAGTATTGCAGGTATGGATTTTCGCAGATATTTTCCACGGTTTCTTCATCGCTGGCGCCAAGCACTTCCTTGATGATGAGAGAGCCAAGAGCAACTCGGACGGATTTTGCGGGGGCGCCTTGACCATTCTGCGAAAAGTTCTTGGAATATTCGCTCTCGAACTGTTGCCAGGGGATGATTTTTGAAAGTTTGATCCAGCGATTTTTTGGATCAAGTTTTCCGCCGAAGGGCAGGTAGAAATCTGCAAAAGAAATCTGGTCGGGGTTTTGTCTGTACATAGTGTAAAAAGTTCTGCAAGGGTTTTGGTTGTTTTTGCGAATTAACCTTGCACAAAAGATAACAAACAAGTCCTTTAATTGCAATATTGTTATACCTTTACAGTGTTATTCAGGAAACTTTACGTAAGTAATGTTATACCAACAACAAAAACTCAGGAGGCGAAATGAGTAAAGTGAAAAAACAAATCGGTAATCAGGTAATGATCACTGCCGGGCAGTTCAAAAACCGAATCGGAAAGTTAGTTGCCAAAGAATCCCATGGCTGGACAGTTGAGCTTGAAGATAGACAGCAAGTCTCTGTGTCCTTCCCCATGGCTGCATTGGTTCAGAATTCAGAAACGCAAACTGAAATGACAACACAACTTACAGAAGAAGAGACTGCTGAAGTGTCAACTGATTCAACTCAAACTGAAGAAACCGTCAATCAAACGGAATCTGAAGCCCAGATTGAACAGTCTGGAGATTCTGAATCAGGAGAACAAGACATCAACCAAATGACTGTTAAGCAACTGCAAGCTCTGGCAAAGCAGCGTGGGATTGGTATCGCAAGAACCAAGTCAGATTTCCTCAGAATCATCAAAGAGAAGAATCCGGATGAGGATCTGGATCAGCTTGTTGGAAAAACGCTGTTCAATCGAGTCAGTGAACTTCACGTCTCGAGGCTGAGAACGAAGGAGGATTTGGTGAAGCTTCTCTCTTAAATGACATCTAAACTAAATCATCGAAGTTAAAACGAGGCGACCTTCGGGTCGTTTCGTTGCTTCGCGATTTCCAAGATTGTTCACGGTTTTTAACTTTTTTTCTTTTGCTGGGCTTCTCTATAATACTTAATCTTTCCACAAACCTTTATAACCTCCAGCATCCCATACACTCTAAGATTTTTCCAACCCGTTGATTAACAGCATTTCCTTTAATTCAAGTTGTGAGATTCGATCGGTATTGGTATATTTTCACTTGTTAACTTTAGATTGTAGAGTGAAAAATGGTATCTGTCCCTATTTTCTCCTATTTTTACTTGTTAACTTTAGATTGTAGCGTGAAAGATGATGTCTATCCCTATTTTCTCCAACGCATTCGGAGTAAACAATAGATGACCGAACAAGAACTCGAACAAGTACTGATCGCAAAATTGGGCGAACTCAAATACACCTACCGCCCAGAGATACGCGACCGCGCGGCGTTGGAGCGAAATTTCCGAGAGAAATTCGAAGCGCTTAACCGTGTCCGCCTCACCGACGCCGAGTTTCAGCGGCTGCTGGACGAAATCGTCACTGCCGACGTGTTTGCTGCCGCGCGCATGCTTCGGGGAATCAACGACTTCACCCGCGATGACGGCACGCCGCTCAACTATACGCTGGTCAACATCAAGGACTGGTGCAAAAACAGCTTCGAGGTCGTCAACCAACTCCGCGTCAACACCGACAACAGTCATCACCGCTACGACGTGATCCTGCTCATCAATGGCGTGCCGATCGCGCAGATCGAACTGAAAACTCTCGGCATCAATCCGCGCCGCGCCATGGAGCAAATCGTTGACTACAAGAACGACCCCGGCAACGGCTACACCCGCACGCTGCTCTGTTTCGTGCAACTGTTCATCGTCAGCAACCGCACCGAGACCTGGTATTTCGCCAACAACAATCCCCGGCATTTCGCCTTCAACGCCGAAGAGCGGTTCCTGCCTGTCTATCAGTTCGCCGCCGAGGACAACAAGAAGATCACCCACCTCGACGACTTCGC
>CAZAGU010000215.1:0-5454 GCA_964484805.1 uncultured bacterium
TCGACACTGGCGGCGATCCAGACCCCCTAAATTTAAACATCGGAGCTGGCGCATCAACCGCCGATGTTACTATCGGTCGCAACGGTCAGGATGTCAACATTGCTGATGATCTCAATGTCATTGGTGATTTGAAAGTTGGTCCCACCGATGACGGCGGCGTGATTGATTCCGGCGGAACGTTTGTTTCACCGCAACATTTGAAGATCGGCACCAGCACAGACACGGAAGATGTCTTAATTGGTCGCGCTGATCAAACCGTTGACATGATGGCACAGGCGCGCATGAACAGCAACGGGATTGTGATGAACGGCGCTTCTTCTGTAACCGATGCTTTAGGCATTGGATTCGTCGTCAATGCAGTTGGACACGGCAACGGCGCATCCATTGACTTTTACATCAACGGCGTTGTGCAAGGCTGGCTGGATGCCACAGGCTTCGTCAACGCGCCACTTCCATAAACTAAAAAATTTTCAGTTACAATGAACAAAATTCAACCCAATTGACGGGCGGCGAGAGTTGCGCATCTGTTGACTTTTACGTCAGTGGAGTTGTGCAAGGTTGGCTGGATGCTACAGGCTTTGTCAATGCCTAAACGTTAATTAACCGTCCCATCAGGGCGCAAACGAATCAATAACAACAAAACTCCTTAACCTCATTAACCCACCCGAATTCTTGAATATCGTGTTTATATGATATTCTTCTGATTACTGCCGAATTATTTTGCATACTGTCCATCCTTGCTGTATTTTCCCTCACTTTCATCATGTTCCGTCATTATTCCGTCAGCCTGTATCTCCAATCTATATCACAACTTACAACAAAATCCTGACGAACTGACGATTTTTTTACCTATACCCCCTTCCATCCCTTCCATCACCCTTCCATCACCATTCCGTCACGCCAACAAACCCATACCCACCCTGCATTACAGCCAATTATGTGACGATGTGACGATTTTCCCTCACCCCACCCCCTGCGACACCGCATCCGATGAAGTGATAAGAGGTCTCATAATTGGTCGTAGAGTATTCGGTCGCATAAGGCGGATCGAAGTACGCCAGATCGACCTTGACTTCAGGCAGAACTTCCTGGATTTCCTTGCAGAATGCCCGGTTCTCTTTGCCGTTGTCGAAGACCAGACCGTTAATCCGGACGATATTTGCCCGGAAACGGTCGGTAAAGGCTTTGGGTGTATCCGCTTGCCGGTTGCCACTGCCTTTGGAGGATGAAGCAAAATGACCGTAGCTGCCTGAACCCGAAATACAGGTTTTTCCCAAGGCAAAAAGTGCTATGTCTCTTTTATAACCCTCGAGAGACTTGACATTCTCACGAACATTATCTATAATCCCGTGAATACCTGATTGGAAGAACTTCCCACGGAAGGTTTCCTGGACGAAATCGCCCGCTTTAGGGTTAGATTTCAAAAGGGCATCGAGTTCTTCGTCGGAAACCGTCACTGAGTTGTTCTCGATGATCGCTGTGGCGATGTGGTAACAGTAATGCAGCCGGTCGTTGGCAAACACGCGCAGCCCCTTAGCCTTGTACATGTATCCAACCACCGCGCTGCCTGAAAAGGCATCGAGCACACTTGCCACTCCGTCCGGAGTATGCACCCAGATCCAATCCACCAGCTTCTGCTTGGAACCGATGTAATTGGTGATATACGGGGGCAGGTCCCGCGCCACCTCGATGGTGTCGTCGTCCGGCTTGCGGGCAGCCTATGTGGCGAGCGTTTCATCACAAGCCGCTCGCCACTCGGCTTCGGCTTCCAGCAGGAATGATATGCGTTGTAATTCGGTGGTCATTGCCCCGCTTGATCATGGTTTACGAAACATACTGTATAACCATGATAAAGGGCGGTGAAACGTTAGTCCAGAACTGACGGGAAGGATGGGAACGTTACTTCTGAAAAGTAGCATAGCAAAACGAGAATTTTTCTCTCGTTTCTTGAGGGTAAAAACATAAGGAGGTAAAGATGTCTTGGGAAAATGTACAAGCGATCTCAATGCCTACAGGAAATTGTTAATGTGTGACTTAATTCGGACCACATCAAAATCGAGAGAATCATGAAAACGACCAATTTGATTTTTACAGTTCTAATACTAACACTTTTAATGTCCGGTTCGACAACCGCCAGAATCCTCAACGTCCCGGACGATTTCGAGACCATTCAGGCAGCCATTGATGCTTCCGAGGACGCGGACACCGTGCTGGTTCAGCCTGGGGAGTATGTTGAAAATATTGATTTTGACGGGCATAATATTGTGGTCGGGAGCTTGTTTCTCACGATTGGGGACACTACGTTTGTTGAGAGGACGATTATTGATGGGGATGGGAATGGGAGTGTGGTTCTTATCAGCAGTGGTGAAAGCCGAAATACAGTTTTGAGCGGTTTAACCATTCAGAATGGTGCTGGAGAAATGGGCGGAGGAATGTTTATTAGAAACTCCAGCCCAACTCTGACACAGTTAATCATACAAAATAATAATAACAATGGGTACAACGGTGGCGGGATCTATATGGATAGAGGGGAACCCGTTTTAACTAATGTCACCATTCGTGATAACAGAGCGAACTATGGGGCTGGCATAACGTGTGGGGATCAATGCAATCCAATCTTGAATAATTGTAGTATTTTGAATAATCGTGCAAGCGGCGGTGCGGGAATTAAAATTTCTGGTGAAAATACTACCTTTATCCTTAACAATGTTATAATCGAAGGTAATGCGGCATCGGATGAGGGAGGTGGAATTAGGTGCGCGTATGGTAATCTCATACTAAACAATGTAATAGTGACAGGAAACGGTGCTGAGGAGGGAGGGGGTATAAATTGTATGTGGTATTCGAGGGTAGAAATGACAAATGTAACAATCAGCAACAATGGAGCTCTTTGGGGGGGCGGAGTTTATTGTAATATTGGTTCCGAGTTAATAATCACAAATTCAAATATAATCGGGAATTCTGCAAGCATGGGAGGAGGGCTTTGCGTTTACTGTGACAATACTTTAGTGAGATGTATCTTGAATAATGTAAGCATTTGTGATAATTCTGCCCGGTCTCAAGGAGGTGGGATATATTTTGAAGGTCCCTGTCGAATGGAAAATAACAACGATTTGGAAATGATAAATGTAACCATTGCTAACAACAATGCAGAAAATGACGGTGGTGGTATATATATGGTTGACGAAGCCCATGCAGTGCTGGTCAACGGGATATTTTGGAATAATGCGCCCGAACAGGTTTTCGCACCGAGACGAAATGATCTCAACTTATTATCGCTAGGTTATTCTAATATCGAGGGAGGAGAAAATGGAATTGAGGACAATGGCAACATCGACATCACCTGGCTCGAAGGCAACATCAACGCCGACCCTCTCTTCGTCAACCCCGACGAGGGTGAATATCACCTGACCGAAGACTCCCCCTGCATAGACACTGGCAATCCCGAAAGCGAGCCCAATCCCGACGGAACACGTGCAGATATGGGAGCTTTCTATTTCCACCAGGAAAACCCTGATCCGGACATCTATATTACTCCCGAGCGAATCAATTTCGGTCTTATCGGAGTTGGACAGAGATTGGATGAGACTCTGCTTATTCGCAATTATGGCGGTGAAATACTGCATGTGCAAGTGCCCGTTTTTGATCCTGAAAATGCTCCGGTTAGCATTGTAATTCCCGAAGGTGAATTTGAGGTTGAACCGCAGTCGGAAATCAATTTGATTCTTCGTTATGAACCGGAAGAGGAAGGGGCTCTTGATGCCGTGATGCGGCTTCAGAGTGATGACCCGGATGAAGAAATTGTTGAGATTCCGATATCGGGTCGTGCTCTTTGGGCTGCGCCTGATATAGAAGTAGAACCTGAAATTGCGGAATTTGGAGATATTACGGTTGGAGCAGAATCACGGATGAACATCCGAATAACGAATCGTGGAAATTTCCCATTAGTTTTCAGGGACCTTTCTATCGAGCCTGGAAATTCGGGATTTGAAGTAATACAGAATATCGAATCTGATACTCTCGATGTTGAACAGGGATTAAATCTGATATTAGGTTTCCTTCCCGAAGATGCCCGTCATTATGAAGCCACCCTCTTAATAGAATCAAATGACCCAGATGAAGAATTTTTCGAGTTGCTCATGTTTGGAAGGGCTTTCCGAATGGCACCAGAAATTCAAACAAATCCAGATACCGTCTGGTTTGAGGCAACCGATCTCGGAGATGAAATAGAGGCGGTTTTAATCATCGAAAACACTGGCAGGACTTCGCTTGATATCTTCGACCAATACATAGAGCCTCTGAATACTCCGTTTTCAATAACTGAAGGAGGAGGAGAATTCACCCTTCGCCCAGATCGGCAACATCGAACCATTCTGTCTTTTGAAGCAAATGATTGGGATGATTATAATGCAATGTTCGTCATCCAGTCAAATGATCCGGAAGAGGCGGTAAAAGAGATACCCATAATCGGGCGAGCACTTGGAGTCAGCGACAACTGTGATTATCACCCGGAGGAGTTCAGAATTCTGAGGACGTATCCCAATCCCTTCAATTCCGTCACGAAGATTACCTATTCAACTCCCATTTCCGGTCACGTCGTTCTGAAGATCTTCGACCTGTACGGACGGGAAGTCGAGAACATCTTCGATGGAATTTCTCCAGTGGGGATTCATGCAAACCCCTGGAATGCAGAAGGACTCGCACCCGGATTGTACTTTGTGAGACTGGCGGATGGGATGAAAACAGACACTCGCAAAGTCGTGCTGGTAAAGTAAGGGCACGTCATCACGTCCTCTCCCTGGTCAAAATTAAATCGGCAACAAAAAACGATACAAATCGAGAAATAGAAATTGGATTTTGACTTTGTATTCACAAGATTTCAATAACAATTCTAATCTGTGATAGAAGCCATCCTTGTAAAAATCACGAAAGGAAAGATTGAACTAAGCAGCTTTCCGAAAATAACGATGAGAAATCGGTCAGTATTATGCAATTTTGGTTTTCTTAGATTTTGTCTTCAGAATTTCTAATTGGTGTCGAAGTAGAATGATTTCCAGTTCAACTTGCTGTCGGGTTTTGAAGAAACTTAGGGCAGAGATTAAGATAAATTCAAGTGTTTTTAACATGATCTTAAGGTAGGTGCAGAATCCACCGCAATATTAATAGGATGGATGGATTAAAGACCAGGGACAACTATTTAATGCATCTCTTCTATCATTCTCAATCTCCATTTCAAGAACGTTAGGAATTCCCCCCCTGTTATAAAGAAGAAATTTCCCATCCTTCCCAACAACAACAGGGAAATCCGGCTGGTTCGCCCAGCGATGGATTGTCGATTTCGAGACAAAGATTCTCTGTTCCCGTGCAATCTTCAGCATCTGCGACCGATTGATCAGAACCTCTCTCTTTCACGTTTTCCATTTACCCTTCCCCAACCATAAATTTATGCAAAGT
>CAZAGU010000216.1:0-5404 GCA_964484805.1 uncultured bacterium
GTCCTAATTTGTGTGTAAATTTGCTCTCTGTGTTTTGGGATGCGGCTATTTAGCTTTTTGAAGCCACCTAGGCGGCTTCAAAAAGCTAAATAGCTCGCCGAATTTTATCAGCGCACCTGTCTTCTTTTGTTTCCGCTAACAGGCTAATGTCCAGATAGCGCTTGCCTGTCAGCCACTCCTCATCTTGCTCTTGGCATAATGCCGATGCCATTCGAAACAGGACGCGCGATTCGGAAAGATACGGATTACCCGCGTTCGACGACGAATCTCCTCATTCAAACGTTCTAAACCGTTTGTCGAACGTATGCGGTGGAAATGCGCCGCTGGAAAACTCAAACAAGCCAAAACGTCCGGCATACTCTCCTCCAACCAGTCCGCCAGGTCTGAGTATTTGACCGCAAGCTGCTTAATCAAGGTCTGAAAACGAGACATAGCCTGCTCATGGTCTGGCGCTGCTAAAACGTCCTTCATCGATGAAAGAACCCAAGTTCGATCTTTCTGACGAAGCTTCGACGAAAGGTTGCGCATAAAATGAACTTGACAACGCTGCCAGGTCGCCCCCTGAAAATGACGGGATATCGCCTGAACAAGACCACTGTGATCATCGGACGCCACCAACTGGACACCGGATAAACCACGCTCGCGAAGCTTGCGAAAAACGTCCCCGTAATCTGCCGCATTCTCACTGTGACTTATATCCACAGACAATACTGACCTGTAACCATCCTCATTCACCCCCACAACTATGATCACCGCCATGCTGCGAACATGACCGTCAAAACGGACTTTCTCGTATATCGCATCTACGAAAATGTAAGGAAAATCGCCTTCCAAGGGGCGATTGCGCCACGCTTCAAGTTGGTCGTCAAGGTTCGCGGACAGCGATGAAACAAGACTCTTCGAGAACCACGTCCCGCACAACTCCTCCGTTATCTTGGTCACCTTGCGAGTCGAAACCCCCTCAAGCGTCATCTCCATCAAAGCAAGGATCAGAGCCTTCTCGCTACGCTGGAAGCGCGTGAACAGCGACGTCTGGAACGTCCCGTCGCGATCACGAGGAACTGATAGCTCAATCCGTCCAACTCGAGTCTTTAGCGTCCTAGGGTAGCTGCCATTGCGGTAACCCTTTCGACCTGATGTCCGCTCATAGCGATCCGCGCCGACATGATCGGCGACCTCCGTGTCCAAGACGTTCTGAAGAACGGTCGATACGATTTCACGAAGAAAATCACGGTCATCTATCAACGATCCTGGCGATCCTGCGAGCTGAAGCTTATCTTTCTGTAGAGCCATGGTAAAACCTCCTTGTGCCTTTGGAATTTTATGCTAATCCCAAGATACAGAGGCAAAACCGTGGCTCGTTCATCTTCCGCAGTTGCGAAAAACCATTTTACACAAATTTAAGGACGTAATCGTTGATACTATTGCATATTTAAAAATTCCTTATTATCTTGATACCAGACTACTGATATTTCAAACATTATTCCTACAAATATCTTCCTGAGTATATAATTTAGAACGGTGACACCTTCAATAACTAGAAAACAACGGAGGAAATGCATGTATTGTGGCATCGTGCAGAAAACGAACCAATTAATAACAAATTTGACTATATGCAATTTCAATAACTAATCAGGAGTGTAAGATGAAGACTTTTGAATTAATTCAAATCGCAGTTACATTGCAACTGATATTTGTAATATCAGTTGCAATAGCAGCTACGAGCCATAATACTCCAATATTCACACAGAACTGTGGTCAATGGGACCGGAATGTGCTATTCCGCAGTCAAGGAACAGGGGAGTTAACCTGGTTAATTGAAAGAGATGGATTCACAATTGTGTACTCAGTACCAGACCGGGAGGTCGCACCGCTGGAAGATGGGTTTGAGTTGAATCGTCGAGGGACATGGATGGAAAATGAACCGGAGAACTATCCACGGAAAGGTCACTCTTAAAGTTCAGATTCGAAGAAGGTACAGGGTTAACGGTACATACATCTCCCTGGCTTGACTATCAGAATCAACCCGTACAAGCTGGCAAAGTCATCCATCATAACCGACTTCCATGGAACAATAACTACTTCTTAGGTAATGATCCATCCAAATGGGCATCGAATTGTGGTAACTATGAGCGAGTAACGATGCTAAATGTCTAGCGTGGAATAGATATCGAGTGGTACAGCGTTGACGGACTTGTGGAATTTGACTTCGTAGTGCATCCGGGTAGCGATCCAGCCCAGATAAGTCTCAGAGTGGACGGTTTGGACGAAGAGTTGGAGGTGACGGTGGATGGAGATGAGTTGATTCTCCCGACTTCGGTTGGTGACCTGAGAATGGCATTACCAAGGGCGTGGACGGTGGGCATGCAAGACAGGAATTTTGATATTGCAGTCGAATTTATCAAAGTGGGCGAGAACCGTCTGAGAATCGAGACTCCGGATGGGTATAATATGGATCAAACGCTGGTGATTGACCCATTGGTGTATAGTACATTCCTGGGAGGAGATGGTTGGGACGGGGCAAATAGCATATGTCCCGATGGAATGGGTGGTACGATTCTAACGGGAAGGGCTAACCCAGGTTTCCCTACGACAGAGAGCGCATTCGACAGGGAAGCGACCTTTTGTGATGCTTTTATCTGCCGTATCAACGATGATGGTTCCGAACTGGTTTTCAGCACCTTTCTGGGTGGGGGCAGAAATGATTATAGTAATAGTGTTACCAGCGGCGAAGAAGGCGAAATACTTGTAACAGGATCAACCAGAAGTAATGACTTTCCAACAACCGAAGGGGCTTGGGATATTTCACTTAATGGGTCTAATGATGCTTTCATCACCAAATTAAGTGAGGACGGCAGTGAACTGATTTATAGTACTTATCTCGGTGGTTCCGGAAGCGATCACAGCTATCACATTTGTGATGAGGATGGAAACGCTCTTGTTAGCGGATATTCGACTAGCAGGGAATTCCCGACCACTGATGGAGCTTTTGATGAAACAATCAATGGTAGTGCCGATGGATTTGTGACATGTTTGAACGAGGATGGCAGTGATTTACTATGGAGTACACTTATCGGTGGTAGGGAGCAAGATTTTGTGTATGAGTTATATTTAGCTGCCGATGGTGGAATTATAGCGATAGGTTCAACCGCCAGCAGCGACTTCCCAACTGAATCGGCATGGGATGATTCCTACAATGGAGACCAGGATGCTTATCTCGTAAAGTTTACCAGTGATGGAAGCGAACTTGTATTCAGTACTTTTCTGGGTGGTGATTCCCAAGAATATGGCGTAACAGTTTGCAGTAATGAGGAAGGTCAAATATTTGTTGCCGGTTCTACTGAGAGCGATAATTTTCCAACTACTGATGGAGCTTGGGATTCCGTTTTCAATGATTCTCGTAGAATTGATGGTTTTATCTCATGCTTCAGTGAAGACGGCGGTGAAATGGTGTTCAGCACCTATTTGGGTGGAAGATCCAATGATCAGGTAGGTGACATATGCTCTGCAGAGGATGAAGGTGTTTTCCTGGTAGGAATAACACTAAGCGATAACTTCCCAACGACAGAAGACGCATACGACCCTGAGCGCGCGTCGTTTAATGATGTTTTCATCACCCATTTGAATGCTGCAGGCGACAACTTGATATACAGCACTTACCTTGGAGGACGCGATCACGACATTGGGAATTGTATTTACATTGATGGCGACGATGAGTTTGTGGTTTCAGGAAAGACATACAGCCTGGACTTTCCGGTAACTGAGAGAGCTTTCGATCTAACCCATAACCTCAATGATGACGTATTCCTAACTCGAATCGCAGTTAATCCACACCCGTTGTTTTGGTCAGACCTTCGGGATACATCCGAAGTGTTTGAGAACAGGGATTTGGAATTCATGGTTATAGGAGGCGCCTTGGATGAAGAAGCGGAACTGACGATTGACTTTCGGTCCGACGATCTTCCCGATGCGGCTGAGTTTGAAGACTTTCGGGACGGTAGCGGGACGTTTTACTTGCTTACGACCTACGAAGACGCTGGAGAATACACCGCGACGTTTATCCTCTCAGACGGTGAAAATGAACTGTCAGGTAATGTGGGGATTATAGTTTATAATCTCAACCGTTCCCCTGAATGGGGAGAATTTCCAGATACGGTCGGAGTTGATGAAGGCGAGCGTCTCTCCTTCAGGATCACTGCGTCTGATCCTGATGAGGACCCACTATTATTCACTGTATCCAATCACGATCTTTTAGACGGCTGGGAGTTTGAGGACAATGGGAACGGAACGGGAGATTTTACTTGGAGTCCATCATTTGAAGATGCTGGAGACTACTTCGTAATATTCGAGTTGACAGATGGAGTAGATACTTTGTTTACGCAGGTTGATATTGTGGTTCATGATTTTGTTTCTATCTCGGAACACTTCGTTCAGATTCCAGATCATTACTACTTGTCTGAAGCTTATCCTAATCCGTTCAACTCGCAAACACAGATCATATTCGGGCTACCCTTCACATCTGTAGTTTCATTGACTGTTTTTGACCTGTCTGGGCGCATGGTCAAAATTTTGCTGAATGAACAACTTCATGCAGGAATCCACAGCACTCCATTCACTGCATCTGATCTCCCATCTGGATTGTATGTAGTACGAATGGCGACTTCGGTGCATTTATTTTCCAGGAAAGTGATGTTGATTAAATAAGGAAACATTTCCGGTAGGCTCTTCAATTTGAACCGGTTATATTGGTGTAATCGAGATACCAGTGACCGGAAATGGATAAATACCTACAGGAGGTTTAGATGTATCATACGTCATTGAAGGCGAAATAGGGGCTTGGTTATTCAAACATGCGTTTTAAGAGGCATAGGGAGGTCTATCCTCCGATGGGTATTGGGAAAGCGGGGCGCAAAGAATTACATCTCTACGCCCCAATCCATCGTTTAGATGAGCCTCCACTAGTTCATCCCTTAGTAGGTTGCTCGCCAGCAGAGCCTGCCTCTGTTTAGACCGTTATGTCAAGATAGTGAATTATTGATTAAAATGAAAGAACAGAGAATTCAATAAAAAGCTAAACTAACCGGAAATTTTTCCTTAATGTAAATGCATTCGAGGTTCTTGCAAAAGTATTTTGTGTCTAATAGCGAAATGCCTTGATAGGCATTCCATTTTCCAAAATGTCTGATTTTTCTTTCCGTTATGTGAAATACGCATTAGCAAAGGACAAAATAGTGCATTCTGCTAACTTCAAAACAGAGTCCACCTACGATGCGAAAGTCAATAACAGACTGTGATTGCTACGACGGCAATAAGTTGAGTATCTGCGTCGCTGCGACAACTATGACACCAAACATCAAATGAGCCATGACACGTTGATAGCTCATCTGCGCCAAAGGTATAGAAA
>CAZAGU010000217.1:0-1416 GCA_964484805.1 uncultured bacterium
ACCACTGGAGCCATCAGCCACATAGCACAGCGTATCGTCAATAAAAAGGGAGTGTGCTTGTCCGGGGGTGGGGAAGCGACCGATTTCAATTGGAGGTGTTTCGGGGCTACGTTCGTCGAATGTCCATACGACCACACCATAATTATTGGCGCAGTATATCCGGTCGCCGACGATCTTCACATCCTGATAGTCGCCGGAGACATGGACTTCAGAAACAAAATTTATACCGCGATTGGGCTCGGCGAAAGCTGTGGCTTGAATCATTCCAAAGACAAGGACGATCAAGGTTATTTTCATGATGTTCATTTTTTTTAGCTCCTAAACATGCGGGTGGATTTTGAATCCACCCGCATGTCTATTGCTTTTAGACCTGTTACTTAACCAATAGCGCTTTTGTCGTAATGAATTGATTCCCAGCTTGCAGGCGGATGAAGTACAGCCCTGCGCTTTCGTCCTGTCCATTCCAGACAGCGGTATGAACGCCAGCTTGAGTTTCACCGGAATAGACCGTTTCAACCCTGCGCCCAGACAGATCAAAGACTTCGATGCTCACATTCCCCGCCACGGGCAACGAGTAGCCGATGGTGGTGGTGGAGTTGAAGGGGTTGGGATAGGGGGCAGATAAGGCATACTCAGTTGGCAAACTTGATTTAAAAGCGGAAGTGGAATTCGCAGTTAATTGTGAAAGCAATTTTCGCATTTCAACTTGACGATTTATTGGATTAGAGTCAATTTCGTCCTCATCAACCGCTTGACTAAGCTCCAGGTAGCCAATTTGAGCCAGTAAACCCTCCGCCTCATCTCGCGGATCGTTCACCAAAGACTGATAGGCGGACAACGCATCCTCGAATCTTCTTTCCTCAGCAAGAACCTGGGGAACCTTTAATCTACAGATTGTGGCAATGTCGCAATCGTTGAATTGCTCTGCCGTTGTCCGGTAAAATGCAAAAAGGGAATCTAAAGGCCTGTCCAGTGCGCGATAGCAGAGATGGATATATCGAGCTGAATTTTGGCCGTCGTTACCTTCAGGATCCTCGCGAATAAGGGTCTCCATGATCTCTAAAGCGGTTTCTGGCTGTCCTTGATTTAAACAGTAGCGAGCATCTGCAAATGAGAACTCGTCAGAATCGACATCGTTAGCCTCGCCAGCGATCTGAGTGAAGGTGTAACTCGCAAGATAATCAGGGAAAAGGCGTTCCGTGACCCAATCTTGGAACAAAGGATCCGCTTCATTCAATACTTCACCCCACCAACTGTCAGCTACGTTAAGAAGCAAGGTTTGGTTGGTTCGATAGATAAGTTTTCCAAGGGGATCGACGACATCCATCGCTTGCAAGCTTGGCATAGGATAACCATCAATGTACACCTCAGCGCCATTGGCATCTGCTTGGAGCAAGGTCGAGCCGTTGTTAACCA
>CAZAGU010000217.1:1516-5391 GCA_964484805.1 uncultured bacterium
ATTGTCCAAAAATCGAAATATGGATCACCTGTGCCGACAAGTTGACCACCTCCCCAGGGAATACTGACCTGTTCAAATTTGATACCGTCGGCCCATTCGTCTCCGAACAACCCTGCGTCATTTCGTGTTCCATCCCTCTTGACATCCTCGTTGTCAGGTCTGACATAATCGGCATCTGTCAGACTATTGGCGACATATTCCCAATCATCAAAGATGAGGCTAGTCGGATCATCATCGTCAGGTTCATCTCGACCAAGATTTACCAACGGTGAGTTCCATTTTAGATGAAAATCGGAGACACCGACATCTGAAACATCAACCAACCCCAACCCCTCGGCATCGGGGGCAACGATCGAGTGCGTGTAGTGATTTGGTCCTAACCAGCCAGTCGCATCAACGACAACCCGGTCCTGATCGCTGATAGCATAGGCGTTGTAATCGAAAGAAGGCCATATTCCTGTGTAACGAACGCCGATTGTTGCATTATTACCATTATAATCGTCGCTAAAACCAATGAGGTTACTCTCAAATTGAATAGGTAAGTAGGCATTGGGCATTCCAGAAAAGTAAGCATTGGCGGGAGTAAAGGGAGCGAGAGCGAGGGATTTTCCGTTATCCCAAAGGACATTGTTGACCATGAGACTCGGGAAAACACCGTCATCGAAATCCATCGGATTGAGCGGATCCGGAGAGTATTGTTGTAAAGCTAAAAAACCGTAATATAAAGCATCGGTAACTACATTATTCCGCACAATAATGTTATGAGAAGGACGCTCGCCAGACTGAAGTACCTCGTTGACGAATACATCGGTGACGTCCCAGCACACACCTGACAAACCACCCTCGATCAGATTATGACTCATCGCCACATGATGCAGGCGCTCTAAAATGTGTACGTTTGCTCCTCGTCGAACATCCAGAACTGGGTCCTCGAATTCATCACAATTCACTCCATTATCGTAGATGTGGTTACCGATGATGTTGATATGATCATTATAGAAAAGAAATCCAACCAACACAGCACCTTCGGGTTGTGGATCATCTTCACCTTTGGAAACGGCGATGCCTTCAAAGCCATTTCCATAGATTTCACAATCAACAACATTGAGGTAGGACTGTACTCCTTCACCAATTTGATAGTCCCCCAACTCGTCTTGCCGCCATAATCGCACTTTAATGCCTTGTCCACGGGCAAAACTCTCAATAACCCCTTCTCCAACCTCTTGTTGGTCATCAACACCGATTCCATTATCGTAGATATCAGATTCTATAATGTTGATGCCCATGTTGACATCTCGGGCCCGTATGCCTCCTAAAGTATTCTCGAATACTTCACAGCCATCTGACACAGTCAAAAAGGATTTTGGACCAACGTAGGGTTGGTCAGCAAGCACATCACCGTTTGTGATTTCTGTTATGTTGATTCCCCATCCACCGTTATCATGGATGGTTGAGCCTGTCGTTACGAGGCATGAAACACCGACCCCGGGATGTTGTCGAGCTTCGACTCGAATCCCTGTGTCAGCGTTGTCAAAGATTGCGCTAGCATCAACCTCCATGCCAAATTTAGGGGGAATTTCAAATCCGGCATTAATAACAAAGCTATAGACTCCATATCTACAATTATATATCTCTGAGCCGTTTTGAACCGATAGAAAACAAGGATGAGCTGGTGGCAGTGGTTCGCCAAGAACGAGAATGCCATCTCCTTGTAGCTCCTCTTCTTCCTCTTCCCAAATCTCCATGTCATGTATTTCCGTGTTATCGACCACAACAACACCTGCACCAGCAAAATAAATACCAGGACCTCTTCCAGCTTCTATGTTGCAGTTTTTAACCGTGAGATAGCCTGGAATATTTAGAAAACCATTTTCATTCGGAATGATTGCGCCGACCTTAAACTGACCATGCTGGCTGTAATCGCCGCCACCAAGAATATCTGCATTGTAAAAAATCACCTGATCGCCAGGAACTGTGTAAAAAACCTCAATCCCTGCCCAAGCCCGCGTGTTATTCACCTCTTGAGCAAAAAAGCAGGCTCGGTCGTAATCACCATCTGGATTACCCTGGTTGTCAGTGTTGACAAATAACTGACCAGTGACTGTGAGACCAGCATCTGGATCGGTGAATTCAATCTGAACGCCGTTTTCGTCTAAATCGCCTTGATTATTCTCAATCCATAGGTCCCTGACGAATACAGTACCTTGAATCTCATAGAAATTACCCATATCAAACTCATAATCAATACCTTCTCGCCAGTCGAAAAGGGTATTGTTATGAGCGCCTAAATAGACCTCAAATTCATTTTGACTATTGAACACCTGTTGAGCAAACACCGGAATGGCAAATGCCAACAAAAGAGTCAACATAAAAAGTTTCGAAACGGATGAAGCACTGGTATGACCAGAAAATTCATCTCTTGTGAATTGTTTTTTTAGGAACATTCTTCGATCTCCTTAAAATGTTCTGGTTCAGCGGGATTTGGAGTTTTGGCCTATGTTTCTAAGTCAGTTCTCCAACTGTAAGCGTGCATGATATGCACGCTTTATAATGGATTTTCTAAGGCATAAAAGGGGTCTATCATCCGATGTATAGTCTTGGGAACAGATGTGGGCAACAGTGTCACCCACATCATATTCATCGTCTTGATGAGCCCCTGCCGGTTTATCCCTCAACAGGTTGCATCCCTGCAGCGCCTGTTTCCGTTTCAACCGACAAAGTTAAGATAATCAGAATGATCATTGATGGCAACAGATTTAATCTCCATGCTGATATCCGATTCATAATTTACTTTCCGTTTCAACCGGGCTCTTTCAAGTTTACGTTTACGATCTGCAAAGATGGCTGTTTCATGCCCTTCAAGCTTATCACTGGGCGTGATGTAGCCGATTGCGCTATGCAAGCGCGCATTGTTGTAATGATCGACGTATCCAGCTATCAGGCGACGTGCGTCTTCCAATGAAAGCGGCGTTCCCGGACGAATGCACTCACGCTTTATTGACTGATGCCACCGTTCAATCTTGCCGTTGCTCTGCGGATAATACGGCGATGTCCGCACGTGCGTCATACCGCAAATACGGATGAACTCTTTGAAATCTTTGGCTATAAACTGCGGACCATTGTCTGAAATGATGCGCGGTTCAGCCATAGGAAACAGTTCGTGCGCTCGTTGCAAAATGATTTCTATATCTGCTTCCTTCATCGCCTCTCTAATATTCCAATGAACAATATAGCGGCTGTATCCATCCAGAACCGCGCACAAGTAGTAAAAAGTGGCGCAGATATTGATGTATGAAACATCAATGTGCCAATGTTTATGCGGCGCGGAAGGTTGATGGAAACCGGTTCCTTTTTTCGACAGCTTCCTGTTCCAGCGATTGAGAAGTCCTTCTTTGCTTAGAACCCGCAAAACGCTGGTGGGGCTTACCGCAACAATATCATTATCGAGCATCATGAATGTCAATCGACGATAGCCTTCGCACTGATTTTCAATATGATATTTAATAATTGCTTGTTTTTCCCAATCTTCCAGCCAGAAGTGTCGTGGAATTAAGCCGTTATGTCTGTTCTGAAGCCCATACCTGTTTCGCCAGTTGTAAAATGTACTACTTTGCAACCCCAGCCAGGACAGAAATTTCATAAGACGAATGCCGGTGCGATCAGACCATCGCAACACAAAATCAACCACAGCATCGCGCGTTATGGCTGGCGTTGTGGGATGATTTAGATTCCCCCAAGATTTTTTTTTAACGCGACATGCTCTTCCATCAGTTCTGATATAACTTCATTTTTAGTCTGCAGTTTGGCTTCCAAGGCGAGGATTTTCATATCTGTTTTTCGTGACCCATCTCCTGTTTTGGACTGAAAAGCGAGGG
>CAZAGU010000218.1:0-5279 GCA_964484805.1 uncultured bacterium
CGATTCCTGCAGATTCGAAGCTTCTGTCCCAGGCGTTAAGCGTTTTGGTCAGCGTGGGTAGTAGATCTACAGATTCGCGGCTGATAATGTTCCGTCCTTGTTGCAATGACATCGCCGCGCCCTTCACCGCCAGCTCCATGCGCTCGCATTCGCCGGAGATGGTCTGCAACACAGCTTTCTCATCGTCTGGCGAAACGACCATGTTTTCGGTCAGTGTGTCCACATTCAGCCGGATGCGCGACACAGGAGTTTTCACCGCGTGAGCCAGATGCGAGAGGGCGATGCGGTTGCGGCGAAGAGTGCGGCGAGTCAAATGTAGCAGGAACAGGACGAGCGTGAACAGAAACAGCCCGATGACTTCAATAGTGTAAACGCCCTTGCGAATAAGATCAATGCCAGCCACCGAAAATTGACGTTGCTGAGGTTTGGGCGTTCTGACCATGAGGCGTAAGTTTAGTCCTTCTAACTCAGTGTTTAAGCCATCGGAGAAAAATTCGGAATCTATAACCTGCGTTCCGATGATTTTTGCTTCCCTATCGCCTTTCCACCAGATTGTATCGCCGTCGAGAATTACTCCGAGGGCGGTTTTGGCTGGCTGAAGAAACGGATCATTGCTGATTTTAGTGAGTTTTCTGTGTAATTCACCGTTTCTCTCGAACACGCGCCGGATTCGGTAGTTGGCGTTGTATGTACTATCTAATGTGGGCGAAAGCTGTTGTCGGAAGGATTGTTTACTTAGCAAAACTCCCACGTAGCCTTCAGCCTGTCTGTGTGGCAACGGTTTGTAATAGCGGAAGACAGCGATATAGGACGTGCCATCCTTCTCGACGGATAGGTATTTCACCATGCCGTAAGTAAGATTCTGATCAATTGTTCGGACGGGAGTTTCACCTGAAGGCTCGCCAAGCAAGCGGGTGGGTTGGTTTTTTCCGTCCAGCCAGAGCTTTCCGGCAATGGTTGGCGGAGTCAAGCCGTTGACGGATTGGAATATCTCGGTGGTGAAATTGACATTGAAGGCATCCACCGCGCCGTCAATTTCCGCCAGTTGTCGCCAGTCGGGTTCGTCTGTTGTGGATTTATTGAACGCGTTCACCACGTCAACTACTTCCAGAGCGTAAGGCACAAAATAACCGAGCATGGCATCTTTCAGGGAATAGAAGACAGAATGATCGCCTTCCCATTGTTCGATGGTCGCAGTGCGCTTAATTTCGCTTGTGAAATATGGGAGCATTAGAAAACTAAATGTCGCCAACCATCCTATAAGCGAAATGGAAATTGCCACAACCCAGATGGTGAGGGTTTGCTTGAAAAACTGTACGATCTGCATGTTGGACTCCGGTGTTGATTTGAAAATATAGTAATGAAAATAATTGCCTCGGTTGTTATGAAGTTGTTATGGATTGAAAATATTCAGAAAATCAGGGAAAAGGATGGGCAAGGTCATTGTGAGGCTCTGTGTTACTGATGTAGTAACCTTCGCGGGAGCGATATAAGGAAGAATGACCCAATTAACGCTCTCTGGATGCCCGATCAGGTCGGGCATGACAGCGGACGGTTGTCCGCTGTGGGTTACTCGTTCCCATGCTCCTGCGTGGGAACGTCAAAAATCTCAATCTGGATGCCAGCCTTCGCAGGTATGATATAAGGAAGAAAGAACCTGAAATATCAAAACTGGGTACCGGCTTTCGCCGGTACGACGTGGTGTTGGTGCGGCGAAAGCACTCGAATATTGTGAAGGTGAATTCTCGAACTTTTATGGGATTGCTTCGTTGCTTCGCGCCTCGCAATGACGGATAGGAGTTTTGCCCCGGAATGCAGTCGCTTCCGGGCTACGTCTCGATAAGGATGAATGCGATGGATACCTGCTTTCGCAGGTATGATATAAGGAAGAATGACCCAATTAACGATCTCTGGATCCCCGATCAGATCGGGCATGACAGCGGACGGTTGTCCGCTGTGGGTTACTCGTTCCCATGCTCCTGCGTGGGAACGTCAAAAATCTCAATCTGGATGCCAGCCTTCGCAGGTATGATATAAGGAAGAAAGAACCTGAAATATCAAAACTGGGTACCGGCTTTCGCCGGTACGACGTGGTGTTGGTGCGGCGAAAGCACTCGAATATTGTGAAGGTGAATTCTCGAACTTTTATGGGATTGCTTCGTTGCTTCGCGCCTCGCAATGACGGATAAGGATGAATGCGATGGATACCTGCCTTCGCGGGAGCGATATAATGAAAAATGATCCTGAAAACGTTTCTCTGGATCCCCGCTTTCGCGAGGATGACAGCGGACGGTTGTCCGCTGTTTGAAAACATTAGGCGAAACCTGTCCGGTCAAGCCGGGAACGAGGAGAAAAAATAATGTATGACAGCGATGGGTGAGAGAAAATGGTAATTATTCGAAAAATCATTGATATCCTGTTTTAATTTGTCCGATTATTCTGTACTATCTGAGGGAGTGTTTTGTGAGAGGTTTAACTTGGATTGGACAATGTTCAAACGCATCATCATCTGGCTGTTTATTTTGCTGGTCTCAGGCACAGGGCAATTTTACTTGTTCCAGCATTTCAGCGCGAAAACAGAACAGAAAGCCGATCTTGACAAGCCATCTGCATCATTGGGGCAGGCGGTTGCCAATTCGATTCATCAGACGGTGACCGATCCTTACTTCCTGCCTCTGGAAAAGCTTGCATTATTTCTCGACTCAAAACCGAAAACCCGCGAAATAAAAATGGAGACCCTCGTTAATTGGGCGCCCGACGACAATTTTCCCACCTGTTTTGTGCTGGATTTGGATGCGAAAGGCTGGGAGATTGACCATGCCACTTCGCCCTGGGTTCTTGAAGGAGTGTTTAACTTCATCGAGTCAAACCTTGGTGTAAATGGCGGGAGCAGAGACATTGCCATCACATCATTGAAAATTGAAGATGAGACCTGGTGGCTTGGTTACTTGAAAATCCCGCCGCAATCCTATCAGCCGAGATACGTTGCCGGAGTATTTTTCTCGATTGACCAATATCTTGCCCGAGATGTGCCGAGATTGCTGAACATCATGACCAATAGGGTCAGGTTTCCGCTGACATCATTTCAACGGAATAAAGGGCAAAATCTGGGCAGACCGGATGGTCATATTGCATTCCAGATTTTTGATGACAAAGGAGAAATGTATTATCAGTCTGGGAAGACCTTTGCTGAAGATAAGCTTATTTACTCAGAAAAAGAGTGGTATGACCAGACAATTGTGTGTATGCAAAGGGATTGGGATATTCGGGTTTACAGCGACAATGCTGAGCTGCCGATTGATTTTGCCCGGAATCGGCTGATAATGGTTTTAGTCATTCTGGCATCATCAGTATTAATCAGTTTGGGATTCTGGCTGGGAATCGGAGGCGGCTCTGGACAAAGCCAGTGAGATAGATTGCCTTAAGGGGAGAAAAAGGCTAATATGTACAACGGATAATTCGTCAATTTAGACGAAATGGCTGGCGTTGAATAGGCGTCGCCGCAGAAGCTTACGAAGGTTACACAACATGACAAAATTCCACGAAATATCACGCCAGGCAATCAGAACCATCATCCCCTACGAACCCGGCAAACCGATTAGCGAAGTGCAGCGTGAATATGGCATCAGCGATGTCATCAAGCTGGCTTCGAACGAAAATCCTTTAGGACCATCTCCGAAGGCAATGGAAGCTATTAAACTGGCATTGCCGGATCTGCATATTTACCCAGATGGTGGTTGCTATAATCTCAAGCAAAAAATTTCCCAGAAGTTTGATGCACCAGTAACACAGATTGTAGTTGGCAATGGTTCGGCTGAGATAGTTGAGCTGATTACTGAGGCTTTTGTTGATGAGGGCGATGAAGTCGTCATTGGCAGGGAAGAATTCTTTAAGTATCGCATCGCAGTGCAGATAATGAACGGCAAAGTGGTCTGGACACCAATGCCGAATCTGGAATATGATGTTGATGAGATACTTTCGCGTATAAATGAGCACACCAAGCTGGTTTTCATTGCCAATCCTAACAATCCGACTGGCACGCTGATGAACCGTGAACGGGTTGAAGAATATATGGCAAGGGTGCCAGAGCATGTGATCACTGTGTTTGACGAAGCGTACTATGAATTCCGCACACCGGAAAAGTATCCTGACACAATGCAGTATGTCCGAGACAATCGCAATGTCGTTGTCATGCGAACAATGTCTAAAATTTATGGACTAGCAGCGTTACGGATTGGCTATGCTTTCGCGCCAGACTCGATTTGCTACGCTATGAACGCAGTGCGTGAAGCATTTAATGTGAACTCACTAGCACAAGTGGCAGCAACAGCGGCGCTTGACGATGAAGAGCATTTGCTTGAAACTTTGCGAATTAATAGCGAAGGAAAAACCCTTTTTTACACCGAACTTGATCGTCTTGGCTTGGAGTATTTAAAGACTGAGGCTAACTTTGTGTTAATTAAGTTGCCGATGCTTGGTCGAGACCTTTTCAAGCTGATGTTAAAGCGTGGAGTAGTAATTCGTCCGGTTGACAACTATAATCTGCCTTACTATGTCAGAGTCTCCATTGGCTTGCCGGATCAGAACCGAAGATTTTTCAAAGAATTTGAAGACATTCTGAAGACTGCTCCGAAGAGTTTCATTTAATCACCAGAAGCATCGTCAATATTTACTCGGTTTCAAATTACTTTTCAAGTAAACAGGATTCGGGGGTTGACAATTTAAAGGCTGACTGTATATTGACAAAGAGCGGTCAGCATTCTCATTTTCAATAATGAGATTTAATTTTCAGTTGAAATCAATCCCATGTTCGTCAACCGAGCATACAAGGAAATCGTATTATGCAAACCAACAAACCATTTTCTGAATCCACTTGGGATATGCAGGAACACGATTGGAGTGGCAAATGTTTTTACATCATTCCAATCATCAATGTGCTTGGCAAGCCGATAGGGCTTACTAATAAAGTTATGGACATCACACGTGAAGCCCGTAAAGCTGGCTACACAATCATCTCAAACATGATTCTCGTCGAACATACGAATTTTGGTGGCAAAATCATGGTTGAAGTTGAGAAGAAAGATGAATACAACGCCAATATACTTACCCTTGACGACGGAGCGACCGTTGATACTGTTGTTCACAGAGGCCCCGTTTCATCTATTGGTCAGACAGTAAAAAAAGCCAGAGAGCGAGTTGCCAGCCGTAGATCCATGCAGTCTCGTGCAGTTTACTATTGGATGGTGACTGGCATTGGCTCGCAGAAGACGGTCGTCTTT
>CAZAGU010000219.1:0-5255 GCA_964484805.1 uncultured bacterium
TAAGTTTATATAATTATATATACAAGACTTAACCTGTTTTCTTTGACTGGCTTATTAAACATTTACGATTTATTCACAATGAAGAAACATTTGCAAAGACTAAGTATGCGCAACTTGAGACTTTTCGGTCTGGCACTAAGTAATCGACAGCCTACATTGCCCCCAAGAACTGCCTCATCTTCTTCCAAGTCGATGAGGCAGTTCTTTAAAACAGCGGATGAGCGTCCGCTGTCATACCATCTTATTGTCATACCTGCGAAGGCAGGAAATTCCCCTCCCTTCCCCCTCCTCATCCCCAACTTGATTGGGGATCCAGAAAAACGTGTTCAGGGTTTTCCTCCCTACCGAGCCGTAGCCCGGGAGCGACTGCATCCCGGGGCAACACTTCTATCCGTCATTGCGAGGCACAAAGTGCCGAAGCAATCTCATAAAAGTTTGAGAATCACCATCCCAATCATAGAGCGCATTAAACGCCCCTACACCACGTCGTACCGGCGAAAGCCGGTACCCAGTTTTGATATTTTAGGTTGTTTTTCCTTATGTTCCTCCAGCGAAGGCAGGAAATTTCCCTCTCCTCCTCATCCCCAACTTGATTGGGGATCCAGAAAAACGTGTTCAGGGTTTTCCTCCTTATGTCGTTCCTGCGTAGGCAGGAACCCATCGCTTTAAAAACGTCCAATCAGGCATTCTTCCTTATTGCATTTTCCCCTAATCTGTTCAATCGTTATAATCTGTGGATAAAATTCTTCCTTATCATCATTCTATCACCATTCCGTCACCGTTCCGTTACATCGCATCTCCTGATTTTACATAAACATACCATCAAAATGTGACGATGTGACGATTTTCCCTCACCCCACCCTCTATCCTTGCGGCGGGTGACATTCAGGTGGACACTGAATTGGGTGAAGGGTTATTTCTATGGTCGGACGCAAGGCTTCCTGTTGGTCTTTTTTGACTTATATACCAAGCCTTGTATGATATTTTAAATATTCAAGATTCAAATATGATGAAGCCTTTTCAAATCCTGAAGTTGAGTTTAAACTAATCTATACCTAAAAATTTCCCCTTCAACGATAAGAGACACAATGACTCGTCACATTACTCGTGTTTTGACCTTGCTGTTGCTCGCGATAATGGCGCTACGTGGCGCATCCTTCGCTCAACAGCTTCCTCCCGGCGAAACTCCACCGCCGACTATTGCTGAAAAAATCGCCAACGCTGGCTCCGCTGAAGATTTTGATGATGCCGATTATCTGATAGTCGAGGACATCACCATCAACCGCGTTAAAGGTACTGGTGTCGCCGAGACTGAGCAGACAATGCTGTACAAAATCCTCACCGCGGAAGGTTGCAAAAGCCTCTCTGTGCTAACATGGAACTATCTGCCATTGACGCGCTGGGTGAAGGTTGAAGAGATTAGTGTCATCCGTGGCGAAGAGGTGATCTCGGTTAATTTGAATATGCTCAAAGAAACTACCGCGCCGCAGGGAGGAATTTACTGGGGCGACAGACTGATAATGGCGACTCTCCCGCGTTTGCAGGTTGGCGACGGGATATTCACCAAGGTTTATCAAAAGGGCTTTTCCTACGCGCTACTTAAGGAACATCCTGAAGCGCCTGCGGATGTAAGCTACATCCCGCCGATGCGTGGCGAGTATTTTGATATTATCACCTTTAACGCTTCCGCGCCGACTTTGTTGAAAAAATATGCGCTGACATTGCCTGCCGATAAGCGGCTTCATGCAGAGGTCTATAACGGCGAGCTTTTCAGCAGTCTGCGCTATACCGACGAAGATGCCACTTACTCGTGGTGGGCAAAGGATATAATTCCACGAGAGTATGAACGCTATGCGGCGGACGCTGAGGATGTTGTGTCGAAGGTTGTTTTAAGCACAGCCAAAGACTGGGAAGCCAAGAGCCGCTGGTTCTTTCAGGTCAATAGGAATCAATTTGAACCTACGCCGGAGATTCGCATCAAGGTCAAGGAAATCCTTGCCGAAGCGGGTGTGAGCAAAGGCAGTGAAGAACAGCAGGCGAAAGCTCTGTTGCATTGGGTGGCGAACAACATCCGCTACAGCGGTCAGACGATGGGGCAGGGGGAAGGCTTCACTCTGCATTCCGGCGAGATGGTCTTCAAACAGCGCAGTGGCGTGTGCAAAGACATCGCCAGCATGTTGGTCGTTATGATGCGAGCCGCAGGAATGGACAGCTATGCCGCAATGACCTTTGCAGGGGCGAGAATCGAAGACCTTCCAGCCGATCAGTTCAACCACAGCGTGACAGCATTGCGCAAGGCGGACGGGAGCTTCGTGATGTATGATCCAACCTGGGCACCGAATTCCATGACGATCTGGTCTATGTACGAAGCGGAGCAGCATTTTGTCATTGGCACTGAAGATGGCGAAAAATTAATGCGCATCGCCTACAGCCCGCCGGAAGATTCACCGCTGAGAGTGAAAAGCTCGGGCGAATTTGACGAGCAAGGCAATTTCAGCGGTAAGCTGGAGTTCCAATCTGCTGGCGCGATGGACTCACGCCTGAGGGGCATGGTGGTTGGGTCTCGGATTCGCGACCGTGAGCAAAACATTGGCAAGGTGCTCGCTGCGATCAACCCTCGCGCCGAGTTGACATCATTCGAGCATGGCGATATTGCCGATTTCAACAAAGGGATGTGGTTCAAGATTTCCTATACTATCCCTGCCTACGCCATGACAATTGGAGATGGCATTGAATGGCAGAGCCCAATGATGAAACTGCTAACGAAGGAACGCTGGTTCTTGCGCGTTGGAGACCACGATTGGGAGGAAGAGCGTGAAGGTGATCTGTTCGTCTGGTTCACGCAATTGCTCGAAGGAGATGAGAGCTTGAAATTGCCGAAAGGTTATGACTTGCAGGACATCGACCAGCCGGAACAGGTTGACGAAACATACGCCTTCTTTTCAGGGTCTGTGCTTCAAGATAAACGCAATGTGAAACTGAACAACCGTGTCGAGATTCGCCGCCGTCAAATTCCGCTTGCTGGCTACGCGGGATTCCGCGAAGCAGTTAACGGAGTGCAGGATTTCGCCAAAGTGGTCTATCGTGCTGAGAAAGGGGGCGCAAAGTGAAAAGTTTACGAGCAATACTCATTATACTCGTTCTGTCGCAGGCGGCTCTCGCACAGATTTCCACTGGCGACACATTTGGAACTGTTGACATCGGCGCGCTGATGGCTGATGCTGAAAAATGGCTGGATCTTGACCAGCAGGACGCTGTTGTTTTGTTCAACGGTGAAAATATCCACTGGTTGCCCGATGGCAGGCGAGTTGTGGCAACGCACCTGATCGTCTGGATTAACACCGAGCACGCCATCAACACAGATGCAGATCTCGGATTGCAGTATGACGCTGATCGTCAGGATTTGCGCGTCAAATTGCTTCGCACATGGCGCGATGGCAAGGCGATTGACAGCGATTCCACTGCCATCGTCCCGACCTTGCCGGGCTATCTGTCAAAAGCGCCGGATTACGCCAACATCGTTGAAACTATCGTGATGCACGACGGCATCGAACTGCCCTGTATCCTTGAGACACTTTTCGAAATTACAGACAAGGAGCCGGTGGTTGCCAATCTTCAGGGCGCGCGCGTTCTCGCTGGTGATGATCCGACGGTGCAATCTGAGTTTGTCATTACCTGCCCCAAACTGAAGAAGCTGAAATTCCATTTGAGCGATGGTTTGGAACAGGCTGAGCCGGTGGTCAATAAAAACAACAAGGAGAAAAGCTGGCATTTTCGTGCTAGTCATCTGTCTCCGTTGCCATCGCCGGAAACTGCCGATCCGCTGATTGAAGCGGCTTGCATTCAGTACTCAAGCTGGGATAGCTGGGAGGCGTTCGGGTTGGACATCCGCCGCGTCTGGGATTCACATGTTACGCTGAATAAAACCTTGCGCGACAGCGTGCAGGCTATAACTGAGGATGTGAAGCCAATCACTGAAAAAGCGCAAGCGATTGCCAAATTTGTCCGCCGCATGACGCGATTTGCTTATCTCGATGAGCGTTGGATTTTATGGTCGCCGAGACTTCCGGAGCAAACCTTTGAGTCGGCGTATGGCTGCCAGTTTGACCGGGCAATTCTCGCCGCGGCGCTGTTCAGGGAAGCGGGCTTTGAGGTCTTTCCATTTTACCGAAGCCGCGATTACAATCTGGTGAACCTCGATGCTCCGAACTTAAGCCAGTTTGAGCCCATAGCAGTGTGGGTGAGCGGGTCGGACAAGGTTGAGGCATATTTTGATCCTGCAACGTGCGAGTTACGCAACGGGTTAACGCCGATCTTCGGGCGGACGATCTGGATTCCCGGCAGTGGCGATGACCCGGCTGTTTCCTGGCAGAGCGATGGAACCGTTAGCCTGATAGACATTTCGCTGGACTTGGAAGTAGCAGAGGATGGATTTTGGACGGGGAAAGGATTCCTGCACGCTGACCACATTTTCACACCTTATGAGAAGATGGAGGGTGTTGGTTCACAGGCGAAAGACTATTTGCAGGAGCTGGCGGGCGGGATGCTGGCTGGCATCGAGATCAGCGATTTCAGCCCGATAACATTCAACCGTTTCGAGGTTGAAGCGGGTTTTACCTTTCGATTGACATTGCCGGAAGCGGACAGCCGCGGGAGGTTGGCGCTCGAGATGGGAGATCCGGGCAACGGCATTGACGATTTCATGCCATCAGGTCGGGAGATGACGCATCCTCAGCGCACGTCGTCGTTTAGATTGCCGGGGCGGTTGACGCAGAAAATTACGATCAGCATTCCGGTTGAACAGAGCCAGCTTGCCTATTTCCCAACGGCGAAGGCAGTGGAGAATAATGTGGGGAGCTTCAAGCTTGAAGCATTGGAGCACAAGGGCAAGATGCAATTGACGAGGGAATTGGAGCTCACGCAGTCCGTTATCATGCCGGAGCTATGGAGCAATTTTCGCGAGCTCATGGCAGAATATCAACATGAGCAGGGGCGAAGGGTACTCTGGAAGTAGTAGGGAAGGAACGGCTTGCATGCCGCACGGCTCCAGGGGGTGGGGCTCAAGGAAAATCGTCACATCGTCACATTTTGATGGTATGTTTATTTAAATACAGATGTTGCGATGTGACGGAACGGTGACGGAAGGGTGATGTTCCCTTAATTCACAACAGATGAAACAGAGAAAACGGATTAATAATTATTCCCACGCTCCTGCGTGGGAATGCCAAAACTCTCAATCTGGGTACCGGCTTTCG
>CAZAGU010000220.1:0-5203 GCA_964484805.1 uncultured bacterium
GGGTACCGGCTTTCGCCGGTACGACGTGGAGGGGATGAATGCGATGGATACCTGCATTCGCAGGTATGACATAAAGAAGAAATCTCTAAAAAATAAAACTGGATGGCATTCACCAAAGGCGCAAGCCAAATATTTTTTCTACATTAGTAAAAGATCAGGACAATACAACAATGATGGATAGATTTGACATCGAAGGCGGCGCGATTCTTAGCGGCACAATTCCATGCGCCGGCTCGAAAAACGGCACACTGCCACTTATGGCTGCCGCTCTGCTCACAGATGGCGTAACCATTCTGCGAGGTGTTCCCAGCCTGCAAGATATCCACACCATGGCTATGGTGTTGCGAGTTGTCGGCGCGGACGTTGATCTGGTTGACGGTGAAATGCGGCTCGATTGCAGCCGCGTTGATAAGTGGGAAGCGCCGTATGAACTGGTTCGGAAAATGCGCGCATCGTTCTATGTGCTGGGGCCTTTGCTGGCGCGGTTCGGCAAAGCTCGCATCAGTCTTCCGGGCGGGTGCAATCTTGGACCGCGTCCGGTTGACCTGCATCTGAAAGCCATGGAAAGACTCGGTTGCAAGGTCGAGTTCATTTCCGGCTATCTGGAAATCGAATGCGAAAAATTACGCGGTGCGCGGATCGACCTCGACATCGCATCGGTCGGCGCAACGGGCAACGTCCTGATGGCAGCTGTTGGAGCTGAAGGCAAGACCATCCTGAGCAACGCTGCCTGCGAGCCTGAGATTATTGATCTCGCCAATATGCTCATCGCCATGGGCGCAGACATAACGGGCGCGGGAACATCGCGCATCGAGATCAACGGCATTACACCACTCAAACCCGTCGAGTGGGATGTGATCCCCGACCGCATCGAAGCCAGCACGTTCCTGCTGGCTGGCGCAATCAACAAGAGCAAAATCACGGTGGAAAACTGCCGCAGTGAACACCTGCAGATCGTCCTCGACAAGTTGGCTGACACTGGCGTTGAGGTCATCGCCAACGGGAGTGTGGTCACCATTGACGCGCGCGACCGCGATATTATGCCTGTGAATATCAAGACCGCGGTCTTCCCTGGCTTTCCCACTGACTTGCAAGCGCCTTGGACATCTCTGATGACCCTTGCAAAAGGCAGTTCGACGATCACAGACAGCATCTATCCTGATCGGTTTTCGCATATTCCTGAGCTGAACCGCCTGGGCGCGAAAATCCACAAGGAACTCAACACTATTCACATTTCTGGCGTTGATCGCTTGACAGGTGCGTCGGTGATGTGCTCTGACATTCGCGCCGCCGCCGGGATAATCATCGCGGCAACAGCGGCAAAGGGCAAATCGAGCGTCTTGCGGGTTTATCATCTGGATCGCGGCTACGAACGGATGGAGAACAAGCTCAGCATTCTGGGCGCAAAAGTCCGACGAATCAGGGAGTAAGTGAAATATGATTACGGTGCGGTGCAACAGTTGCAAGCGAAAGATTTTCAAGTATCGGAAGTTCGGCAAGGGGAAGCTGTTGCACTGCTGGCGCGAGCGGATAGTGGCGGATTACAGCCTTCGTGAAGGTGATCTGGTCAAATGCGAGTGCGGCGCGGTGATTGGCATTGATGAAAGAAAGTGGATCAATCTCAAGCAGGGTGCCATCGAATACTCAGGGACGGTCGTCAAGCGGAGCATGAAGCCGAAGAATATGTAAGCCTGGCATACTCCGCTAAGGGACTATCATTGGCACATCTGGCTATTTTCAGGCGTTGCCTTTGGATTGCCTGAATGCCCTGAGCGAAATGAACCTGATTTCGGAATTTGACAGCTTCATCCACTCCCCCATCTGATCTAATAAGCGCCGCTCTTCAGGCGTTAGATCATGCAGATAGTCAAAATTGTAAAATGCCTCAAATATCTGTCTGCGCAATTCTGTTGTAGTCCATTTGCCGGTAAGATAGCAGGAGTTTTTCAAGCTGAAATCTTCCACATTGCGCTTGTCAAAGGTCTCCATAAACCGGTCAATATCATCATCCTGCCAGTCTCTGTCGCGATGTTTTTCCAGGAAATTCCGGACAAATTCGCGTTCCTCGGCTGAGATCACTCCGTCATGCGCGGCAATCGCCTTGAACATGTCGAGAAGCAGCGCCAATATCTCGCTGTTGGGAATCCGCAGTGTTTTCTCTATCTCCAGACCTTCGTGAGCGATTTTATCCAGCGCAACCAGTGGTGGTTCGCGGTCTAATCGGGGCATGATCTTCCTGCCCATTGTTAAATCGCGCCAGGGGCGAAAATGGAAGATTGAAAGAAATGCGCCTAAAAACTCCCAAAGCCGCCATTTGCGATGTTCTTTGAGTTTATCTTCTCTATTCATTCTTGCTTTCCTCTTCTAATTCCATTTCTTTCCTGACGGTAAACAGCGCGCTTCGGTTTTCTGAAGCTGAGACATCAATCTGCATGAGTACATCGGCGGAAAATATCTTCATCTTGTCGTTGAATCCCGATCTCAGCGCAACGCGATAAACCCACGGAGCAAACTGATTTTTCAATTCCACATGACAGCGTGCCGCAACCAGCCTTTGTGCCGACCGAATAGATTGATATTTGGTTGGGCAAGCATTATAGAATTCGAGAAACTGGTTGTATTTTTCTTCGCTGGTGTTTTCCACCAGAATTTGATGAAGGTATGCCAGAATCAGATCGCTGACATCGACTTCTTGTTCAGAAGTTGCGGCGATACCTTTGAGCAAAGTCAGAAGCTGATTGACTTCTTCTTCGCGGCGGACTTTGCGTAATAACGGCTCAGGGACACCTTCCTGCGCCATTTTTTCCAGCGGATCGCCTTCTTTTTCTTCCAGCCTTTCCTCGTACGTCGGGATAATTGCTCTGCCCACCTTGCTTTTGCTGTCTCGTCTGAAAGAGAACAGAGACGATAAGATATCCTGCAGGCGGGAAGTATTTCTAGCTGGTCGCTTGGGTGTGTTTTGTCCTGCCATTTTGACTCCTGAAATTAAAAGAGGGAAACGGTCAGTCGGAAAACTTACTTGACCGATGTTTGTGGAGATGACAATCCTTATTTAATATAGACCATCTTAGAGCTAATAATCAACCCTCCAGCATTAAGCTTCACCAAATACATTTCCTCGGTTATCTGCCGTTGCCTCACGCTGTAGGCTCAAACAAGTATCTAAGACCATTAACGACATTTGAAATACGTATCCGCTGGTAAGGTGCTCAAGTACGATTGTAACGAGCCTAGAACATTCGAGACGATATTATGAAGAAAATCTAGGGCACTCGTTAAAATCTGTTGGCATTCCGTTCCCCTGAATTTATCTTGTGAGTGAGCTATGGATTATGTTCTCCTTGTAACTTATGAGTTTAAATCCCATCCCAAGATAAAATATTTTCTGTGGCTCTTCCTGTTTCAATACAGGACATTATGTGAACAAAGTCAGGTGCTCGCTCTGGGAAGTTCACAGTACATTAACAATTGTAACATATTTTACAATCTGAACTTCCAAGCAACTAAAAAAGAGAAAAAAATGCCTTTTCCTAAAAACAAAACCAAACTTGTCTGCACCATTGGCCCCGCTTCAGAAGCGCCGGAAACCATTCTGCAGCTTATCCACGCCGGTATGAACGTCGCGCGCCTGAACTACTCCCACGGTGATTTTTCCTGGCACCGAACCATAACCAAAAAACTTAATGAAGCCGCCCGTCAGGCAGGACGCAGGTTGGCGATCATGGCTGACTTGCCCGGTCCTAAGATGCGCATCGGTATGCTTGACGAAGAGCCCATCGAACTGGGTCGCCACGACGAGATCATCCTAACCACCGACGACATAATCGGCAACCGTCATCGTGTTTCCGTCAGTTTCAGCCGCCTGCCCAAAGTCGTCAAAATCGATGATACGATGTACCTCAACGATGGCATCATTCGCTTGCAGGTGCTCAGCGTAGATGGTAACGACGTTCGCTGTCTTGTGCGCTCTGGCGGAGAATTGCGAAGCCACAAAGGGCTCAACCTGCCCGGAATCAACCTGGGAATGAGCGCTTTCACCGAGCATGATTACGACTGCCTGAAGAATGCTCTGGAGAGCGGCGTTGATGCTGTCAGCCAGTCCTTCGTGGAAACAGCAGAAGATATTGAGACTTTGCGCCGCGCGGCATCGGATTTAGGCTACAAACCCTTCATCATTGCCAAGATTGAGCGCGCTGGAGCGCTGGAAAACTATCAATCAATTCTTCAAGCCGCTGATGGCATAATGGTGGCTCGCGGTGATTTGGGCGTGGAAATCCAAATAGAGCGCATCGCCATCGTGCAGAAAGACCTGATGCGAGCGGCAAACCGGATGGGCAAGCCAGTCATAACTGCCACGCAGATGCTGGAGTCAATGGTCGAGCATTCCCGCCCCACCCGCGCCGAATCCACCGATGTCTCCAATGCTATCCTTGACGGCACGGACTGTCTGATGCTATCGGAAGAATCTGCAATGGGACGTTATCCCGTCGAAGCGGCTGAGATGCTCGCGCGGATTGCCATCGCTACCGAGCCGCATCGCGCCACCGCCGGTTCAAACGATGCCATCGACACTGTCGAGGAAAATCCTGATCTTGCTGATGTGATCTCCTGTAATGTTCAGCACACAGTGCAACACTTGACGCCCTTGGCTGTTATCGCTCATACCACTACAGGCTACACTGCGCGGATGATTTCCCGGTTTAAGCTGCCATTGTGGATTGCTGCGGTCAGCCATCGAGAATCTACCTGTCAGGGTCTCCAATTCTCCTATGGGGTGTTCCCTGTGCACGAGCCACAATTCCCGGATGATTGGGAAGAATATGCCCGCAGTTGGGCGAAGGGAAAAGGACTCAAGGAGGGATTGCTGGTGTTGACGGAGGGACCATCACCGGATAATCCCGATGCCAATCATCGGCTGGAAATTATTGATCTTGGTCATGTGAAGGCAGTCAAGTGAAAGACTTTGGCTAGGTATTGACCTGACGTTGCAGGTTGAACACCTATTGATCGTTGGGTGGCCTGTCCGGCTTGACCGGACAGGTTTAACATAATTGATTGGCCACAGCTGAAGAATTTCGCTGTCATCCTCGCGAAAGCGGGGATCACAGCGTAGGGGGCGTTTGACGTGCTCAAAATTTGTGAAAGTGTTTCTCGAACTTTTATGAGATTGCTTCGTCGCTTCGCTTCCTCGCAACGACAGTAC
>CAZAGU010000221.1:0-5176 GCA_964484805.1 uncultured bacterium
GACAGTGTGGGGTGCGGGTGGCATGTCCGGCTCGTCCGGACATGTTTCTCCTAATTGAAAATACGGCAGAAGAAGTCCGCTGTCATCCCAGCGAAGGCTGGGATTCAATGCTTTGCGAGAAAGAGGTTTAGGCTACTCGTTCCCACGCTCCTGCGTGGGAATGCCAAAACTCTCAATCTGGGTACCGGCTTTCGCATGTACGACGTGGTTGGGGGCGTTTGACGTGCTCGAATATTGTAACGGTAATTCTCGAACTTTTATGAGATTGCTTCGGCGGGCTGAAGCCCTTCTCGCAACGACGGATGGGTTTTCCCCGGAATGCAGTCGCTTCCGAGCTACGGCTCGCCAGGGATGAACGCGATGGATGCCAGCATTCGCTGAGGTTGCTGGTTTAAGATATTTAACTGAGTTACATGTTTGTTTTTTGAAATTGGATGAGAAATGTTGCGCAACATTGAGAACATTATACTTTCTGCCATGATATTCTGCTGTTCTGTTGTTGTAATATCATGCAAAGACAGGCTTTCAGATCCTCAGGATGTTCCGCGAAATGTTCTGATGGTCATCAACCATGATGCCGTCGCCACTAGTGACACCGTCGTCTGTGTAACCATCAGTGGTGAGAATATTTCTGTGATGCAGATTTCAACTTCACCAGACTTGCGTGATGTGGATTGGGTCAGATACGACACCGTAAAGGTTATTTCTGCCCCAAAGTATAGCGGCACATTTGACGTTTTTGGAAAATTCAAATCCGTTTCCGGTGCCAGCACAGGAATCTTGCACGATTCAATTATTTTGGATTATACCGCCCTGATTAACTCTCTGGAAATTTTCACCGAGCGAGATTCATTAACCTCGAATGATTCAATTAGCTTTATTCTTGAGACTGGTGAATGCGGTGAAGCTTTTGTATCGCTTGGTTCAATGATTTCAGGGTATAATCTTGATCCGGTTTCAGAAGGTATATTCAGAGGAAGTTTTTTACTGCCGATGTTTGGCGTGCCAAACGAAACCATACATGTCGTTGGCTACTTTTCTGATGAAGTCGGCAATTGGGCTGAACCATTAGTACACCCGCGCGAATTGGTTCTGTACGGATCAGAATTCCAGCCATCCATCGTCAGAAGGGTCTATCTCGACTCACAGAGTAACGACGATTTGGTAATTCACAGCGGCTATTGTTTTATCAGCACAAGCGACTGGCTTCACATGCTGGATGTACGTTCGCCTGAAGCGCCGGAGTTATTCCTGTCCTTTGATCTTCCCGGCTGGAATCATGGCATTTCCGCCACGGACACAACAATTGGTGTGGCAAACAATATTCAAGGCACCGTTTTCTACAGCCTGAATAATATTAACGAGCCCGCTCGCGCTGGAGTTGCCCGTGTTGAGAGCATTGCTCGTGATGTGATCATTGATGATCACTATGCTTACGTTGCCAGTTTCTCAAAGGGATTGCATGTTTTTGATCTGGTTGTGGGAAACTCTCCCAAACGCCTGAAGCGTCTGCTAACAACGCCATTTGGAGAACATCTGGTTCAAGCGGACACAATTTTATTCTTTGCTGGCGGTGGGGGATTGACGGTGTTTAATGTCGCTGATCCTGCAGAGCCTGAAATGCTCATAGAAATGACAGATTTCCATGACGAACCCAAAGGAATGTTGTATTATCGGAACAATCTCTTTATCTGCACCGATGAAGATGGATTGATGCGAGTTGATGTGCAGAATCCTCGCCGACCAGTGATAAAAACTTTCTACCGTCATCTGAAAGGCGGGCGAAGGATGGCTTTGGCTTACCCATATCTTGCCATTTCGCGGGGCACTGAGGTGACAGTAGTAAACATTTCTGATCTTAGAGCATTGCCGGAAGTCGCTCATTTCGACGATTTGGCAGGAGCCAATGGTATTGGGTTCAATGGCCAGACTTTGTACATCAGCACAGAAAATGAACTGCTGGTCGTGGATATGACAGAAGACTGACGACTCTTGTCAGATTTTTCGTAAACGAACAAACTAACTAACTACGTGGACTTGAATGGTTGATCTGATTTCAACACTAGATTTAGCAACAGAAAAAGAAGAGTTATTAGATTCACTGGCGACTTACCATCGCCGCTGGAATCGAGCATTGGTTGCCAATGCTTTTGATTTCGCCGTGGAAACACACAAGGATCAGGTCAGGCAGACCGGCGAACCATACATAACCCATCCCATAGCTGTAGCCAAGATTTTAATTGAATTGAAAACCGATTACATCGCAGTTGCAGCCAGCCTTTTGCATGATGTAATCGAAGATGCCAATATCGACCAAGAGGAGCTGAAAGACCGATTCGGCGAACAGGTGGCGCTTTTGGTCAATGGGGTGACGAAAATCTCAGCGATTAAAATACAGTCTATGGAGCAACGTCAGGCTGAAACGCTTCGCAAGATGCTGTTCTCTATGCTTCAGGACTTGCGGGTCATATTAATTAAACTTGCTGACCGATTGCATAATATGCGAACCCTGGACGCAAAACCCTTGCCAGCTCAGCAACGCATTGCTCAGGAAACCAAAGATGTCTATGCTCCACTGGCGCACCGGCTGGGAATAGCTAAAATCGCGCGCGAGCTTGAAGAACGATCTTTGCGAGTGCTTGATCCTATTGTTTATCAAGAAGTTGAAACAAAGATAATCAGCTCGCTATCCAGGCAACGCGAAATCATTGGTTCAATCATTACACCCATCAAGAAAGAACTTGATCGACTTGGTATTAAGGCTGATGTGCAAAGCCGGGTGAAGAGCATCGCCAGCACTTACAATAAAATCAAAAAGCAAGACCTTTCGCTTGATGAAATCTATGATCTCTTTGCCATCAGAGTCATCGTGCAAGAGCGTTCTGAGTGCTATAGAGTGCTTGGAGTAGTCCACGACCTTTTCACGCCAGTTACGGATCACTTCTGGGATTATATCGCGTTGCCGAAGTCGAATCTGTACCAATCGCTGCATACTAAAATCAGAGACAAGAAGAAACGTATTGTCGAAGTGCAGATCCGAACCCATGAAATGCACAATATCGCCGAAAATGGCATCGCTGCCCACTGGCGCTATAAAGAAGGCATGATGCAGCCTGAGGCATTGGACGAACATTTTGCCTGGATTCGTTCGATGATGGAAGCTCATCAGGAAGAGGCAGAGTCCGGTGATTTTCTCGATGCGCTCAAGGTTAATCTATTTCAAGACGAGATTTACGTCTTCACACCAAAGGGCAAGCTGATCCAACTGCCCCGTGATTCAACACCAATTGATTTCGCCTTTGCCATACACTCAGAGGTTGGGCTTCATGCTATTGGCGCTAAGGTGCATGGTAAGATTGTACCTCTGAGTTATAAATTGCAGTCAAGTGAAATCATCGAGATTATCACTTCAAAGAACCAGAAACCGAGCACTGAGTGGCTGAAATTTACGAGGACACCCAAAGCCAAGAATCGACTGAAACGATATTTTCGCGAGACCCGCTGGGATCAATCCCGCGATCTTGGCCGTGAGATGATCGAGTATGAACTAGAGCGACTTAAACTCCCCAAGGATGCCGAGGAACTGAATGACATAGCCGCATCCTTTGGCTATGTTGAACTGACGGACTTCTTTGCGGCGGTTGGCGCAGCGCAGATTACGCTTGGGCAGGTGATGCGCAAACTGGTTCCCGCCGTGGCTCCGCGCAAGGAAGCGCTCATCAGCCGTATTATTCAGTTGATTGACCGAAAGAAGAGCAAACTGAAGATTAGCTCGCTCGAAAATCTGGTTTTGTCTATTGCTCCATGTTGTAACCCTCTGCCCGGCGATCCCATCATTGGTTTCCAGACCGAAAACAGAGGGCTGTTGATTCACCGAACCGATTGCCCGACTGTGGCGAACTTACTCAGCGATTCAAATAAAATAGTGTCTGTCGCTTGGGATGTTGATCGCGAAGACCGCTTTAAGGCACGATTACAGATTGTAGGCGAGAATCGAGAAGATCTGCTGAAAGATATTACGCAGACGCTTTCCACACTAAAGGTGAACATCCTCGTGATAAATTTGCGCCTCGAGGATCATTTCGTCGTTGGTAATCTAATCGTTGAAGTGCGCAATTTGCCACATCTGACCAGATTGATTGGCAAGATCAACCAGACCAAAGGTATCCTAAAAGCCGAGCGTAGCGATCTGACAGAAGAAATCAAGAGCGGGGACAATGGAACCAATGCTTGAGGAAATGCCGTTGCCTCCGGAAGCGCCCATTCTCGCAGTTGATTATGGCTTGCAGCGTGTAGGGTTGGCAATAAGCGACCCAAATGGCAGAGTGGCGGTTGGGGCTGGAATTCTGGTCGGGCTGAAGGGCAGGGCATTGGCGCGCGCGGTAATAGCCGCGGCTCGCGAGCGCAACGCTAAATCTATTCTGGTGGGTGAACCTCCTGAAGACGCGCGAGAGGTGGAAGACGTGATCGCTGGCGCGGACAAACTTTCCGATTATTTAACATCCAAAGGTTTTCCTGTCTATCGGATTGATGAAGATTACACGACCGCGGTGGCTTTAGCATCTCGGAAAGCAATTGGCGGCAAAGGCAAGCGGACGAAAAAATGGATTGACGAAGCGGCGGCGATTATTATTCTGCAAAGATTTCTGGATAGCTGAACCAGTTTTGACTGTAAAATCCTTGGGTGGCATGTCCGGCTTGCCCGGACATGTTTAACATAATTGCCTTTCTGAGAGGAGCCGTAGCCCGGAAGCGACTGCATCCCGGGGTAAACAACTCGGCATTGTAAGCTTTTCTGCATTCCCACGCAGGAGCGTGGGAACGAGATACCCGTCCTTGCGTCTCTTTTCCCCTCCACGTCGTACCAGCGAAAGCCGGAGCCCAGAATTTCTTTTTTCAGGGTCATTCTTCCTTCTGTCATACCTGCGAAGGCAGGTATCCAGTGCTTTCATTCCGGGGTAAACTCCTCCTGTCGTCGTTGCGAGGAAGCGTAGCGCCGAAGCAATCTCATAAAAGTTCGAGTATTACCCTTGCAATATTCGAGCTCGCCAAACGTCCCAAACCACGTCGTACCGGCGAAAGCCGGTACCCAGAATTTCTTTTTTCAGGGTCATTCTTCCGTCTGTCATACCTGCGAAGGCAGGTATCCATCGCATTCATCCCTAGCGAGCCGTAG
>CAZAGU010000222.1:0-5170 GCA_964484805.1 uncultured bacterium
CTTCTGGCGTATATTTTATTCAAGGGATGGCTGGGAGTGCGTCGCAACTGCAAAGGGTCGTGAAGGTGGAGTAGGGGGATAGTCATTCCCACGCAGGAGCGTGGGAACGAGGTCAAAAATCCGCTGTCATCCTCGCGAAGGCGGGGATCCAGATTGAGAGTTTAAAGCTATTTCCTTAATTCACAACAGATGAAACTGATTGAACCGATTACGTTCATCGCATATTTATCTGTTTAATCTGCATAATCTGTGGAGAAAAATCTTCTTGAAAGGTAGAAATCCCTGAAAATCAATTCTGGGTACCGGCTTTCGCCAGTACGACGTGGTTGGGGGCATTTGGCGCGCTCGACTATTGCGGAGGTCATTAGCGAGCTTAATGAGATCGCTTTGTCATGCCTAATGGTTAGATTTACACCGCAACCTGATCATCTCAGAATCGTGGTCAAGATGGTAGCGTAGCTCGCCAATCGCCGCTTGCCATGCTTTGGCGTTTGCCGCATTGCGCGAATGCAGCCCGGTAAAGTATCCCCAGTACCAGGCGCTGAACGCCGTCGCTGAGCTTTTGATGGGATATGAGACAACGAATTCGACGGTTTCCCAATAAAAATCGTGCTGGGTTTCATAATTGAAAGTATTTTCGAGGTCTAGGACGACAGGCAGGTTCAGAGATGTTGGGTCGGTCGCTGGCATTGAGCTGATGTCGAACGTGGCGCATCCGCTGAGGAGCATTATCAGGGTGAAACAACCTAGCAAAATAAGACTAGAGTATCTTGAAAAATTCAATCTAATAAGCTCCTCATAATAACAACCAGACTCCGATTTTGACTCAGCTCAACGCCATAGGCTTTCGCTCCCGCAATATCTGCGGACCCCATTTCATCGTTGCCGCGTACAACCCCATGAAGCAACCTCCCGCCAGCACAAAGCCGACAAAAACATCAATAGGATAGTGAACACCGTCATAGATGCGCGAATAGCCGATGATGACCGCCAGCGAATATAGTACCCAGCGCATTTTGGGATAAACCCACGCCCACCAGAGCATCTGCCCGCCCATGTTCGCCGCGTGAGACGATGGGAATGAAAACGAGCTCTTATACACCATCACAACCGGATCAGGCGTGATGAGCCAGGCATGTCCCTTGAAAAGCCACAAATGTGGCAGGACATTGCACGGTCTAATTCTCCCCACCAGCGGTTTGATCACATGGGACGACAGCGGATCCGTTAATCCCACCATCACAATCGCCCCAAGCAACGCCCATCTGCCCCGCTTGCCACCGAAGATGAGCACTGCCAGAGCGATTAAGAGAAATGGAATCCGCCAGGGATTGCCATGATGGAACAGTGGCATGATCTGGTCGAACACAGGATTGTGAACCGCAACGTTGAAGAAATACATCAGTTGTACGTCAAATGCGTACAGGAATTCGAGCATAGTTTTACACCGCCACTGGAGTTAATGTATATACTTTTGCATGTTGGACAGCAATCCCAAAGAATTGCCTTAACCTATTTCCTGGAGCTTCTTCACTTCTAATGCCGTCAGTTTGCGCCATTTGCCGATTCCCAGCGAACCGAGCTTCAGTTCACCAATACGAAGTCGTTTTAGCTCAGCAACTCGATATTTCAGCTCTCTGAACATGCGGCGAATGATGCGCTTGCGTCCTTCGTGAATGGTAATCAGTGTTCTACCGCCGTGAGTTTCGGCGATAAGATCAACGCCGACCTTTCGACCATCAATGTAAACTCCACGAGCCATCCGAATGTATTCGTTTGGCATGAACTTCGGGATGGTTCGCACTTCATATTCTTTCTGAACTTTGTGGCTCGGATGCGTCAGCCGGTGGGTCAAATCGCCATCGTTGGTCAAAATCAGCAAGCCGCTACTGTCCTGATCCAATCTGCCCACCGGATAAATGCGTTCGGGTATGTTAATCACATCAGCGACGCACAGTCCCTTTTCCTGCCCTTTGGACATTGTGGAAATAACGCCAACCGGTTTGTGATACATTATGTAGATTTTCTTGTTTTTGGCGTTCCAGTCGAGTCGTTTGTTGTCAAAATCAACAACATCAACAGTTTCATCAACCCCAAATGCTGGGTCAAGAATGATCTTGCCATTGACGCGAACGCGCCCAGACATTATAATTTCTTCACTGTTTCGGCGTGAAGCCACATCACAGTTGGAAAGGAAGCGACCTAATCTCAATTCTTTCCTTTACTTGACCCTTAACAATAGGATCAGGTTTTATCGGCTGGTTTCTTCTCGTTTGCATTGTTCTTTGCCTTCATCATCTCAATGAAGGGAGCAAACATGTCTATCGGTACCGGGAAGACAATCGTTGAACTGTTTTCCGCGGCGATGTCGTTCAAGGTCTGGAGATAACGCAACTGTAACGCGATCGGGTCTCGCGAAATAATCTGAGCCGCTTCACCTAATTTCACAGATGCCTGCAATTCACCTTCAGCATGGGTGATTTTGGCGCGGCGTTCACGCTCGGCTTCCGATTGTTTCGCCCAAGCGCGCCGCATTTCTTGAGGCAGATCGACATGCTTGATCTCGACGTTGGTAACCTTCACACCCCATGGATCGGTGTGTTTGTCGATGATAGACTGGAGTTGCAAGTTTATCTTGTCGCGGGAAGCGAGAAGATCGTCAAGTTCGACCTGACCGAGCACACTTCGCAAGGTCGTTTGGGCAAACTGCAATGTGGCAAACAGGTAATTTTCGACCTGAATAACAGCCGCTGTTGGATCCATCACGCGGAAGTAAATGACCGCGTTCACCTGCACCGACACATTGTCCTTGCTGATGACATCTTGCGGTGGAACATCGCGGGTTTCCAGCCGCAGACTGATTTTTACCATGCGGTCGATAAATGGAATCAGGATAATCAGTCCGGGTCCTTTGGGTTTAGCCAAAACACGACCCAAACGGAAAACGACAGCTCGTTCGTACTCGGAAAGGACTTTGATTGAGCTGGCAAGGATCAGTCCGATAAAAATCAGGACGACAATTAGTGCTAAAGGCATAATCTCCTCCAAAAAATGGTAGGAATATACGAAATTACAGACAGTGCGTCAGGCATTTACGGAAACGCTTGCCTGACGGTTTATTAATGGACACTCCGAAGGCTGAATTAACCAGCCTCCGGAGCTGATTTGACATGATTTAATGATCAGCTTAGGCACAAATATCTTTGAGTTCTGCCACAAACTGATCTATATCTTCACGGGTTCTCTTCTCGGTGACGGCAACTAACAGAGCATTGTCAAAACCATCATACCACTGGCTTAGTTCCGGCCCCGTCAGAATATTCCGCGCGGTCAGCGCTGAGATAACTTCCTGAGCGGACTTAGGCAGTTCAAGGACAAATTCATGGAAGAAGTCATTCTTGAACTTCAAGCCACAGCCGGGAATGGTGGCAATCTCTTTGGCGAGATAATGCGCCGAACGATAGCTGTCATTGGCGATCTGACGAATGCCATCACGACCGACAAGGCTTAGATAAACCGTCGCTGCTAATGCCATCAATGCTTGATTTGAACAAATATTCGATGTGGCATCCTGCCGGCGAATATGTTGTTCGCGGGTTTGCAAGGTCAACACGTAGCCGTCTTTGCCATTCTGATCAACGGTTCTGCCGACGAGTCTGCCCGGCATTTTGCGCAGGAAGGCTTTATTGACCGCCATCAAGCCAATGAAGGGCCCACCAAACGACATTCCAATGCCAAGAGGTTGACCCTCGGCGGTAGCGATGTCCACGCCCCATTCACCCGGCGGTTTTAACAAAGCCAGCGTCATGGGATTAGTTGAGGACACTATTAAAGCCTTAGCTTCTTTAGCGATCCTCGCCGCTTCCTCGACAGGTTCAATCAAACCGAAAAAGTTTGGATGTTGAAAAACAATCGCACCCACGCCAACGAGTTCATCTTTCAGCGTGGCAAGGTTCATTATGCCATCATCTGAGTTCAGAGTCTTCAGCTTGATGCCCATCGGCTCGCAATATGTCTTCAAAACCGAACGAAACAGAGGATTCAAACCGTAGGGAACCGCAACAATCTTTGCTTTCTTCTTGGCTACCGCCATCAACACGCCTTCAGCCAGCGCCGTTGCGCCATCATAGTGAGAAGCATTAGAGGCATCCATGCCAGTCAGACGAGCGACCATGGTCTGGAACTCGTAGATCGTTTGCAGAGTGCCCTGTGAGACCTCAGCCTGATAGGGCGTGTAAGCGGTCTGAAATTCCGATCTTCCGATGATGGTCTGCACCGCCGAAGGAATGTAATGATCATAGGCGCCACCGCCTAAGAAATTTATTCCATCAGCCGCAGCTTCATTCTTTGCGGCGAGTCTTTTGAACTCACGTGCCAACGATGCCTCAGGAAGGCAATCGGGCAAGTCTAAAAGCCGCCCAAGCTGGAGTTCCTTCGGGATCATCTGATCAATCAAGGTCTCAATTGAATCCACACCGATCGCATCCAGTAGCTTTTTGCGGTCGTTTTCAGTATGCGAAGTGTAATCCACAGCGCTTATTCTCCTTCAGGTTTCTCCAGGAGATTTTTGTATGCTTCTGAAGTTAGGAGTTTTGCAACTTCTGCTTTGTCAGTAAGTTGAACCTTGACGATCCAGCCATTTTCAAAGGGTGACTGGTTAATCAATTCGGGTTCCTGCTCAAGAGCTTCGTTGACTTCAATGACCTTACCTGAGACTGGGGCATACATTTTCGCGGCGGCTTTCACGGCTTCGATTTCGCCAAACTGTTCGCCCTGCTTGATATCGTCAAGAGCGCTCGGAAGTTCAAGATAAACGATGTCGCCAAGTTCGCCCTGTGCATAGTCGGTGATACCAAAGACGGCTTCATCACCATCAACGCGAACCCATTCATGATCGTTTGTGTAGTAAAGGTTTTCTGGAATTTTCATGGTCTTATCCTCTCACAAAAGTTAGCGAAGTTTACTGTTAAATGTGTCTTCGTTAAATATAACGAAGAATTTAAAGAAATTTATGATTTTTTCTTCTTTAAAAACTGATCCAGAAATGTTGTCTGATAATCGCCTTTTATGAACACATCATCCAACATTAATTCCTTGTGAAGGCTGATTGTTGTATCAATGCCTTCGATGATAAATTCATCTAGTGCCCGGCTCATTCGCCGTATGGCTT
>CAZAGU010000223.1:0-5139 GCA_964484805.1 uncultured bacterium
GTCCTAATAATATCCAAAGATAGGCATCGTTTGGATTAATTTCAATCGCTTTCCGGTATGCTTGTTCAGCCTCATTAAAACGTTTGAGGTTTTCATGTAAAAGTCGTCCTAATAATATCCAAAGATAGGCATCGTTTGGATTAATTTCAATCGCTTTCCGATATGCTTGTTCTGCTTCATCAAACCGTTTGAAGTGATCCTGAAGAAGTTGACCGTAAATTTTAAGCGCAAAAGGCTCTTCAGGCACAAGTGAAATGACTTTTTTACAAATCTGTTCCGCTTGCACGTAGTCACCATTTGGTATTAAGATGAAGTCCACTTCTGCTAACAACACTAAAGGATGGTCTGGATATTCTCGCTTGGCTTTTCCTAATAATAGCAACCCTTCCTCTCGCTGATCTTTTTTTAGAATGAGTCTGGTGGCAATTCCAACCATAGATTCCGGTGAATCCACAACATCCCCATATCTATGTTTTAATAACATATCTCCCAGATTCTCAGGAGCATCAGACCATGCGGAAGGTTTATCCCCAAAAGTATCCAAAATTTGTTTACTATAATTTTGCAGCCGCGGTTCTCTTAACATCGCTTCCATGAAATAGAGATGAAGTTCCCGTTTGGCTGGAGTCAATCCCATTGCCTCAGAAGCTATCCCCTGCGTAATCTTAACAGCCTCATCCAAATTATAAAAATCAAGTATAAAATGGACTACAGCCTTAACACGATTCCCCGGATGACGGCTGTGACGCATAAGATAAAAGATGTTGTAGAGTCGTTCGGAAATTTGATAATACTGCGTCCGTCCCTTTTTAGCGGCAATGACCACCACCACCCCACGCTCACTAAGTCTTTTCAGATTAGCGCTGGCGGCACTCACTCCCAAGCGTGAAAGTCGGGCAATTTCTTTTGCTGTGGAAGGATCCCACAATTCCGCCAAAGCTAGGTAAGCCTTCCTTTCAGATACAGGCAAGCTATCAAGATGGCTTTTGAAATAATCGGTGTGATCGTCCACTAAGCGCATGATGTCTCCCATCAGATCACTGAAGCAGAGCTTGTCGCTGAACTTGGCGATTATAGAAATCAACCGTGGACTACCGCCGGTGAGTATCTGGATTGGACGGATGCGGTTACTTCTTATTTCAACACCGGTGATTGATGACCAGAGAATGCGACTGTCATTTTCATTAAGTGGTCGGAGGTCGGAGGTTTGAAACAGCTCGAACATCGCCTTTCCGCTGTTGGAAATCTCTGCGAAACGACTTGTGGCAGTGGCGAGGAGCATCACTCGTTTCTCATTCTGCAAGGTATGCCGCAGTACCCAAGCTTCATTATCACTGACTTGGTCGCCCAGCATCATGTTAAGATTTTCAACTATCAGAAGCAGGCGTTTCCCTTGTTCGTCAGCGAAATCCATAAGTTGAGCCAAGGCTCGATCACGGAGTCTGTCATTGTCCTTTTCTTCGAGCAGGTCGTTATATGTTCTTTGCCAACGCTTGCCTATGGTCGTTTGCGAAAGATGGTATATCGCTTCAAGCCAGAACTCTCCACAATTGCTGACGTTGTAACTTTCTTCGGCGTAAATAATCGGATACCAATGCTCCGACAACTCAGGTTTTCTGCGAACTTCCGCCGCAACACGAAGGACGAACATCGTCTTGCCAATGCCGCGAGGCCCGACGATCAACACATGTTGGTTTGAGTCACCGCTGTTCTGATGGATAATATCAAGAGTATTCTCCAGCTCCTGTTTTCGAACCACAAAGGACGCAATCAGCTCGTCATTGGTAAGGAATGACGGATTATATTTCATCACTCGCTTGGTCATATTTTAGTTCTCCCGTTCTAAAATGGGTGTATAGCGATAGCAATACCGACTCTTCCACCAGTCTTTCAGAAGCTTGAATGCGAAAACGTATTCACGATTTTCTTTCTTGAAATAACCATCATGCACAAGAATCGACAGTGTTTCCTGTTGCAGAGAAGTATCGTGGAAGTCTTCAAAACATCTTAGTTTATTAAAGCGGTCGAGGGCTTCATAGCTAAGGATTTCTTCTGAGGCTGCCTCACTTAAAAACTCCAATGCTATTAGCATTATTTCCGGTCCTAACGCCTTGCTGATTCTCTCATAGTAACTTGATAAATCCGGCAGTCCAGCGTTTCCCAACAAACGATCATTATAGGCGGTTTCGACATCCTCAATAGTGATTTCTTTTCTTGCTTCCTCGTCAGATCTATACAAACAGCATCCTAAAGCCAACTGGAAAAACTTCTGGACATAATGCGGTATCCCTAGTCCCAGCATTTCCATCATCCTTTGTGGAGCGCCTTCCGCGAATAGCACTCCTTTATATTGAGCCAACGCTTCAAGACATTCAATGCTAGTTGCATTATCCCAAGGTGGAAGATCGAAATTTGTATAATGATTGATGGTTGCGCTAAGCTTCGCACGTTCGAGAATCGGCTCCAGTCCGATGCTGCCGGTTAAGACAAAACTGATTCGGTCTTGGTGACGTTGGGAAACAGATCGCAACCACGATAAGAAATGGTCGGCTCTAGCTCGACCTTGCGGAGTCATGGCGGAGCCATCCTCAGTCAGTAGTCTCTGGACAAATATTGGAACTTCATCGAGCATCACTACAATTTCTTTGTCTGCCGATGCAAGAATATCAAATAGTTGATTTCCTTTAATATCCCAATCACCTTCACTTAAACCAGCGCGGAATTTTATGCTGAGTTCTGTAATGCTAATTTCTTCAATATTTTTAATCCCTTTTAGCACATTGGAAAACAAGCCTTTTGTTTTTTCCCACAGATGTGTATGAGGTTTAGATTTTATGCTTAAATCAACAATCATATCTGCGGGACTTTTCGAGCTTTCTAAGTCGAGGAAAAAGAAATAGTACTGATCCTTTTGCCTCTCCATAGCCTCGTGCATCAGACTGGTTTTGCCCATTCGTCTTTGTGCTGTTAGAATGATATTGGCACGTTCATGGATCAACTTTACGAACTGATCCATTTCTTTTTTCCGGTCCCAGAATTTATCTCCCGAGACCCAATTGCCTACCATCGGAACCAGCGAATTCATTTCAATCTCTCTTATTTTTACCAACACATCTGTTGCCATCATATTTGTTGGTAATAATAGGGAATGTTTTAGGCATTGTCAAGTCTTTGCCAACAGTTTTGTTGGCATTATTTATTTTTATTCACTCACTCCCGCCTTTACCAAGGCGAAAAACCTCCCACTGCTAAGATAATCGCGTCTTGTATTGTAAATCCGAGGGATAATCCAATACTTTATTAGCAGGGAATGACAAATACCTCGGCGCTCGATGAACTTTGAATCGCACAAGCGCCGAAACCAACATACACGAGCTTCAAATGGATTTTCCAGACCATAACACCCGCGACATCGAGCCCATCGCACGCTGGCTCCGTTGCGAAGCCCCCCGCGAATTAAACAGGCTCTGGGATCACGCCGATCAGGTGCGGCGCGAATCCGTTGGCGATGAGATTTTCCTGCGCGGGATCATCGAAATATCAAACATCTGCCGCCGCGATTGCTTATATTGTGGCATCAACGTCAATGTGGGCGGTTTGACCCGCTACACAATGACCGCCGACGAGATCGTCAACTCCATCAGCAATTTCGCCGATGACGACATTCACACCGTGGTCTTGCAGGCAGGCGAATCGGCGCACATCACGCATCAATGGGTCGCTGAGCTCGTGGGGCGCATCGCATCCGAGACCGGGCTGACGATCACACTCAGCCTTGGCGAATGGCGCGATGAAATCTACCGGGAATGGCTCGACGCCGGCGCTACGCGCTATCTGCTGAAACTTGAGACCAGCAATCCTGAACTGTTCGCGCGGGTTCATCCATCGCGGAAAGACGGCTGGGCGCAACGGCTGGGCGCTATCAAACGGCTGAGCAAGCTGGGTTACGAAGTGGGTAGCGGCGGAATGATCGGATTGCCGGGGCAGACATACACGGTTCTGGCGCGTGATATTCTGATGTTCCGCGAGCTAGATATTGATATGATCGGCGTGGGGCCATTTGTGCCGCATCCGGCGACGGTGCTGGGCGCGCGGCTAGGTGAATTCCTCGCGCCTGTGGATCAGGTTTCGCCCAGCGATCTGATGACGCTGAAAACGCTGGCATTGATTCGGCTTATCTGCCCGCTGGCGAATATCCCCAGCACGACCGCTCTGGCGACGGTTAACCCGCTGCAGGGTCGCGAGCTGGCGCTACGGCGCGGTGCGAATGTGATTATGCCTGATTTCACGCCGCTGAAGTACAAGACGCTGTATGATATATACCCGAGGCAAGCTGGCACCGCAACCGATCAGGCAATGGTCATGCAGCCAGTGCGGGATGTCGTGGCGAAGGTGGGGCGGTCAATTGGCAAGGGCAAGGGTGTGTCGCTGAATTTCAGCCGCCGGAATGGTTAGGGGGATGGGGAGCTGTGTCATGCCAGCGATGGCTGGCATGACATAAGGAAGAACAATTGATTGGACGTTTTTAAAGCACTGGGTTCCTGCTTTCCCAGGAACGACAGCATAAGGAATGTTTGACGCGCTTGACACAAGTGAAGATGATACTCGAACTTCTATGAAATTGCTTCGCGCCTCGCAATGACGGGTGGTGGAATTTTACCCCGGGATGCGGTCACTCCCGGGCTACCTCACCAGCACAACTTTACTCATCAACGCATTTTCTCCAGCATCCAGCTTCACCACATACACCCCGCTCGCCATTCCATCAGCCACCCACACAGCTTCATGTGTTCCAGCCGCTTTCACGCCATCAGCCAGTCGTGCCACCTCGCGCCCGGAGAGATCATACACCGTCAGCGACACATTCCCCGCCATAGGCAGTGAGTAACCGATGGTGGTCGTGCTGTTAAATGGGTTAGGCGCAGGAGGGAACAGCGCAAGCTCGGTTGGGATGGTGTTCCGGTCGAAGATGCCACCGAGATCGTTGACGGTGATCTGCCAGCGGATAGTGTCGGCTTCGATGCCATCGTGGACGATGGTGGTCAAAACATGCTCGCCAAGGTCAGGAAAATCAAGCGATAAGGCTTCAGCGATGCAATCGAGCGAATCACCATCCAGCCACCAAGCCACGCTCAAGCT
>CAZAGU010000224.1:0-5056 GCA_964484805.1 uncultured bacterium
GATTGCTGAGCTAAAGGCATAACCGAAAAAATTAAAATACATTTTTTACACTCTTTCAAACCTTTTTGAATGCTCTCCCTGAGCGTGTCTCCGACTTTCAGAGAATATTCGTCATACCAAACAGGGCAGAGCATCCTCTGAAGGTCAATTGCTATAGGCTTGGCAATAAGTTCTTTATCTCTTGTATCATGGGAGATAAATGCCAATGGGGTCTCAAGAGAGCTTCTCTCTTTAACATATCGATCACTTCTAAATAGTAACTGATGTCCGTACAATTTTGCCCGCTCTTGCAGACGAACTATTTCAGCAGTATCAAAATCGGATTCTGAATATATAATAACTCGTCGTGTAGCAGGTATCGCACGCATGGACTTAGAATTCGGTTCACCTGGTAGTTGATACTCGACATCAAAATCACGATTTTTCAATATCGAAAGTTTTAGGCCAGGGCAATGTCTAGCCGATGGAAGCGTAGCTTGATTTGTATATTGAAGGCTCTTGGTGCCGTATGAAAGCATTTCCAGGAAGTCAACAAAATCATTTAGGTCTCGTTTGGCTCCAGGAATATAGCAAGCTATGAAATTGGCGAAAGCCGGAAAATCGTATAGTAACGCACTCGCAATGATTTCATCCCTAAATTGAATCGTGACGTGCAGCCGGAAGTCGTTACTGAAATCCGTCTCGAAGTATTGGCGTAAAGTTGCCATTTTTCCCTCTTTTTTCCTGAATCTGAATGGAGAGTTGACGAAAATCTCCAAAGACTCTTCTAATGGGACTGTATTTTGAGAAACAAGTAAACACTCTAATAGTCACGATTTTATTTCCATCCTTTTTCCTCTAGTAATTGTTTGGCGTCTTCATTACCCAAATCCGCTGCTCTTTGTAAATTTTGCCGCGCGTTCATAATATCCTTCTTCAGTAAATAGGCCAATCCACGATTGAAATAGGCATGTACATCTTTTGGATCAATCTGGATCACCCGATCATAATCAGCGATAGCATTGTCGTATTGACCTTGGTTGTAGTAAGTGTATCCGCGGTCGTGGTAAGCGTAGATATTGTCTCTATCTAAATTTAAAACAATATTAAAATTTACAATTGCTTGATCATAATTACCTTTGTAGCATAAAGCTTTACCACGTCCAAGGAGAGAAGCAATATGATTATGATCAATATTAATTGCATTATCAAAATCGGATATTGCAGCATCATAAAGTCCTTTTTCTAAATAAACTATCCCACGATTACTAATATAAGCTGCATCGTTTGGATTTATAAGCAGTGCAAGATTATAGTTTTCAATTGCAACATCAAAAAGACCTTTTTGATCATAAACCATTCCCCGGTTGTAATAAATTGCGGAATAATTTGGATTAATCCTTACCGCTTGATCATAGTCGGCGAGAGCACTATCGTAAAGTCCGACTTCAAAGTAGGCGACTCCACGTCCGATATATGCATCCAACATGTTTGGATCTATCTTCAATGCTTGGCTAAATGAAACTATGGACAAGTTTAATTCTCCATTTAAACGAGCAATTGCACCACGGGCACAATTGGCTTCCTTTGTGTTTGGACTGATTTTTAAAATACGTAAATAATCTTCTTTAGCACGCTCAAAATCGCCCTCGTTTTGATAAATAATGCCTCGTTTGTAATAAGGTAAATTCCAGTCTTGACTTATTTCAATTGCGCGGCTAAAGCAAGCGATTTGAACATCTGGTTCTTTCGCTACAATCCCTTTTTGAAACCATTCTGTAGCCGTAATACCGGCGATGTTTTGCTTTACTTCCTCTTTAATCGTCTCAGTCTGTTCCTTTGGGGCATTCTCTAACTTCTGGCGCAATTCATCCAATTCGCTACGCAATCGCGCAACTTCTTCCTGTACATTTTGGTAATTCTCGACCTTTTGAGTATCCTTCAGTAGTTCCGCAATCCGGTTCTGCACCTCATCCGGATCAACCGTCACGCGGCAGGTGAGCGAGCATGCCAGCGCGGTTCCCTGCACCACCCACCACTCGCCGATCACTTCCGTCTGGGTGACGCCGGCGGTGACGGCGAGGATGCGCTTCTGGAGGTCGGTGTCAGCTTGGTGTTGGAGCGACGACTCCCTCACTCGCTGGACGAGGTCGGTGGAGGCTTGCAGATATACGCCGACTTTCTCCAGTGTCAGACGCTTGCATTCCGCCAGCGCATAGACGCGAACATCCTCTTGCGACTCGCGCTGACCCATTGTGATGACGACATTCTGCTCAAAGGTCTGCGCGGGTGCGTACATCGGTGAGCCAAGGACGGCAATAATGGAAATTACAAAGCAAAACAGTTTCACGGGAATCCTCGTTTAACTGATAGTCGAGGAAGAAGTTCAGTCGTGGGGTGAAATTCGCTTAAATTCACGCTTCAGGCTTATTATTCGGTCAAGCTGAAGCTGGTACTCAGTGTAAAAAACGATAAGGCTAAGCTATTCGCAACCACCATGCTGAACTGGTCACTTTTCCCAATATACACCTGCTTTATAAGAAAACAAAGTATGGATAATCCATTTGCGGTTCATGAATTATTGAGTTTGAAAAAACTTGATTGAGTTTACACATATATTAACCAGTGCATATAATAGTTGACATACGCTTATTAATTTCGTATGTTGACATTATGAAAAACAACGACGCAAGAAAACTTTCCCCAGAAGCACAAGAAGCAGTCTTACGCCGCGTGCCGATAGTAGCGATGATGAAGCCCTTCTTCTTATTATTGCTCTTATCCACCCAGACAGTAAACCCGTTCCGCAATGCCAGCGACAGCTTCTGCACATCGCTGAACATCATCAGAAAGTAGATATTATCGTTGTCATTTTTCAACAGTATTATGGTTGATAATTTATCGGCAAATGTGCCAGGCAATTCCGCCCAATCGTCCATTTTCCCATCAATAACGATTTTCTCACTTGCCCAGAAGGCGGGAATCCGCTGAGCTGTGCAGCCTGTGATAACCACTGCCGCCAACACCAAACCAAGCAACATCATGCCGAAATTTCGTCGCATTGTTATCTCCGAGAGTAAATGACCTTGACTCATTGAAATACAAACTCATGCTGAATCACACGCTATCAATCAGAATTTAGCAACAGTTATCAAAATGCCAACCATATTTACGCGCTCGATGTTGCATTTCCTCGATGATTTTGCTTCATTACCAATGATAAACTAACACCGGGAGCGCCGTCCATGAAACAACTGCACATCGTTTGCAACTCGCACATTGACCCTGTCTGGCTTTGGGAATGGGAAGAAGGTCTGACTGAAACGCTGTCCACCTTTCGTATCGCCGCGAAACTGACCCGCGAATTCGACGGCTTCATTTTCTGCCACAACGAAGCCGCGCTGTACGAATGGATCGAAGAATATGACCCGGTGCTCTTTGCCGACATACAATCTCTGGTCAAGCAAAAACGCTGGCACATAATGGGCGGCTGGTACATGCAACCCGATTGCAACATCCCTGCCGGCGAGTCTTTCGTGCGGCAGATTTTGCTCGGCAAGAAGTATTTTTTAGAAAAATTCGGTGTGGAGCCACGCACCGCGATAAATTTCGACCCCTTCGGGCATTCGCGCGGGTTAGTGCAAATACTGACGAAATCCGGCTTCACGTCCTATCTGTTCTGTCGCCCGGATAGAAGGTTCATGATGCTCCCCGCTGACGATTTCGTCTGGGTAGGGTTTGATGGCTCGGAAATCGCCTGTCATCGCGCTCCCAATCATTATAACTCCCGGCGAGGCAAAGTCGGCGAAAAAATCAACACCTGGATTGAAGAAAACACACAGCGCGACTTTGGAATGTTGCTCTGGGGAGTCGGCAACCACGGCGGCGGCGCATCGCGGGAAGACCTGAAGCAAATCGCCGAACTGCAGAAAACAACCGCCGACTGGGAAATCCGCCACTCCACACCAGAAGATTATTTCGAGCAACTTTCTGAAAACAACGCCACGCTCCCCCGCTGGGAGTATGACATCAATCCCTTCGCCGTCGGTTGTTACACATCCATGGCGAAAGTAAAGCAAGAACATCGCCAGCTCGAAAATCTGCTCTACATGACTGAAAAAATGGCATCCGACGCGGCGTTGCAAGGCTTGATGGAGTACCCATCCAATGATCTGAAGCTCGCCACCAAAGAGCTGTTGTTCTGCGAGTTTCACGACATTCTCCCCGGTTCCGCCATTCAGGAAGTCGAACAATACGCCCTCCAAAGGTTGAATCACGGTAAGGAAATACTATCGCGTCTGAAATCTCGCGCATTTTTCAGCCTGCTTGCCGGGCAACAACCCTCTGGCGAAGGCGAATACCCGCTGTTCATCTACAATCAACACCCGCATGAAACCGAAACCACTGTTATCTGTGAATTCCAACCTCCAGAACCAAATTTCCACAGCGACAGCGTGTTCTTCATGCCAACCTTGACCGATGCGAACGGCAACGACATTCCCTTCCAGCTTGAAAAAGTCAGTTGCAATATTTTCGGCGACCAGCGCAAGCGGATGGTGTTCAACACTGCCTTGAAGCCATCGTCCATGAACCGGTTCAATTGCCGCATTGTTGAAATTCCCATCGCCGACAAACCACAATCAGATAATTTTCCGCTGAAACTGAATTTCGACAATGGCACAATGAAGCTGAAAATTAACCCCGACACCGTGCTGATTGATGAATATATCGTTGACGACGTGAACTATCTCGATGCTAGCGCGTTCAAACCGCTGGTCATCAAGGACAATGCCGACCCCTGGGGCATGATGGTCAGAGCGTTTCGCGATGTTGTCGGTGAATTCCAGCTTATGACCCCGCCCGAATGCGCAAAGTTCGCCGGGATTGCTAGTGACAGCCTCGCCCCCGTGCGCGTCATCGAAGATGGTGCCATCCGCACCACCATTGAAGCTTTGCTGAAATACGGCGATTCCAAGCTATGTATGCGCTACCGGATCCCCAAGATCGGCGCAGAGGTGGAAATCGAGCTGATCGTTTATTGGCAGGAAAAGGACCGAATGCTGAAGCTGAATCTGCC
>CAZAGU010000225.1:0-5013 GCA_964484805.1 uncultured bacterium
TCATCCTCGCGAAGGCGGGGATCCAGAGAAACGTATTCAGGGTCATTCTTCCTTAATGTCATACCTGCGAAGGCCGGTATCCACCGCATTTCTCCCTAGGGAGCCGTAGCCCGGGAGCGACTGCATCCCGGGGCAAAACCCCTACCGCCGGGTGCCCTGTCTGGACAAGCCCCGCCATGTTTCTCCTAATTGCATTTCCCTAATCCGTTTAATCTGTTTAATCTGCTGTGAATTAAAGCTTCATCACCATTCCGTCACCGTTCCGTCACACCATTAAACCCTTACCTACTATGCGTTACAGCCAATTATGTGACGATGTGACGATTTTTCCTCACCCCACCCCTCCCAGCATCGTCATACCCACGAAGCCCTCCCCTCTACTTCTTCCCAGACTTCAGCTCAACAATCGTCACTCCGTAATCGCCTTCGCCATATTCGCCGAACCGGTAGCTCTCGACCAGACTGCACTTCTTCAAGTAATCCTGCACGGCTTTGGCGAGTACACCCTTGCCCTTGCCATGAACAATCCCAAGACGATAGCGAGATGCCGATGCGCCATCGTAAAGGTATTGCTCAACACGCTCCAATGCTTCGGCGGCATCAAGGCCACGCACATCTAGCTCCAACGGTACGTTGGGTGTTTCAGTAAAGACTATCACGCCAGATTTATTCACTTCAGGCCGCGCCGCCTGCTTCAGCCTGTCAAAAGTAATCCAGAGCTGAATTGACCCCACACCAACACACAGCCGCTCTTTTCGGCTCGATTTTTCCAGAACTTCCCCACGCGAACCCGTGCCGTCAATCTCAACCCAATCTCCAACCTCGATAGGCTTGTGACGATTGATATATGGACGTTTTGCAGCTTCAACCGTGGCATTTTCCGTTTTGCCGGAAGGTTTCCGACGGCGCGGACGGCGTTTCTTTTTCGCTTCCGCTGGTGGCTGTTCTGGCGCATGACCAGGGGCGTTGTTTTTTAATTTTCCAAGTTCTTCCAACCCCCGATGCGCCGATTTGATCGCCTCGTGGCTCGCCTGAGATTCGCGAATTTCCTTAACCAGCGCTTCGATTGACCGCCGTGATTCAATGACAATCGCCTCAATCGTCTCGTGCGACCGCTTCTTGATGTCCTTTTCTTTTTCCTTCAGGCGATTCAGCCTCAGACGATAGGCTTCTTCATAGTTGTAGGTATTTGCCTGGGCTTTTTCCTGCCCGTGAATCATGCCCTCGTATTTTCTGACCGTGTCCGAAAGCGACAGAATCAATTCCTCGACCTGCGAACGCTCGCTGCCGAGCACAACTCGCGCCCGGTTGATTAACACTTCCGACATGCCAACACGCCGGGCGATTTCCAGAGCGTAGCTCGAACCGGGGATGTTCGGTTGGAATTTGTACACCGGGCGGAAATTCACGCGGTCAAACTCCATCGAGCCGTTGGCGCAATTGTCAGTGGTATGCGCGAATGCCTTCAGCGCGCCGTGGTGAGTCGTCACGATGGTGGAAACCTTGCGCTCGATCATCTGCTCAAGCAGAGCAATCGACAGCGAAGCGCCTTCCTGCGGATCTGTGCCAGCGCCGATCTCGTCGATCAGCACGAGCGACTTGCCGTCAGCCTGCTCCGAAATATGGTTCAGGCTTCGCGAATGCGCTGTAAAAGTGGAAAGGTCATCGGAGATGGACTGCTGATCGCCGATCACAGCGAAAAACTTCTCGACCAGCGGCACTACCGTTCCCGGCAATGCCGGAATCTGCAAACCCGCCGCCGTCATGGCACAAACAAGTCCCACACATTTCAGTGCCACGCTCTTCCCCCCGGCGTTCGGACCTGAAATTACAAGGCAGGTGGAGTCAATTCCGAGCTCTATATCCAGCGGCACAATCTTGCGTTTTTCATCGAGAGTCAACAGAGGATGCCGGGCGTGCATCAATTGTAGCTTGCCATTTGTGGTAATTTCCGGCACAATCGCATCCATTATGCTCGCCAGCCGCGCTTTCGCCGAGAGGCAGTCGAGAGTCGTTGCCACCTCGAAATTGTCTCTGATCTCAATCAAATGTGAGCGCACAGAATTGCTGATGACCGCTAGAATGCGCCGAATTTCATCACGCTCCGAGAGTTCCAGCGAGCGTAACTCATTGCCCAGCTCGATGACAGAATTTGGCTCAATAAACAGCGTTCCGCCCGATGACGAGCGATCATGCACAATGCCCTTCACACGACTAGCCGCGTCCGATCGAACTGGCAGAACATAGCGACCATCACGGATGGTGTAATTGTCTTCCCGCAAGGCGTTTTGACGGCTCATTGCTGAAGCGATCTGAGCAATTTTACGCCTGATGTTTGCTTGAGCATTCGTCAGACTACGGCGAATTTTACCAAGCTCCGGCGAAGCCTGATCGCGAACCAAGCCTTCAGGGGAAATGGCATGGTCAATTTCATCTTCCACCTTAGGCAACGCTTTCAGCGATTTGGTGATGCGATAGACGAGATGCATGCGCTCGTGTTCGCGGTCAAGTAACTTTCTGATGGAGCTGAAAATCCGCAGATGTCGCACGATAGCCAGCAGACTTTCAGGGTCAAGCACGCTGCCAATGACGGCGATTTTTCTCAGATAAATCCTCACATCATCCGCACCTCCAAGACGGAAATTACCTCCCCGCTCGCTCAGATGCCGGACTTCGTCAACCCGCTTAAGTTCGGTGCGGATCCATCCAACTTCCCGCGCGGGAGCGATGTTAGTCAGAATCTCACGTGCGATTTCAGTTTCTGCCAGGCGAACTAGCTGGGCACGAATACGCGGAAATTCGAGAGACTTTAAACTGGCGGAATTTATCTCTTTTAAAGAGGAATGACCATCCGCAAGCGGAAGGTCTTCGTTGTTTTGAGCGGAATCTAGGTCAGACATGGTGGGTGTTTACTGCTGGGAGAGCCGAAGCTCTTCTTTGATTTTCTCTAATGGCATATTTTTTGTAATCTTCTTCACTGCCGGCGGGATGGATTGTGCAGCGGCTTTGCCTTTGTCGCCCACTTCCGTCAGCATTTCGCAGATCACTTCCAGATAGCGGCGAGAATCGGGTGAAAGCTTGCGCACGGCATCGCGTATATTTTCCGATGATTCATCTTCGCCAACCTTGCCAAAAAAGTCAGCGATGTCTTTCTTGGCGACTGGTTTCAGCTCAGGGAGACTGATCGGCAACATTTCTTCGATGCGTTTGCTACTCTTTTCAATGAAATCATCCTTGAAGCCGCTGACGATGGGCTCAAGCATTTTCATTCCGGTTCGGAAGACAGGAGCATTTTTAGCCCAGCCTTCAGCATCATCAGACAATGGCGATATTACCACCAGTACGATGAAAATGATGACCAGGATTAAGCCTTTGACCAATCCAAACAGAGCGCCCCAGATGCGGTCAATTGTCTTGAGGGCGCCGTGGACGAAAATCTTGCGGATCAGATAGGCAATAATTTTGACAACGACAATCCCGACAACCATAATCAGAATAGCGGCAATCGGCACCCTGACCATCAGGGGCCAACTGTCCGGTGGTAACGCCGCGCCGACTGGCAATGAAAACTTAAGGGCGAGTATTGCGCCAGTAAGCAAACCAGCGAGGTCTGCGATTTCGCGAATTATTCCGCGGATTGCGCCCAACACCACAAAAAGACCAATTACGGCGAGGATAACAATGTCGATTACAGCCATGATAATTCCCGCTATTAGAAAAACTTAGGGAATGCTCGTTGCAAATTATGCTTCTTTTCACTCGCTCTGAGTGGAAGCAAGCAATTAGGATAACACCTGAAAAATCAGGTGATTATCCCATAATGCGTTGCATGCGGATCAGTTTCCGGATTTTCCGGCGAGCGGCGGCTGATTTGCGTTTCCGTGCTTCGGACGGCTTGACAAATCTCTGATGCTTGCGAACTTCAGCCATCAAGCCACATTTTTCACAGGCTTTTGTAAAGCGGCGGAAAGCACGATCAAACGGCTCACCATCACGAACCTTGATGTAAGGCATTTTGAAAACTCTTCTTAAAAAATAAACTTAAGCGATCCATTATCCTCCCATTTTAACCAAACCAACGGGAGCGCCTCTAGGATTTCAGAGCAAATTTCAAATATAACGTCAAATTTCGCATAGGTCAAGCATTTATTTCCACCACTGTGATCTAATCAAAAGTAAGACCCTATCAACACCTGTGAACGCTTAAAAACACGAGTGAAAGCGTATCAAATAGTGAATGCTGAATTATAAGTTGTTTCCGGGAAATTCGCAACCCATGAAGCGGAACGATACAATTTCACAAACTTATGCCTTCCCGTTGACAAACCATCTCGCCCATTGTATCTTGAGTATGCACGATTAATACTTGACAAACCCTTGATTGTTTTTTACATTGCGAATCAGTTGATCGTTTTTACGCCGATGGCCGTTTCATTTTTTTATCCTGATCTTAAAGTACCCTAGCAAAGACATTGATTTTTTTGGATAGATAGATTTCCAGTGGATGGCTTTATACACCCAGTGACTTCCCATTCGACAACCCTCAAACCCTGCCTGGGACTCATCCGGGAGTATGCTGTCCTTAACGACAAGCCTGAAAAATACAGACAACTCGGCGCATCTCTCTGTCATATCTGCGAAGGCAGGTATCCATCGCTTTGAGAATGGAATTTTTTTCAATCTGTTAAATCTGTTCAATCTGTTGTGAATTAACCCTTTAAAGCACTGGGCTCCAGCCTTCGCTGGGGCGACAGTACAGATGGATTTACTGGTCTCCATTGAGTCGAAAATGCCAGAACCACTAAAATCCTCGTTCCCGACTTGATCGGGAACCCAGTTTAAGAGTTTAAAGAATGCATACAGACTTAACACATTCAACATTGTGAAAGTATTCTAAGATGGGATTTTAATTATGAAGAAGTTACTGCTTTTTGTCTTTTTATTTGTCAGCGCATCCTACGCCCAGCCTAATGTGGCATGGTGGCGCACTTACGATGCAGGACGAGTGAATAA
>CAZAGU010000226.1:0-4948 GCA_964484805.1 uncultured bacterium
ACAGTGCAGTTATTCGGGTCGGAAATCAAGGCAGGTTGAGCCGAATATTCTGCGGAGTGAGATGTATTCGCCTCCATTCTGCCTCGTCAAAAGTCCATCCGAGCTAAAACCTCCTCGCGAATCACATACTCACGAGGAGGTTTTGCTTGTGAAAGGTTGCTGCGGAAATTACAAGGAGTGTAAATTTCTACTCGGAATGGGGCAGAAGAAGTTGATTCGCCAATTGACAGGCTCTAATCACACTGAGAGGGCAGAGCTATTCCGAGGAATTCGGAAAAACGACTGGCGAGGCTTCGAGAAGAGTTAGGCCGCGCGCCGGAAGTATAGATGATGAAGCCCACCGAGAATTAGTAGCACAACTAATTTGCCAGCCGCTGACCAAGGCATTTCAAGACCGGATGGACTTTTAACTATGCACAATGGTCAAACCTCCTTGTGCCTTTGGAATTTTATGCTAATCCCAAAATACAGAGGCGAAGCCGTGGCTCTTTCATCTTCAAATGATGCGCAAACCTTTTTACACAAATTTAGGGACGTAATCCATAGTGCTGGTGATCGTTGAAAAGAAACATATTGAACTTTTTGAACCATACAACTACTTTTTTCTGATCACCAACTAGTCGGAAGAGCAGATGTCGGGCTTTGACCTGCTGGACTTCTACCGTCAGCGAGGGACGATGGAACGTTGGATTGGAGAGTTCAATGATGTCATGGAACCAGCTCTTTTCTGCGCCGCGCAGACCGGCAAAGCCGCAAAAAGGATGGAGCAGATGGCGCGAAATCCAGCTTCAACCATTCACCGACTATTGAGCTACAACGGTCATATATCCGCCAAATTGCTCCCGCACCCAACCACCCACTTTCATGCGTCCCTTGACGATGACTTCGTCCGGATCAATACGATAATCCAGAATCGTGAAAGCCCATTCGCCTTCCAGGACTTCATTCAGTCGCTGAATCACAGTCGCGGCGTTGATGTAATCAAGCGTCTGCCCGAAAAAACCCTGACGTTGTTTGATGTTTTCTGGCGGGAATGGTTCTGATAATTTCCCCATTGGGATGGACATAAGCCCGCCTATGTTGTTCGTTGATATATTCTTATGCCAGAATTGATGAGGAGGTTCAGAAATAGAATTCATTAGTTGACTCTCGGTATTGAATGAATTACCTTTACTTAAAATAGTAGTGTAGCCTGCGCTGCTTCAGGTTTCAGTCTTTTCAAGGGGAAAACCATGCGTAACTCAGTAATTTTATTCACAATCGTCTACGTCGCATTAACATCGAGCGCGATCCTTTACGCCCAGGACTGCGAGAACGTTGAACAGGTCGCACAATTATTCCGTCATTGGGATTTGGCTCATGATGTCGCAGTTGATGGTGATTACGCCTATGTCGCGACAGGTCTATCCGGAATTCAGATTGGCGATGTTTCTGATCCTGAAAATCCATTTATCGCCGCTTTTTGGGATGAAAATCCCGGCTCTGCAATGGGCGTGACAATCAGGGGTGATTACTGCTACATCGCCGATGGGCCCGGAGGCCTCCAGATAATCAACATTTCTGATCCTGAAAACCCAGTACTGGCCGGCTCTTTAGATACTCCGGGATTCGCGAATGGGATTGTTGTTACTGGTGACTACGCTTATGTGGCGGATGGTCCCGGGGGTCTTCAAATCATTGATGTTTCAGATCAAGAGAGCCCTGAAGCGATTGGTTCTTTCGACAATGATGTTAATGATATAAACAATATTGCCGTAGACGGTGATTATGCCTATTTAACTGATGGGTTGGTTGGTCTGCATATAATTAATATCTCAAATCGTCAAGATCCAGTAATAGTTGTCAGGTACGAAACTCCCGGGCCAGCTACCGATGTAATAATCCAAAACGATATCGCTTATGTGACCACCGGAGGGGGCGTGCTTCTAATCCTTGATGTCGCTGATCCTGAAGCGCCGGATTCATTAGCAGTTTACGATGTCGAGCATGATATTTTCAGTGCTGAGATTGTTGGCGTCTACGCATATTTAGCATTTACTAGGGGTATCCAAATACTCAATATTAGTGACCTAGACCATGTTGTTTCTGTGGGGTTTATAGAAACGCTGGAATTTCCCAGGGCTATTTCCGTCAGAGGCGAACTAGCATATGTCATTCATCACCGTGGGGGTCTTCGAATATTAGACTTATATGACCAGGAGGAAATTGGTATCCTCTACCATTATGGATCGGTCAGGGGTTTGAGCGTTAACAATGATTACCTTTACGTATGTAAAGGATGGCGAGGGCTTCAGATTGTCGATGTTTCCGATCCAGTAAATCCAGAAGAAATGGGAATATATAATCCAGAGGAGGCTGTTGATTATGTTGCTGTCTGTGGACATTTAGCGTTTATTCTTGATACAGCTAATCTTAGAGTAATTGATGTTTCAGATCCTCAAACTCCAGTGCAAATTGGAAGTCGTGGGTTTAGATTCACTAACGACCTTTCAGTTGGTGGTAACTACGTGTATATGGCGTCTGATACAATGGGGCTCTTCATCAGCGACATATCGAATCCTGAAAATCCTCTTCGACTTGAGGGAGTTTATAACATAAGGCCTCTCGGCGTGGTAGCAAGAGGTGATTATGTCTATATGGCTATGAGCTGGGGGGCACTCGGAATTGTCGAAATCTCAAATCCGAATCAACGAAGGATTCTCGATTACTGTAGGACGCCGGGTGATAAAACAGTGGACGTAGCGGTTGCCGGAGAATACGCATATGTCGCCGACTGAGATAGTGGATTGCGAATAATAAATATCGCCGACCCTGAAAACTCATTTGAAGAAGGATTTCTTGACACCCCAGGTGAGGCCGGTGGAGTCGCGTTATTTGGCGAATTCGCCTTCGTCGCGGATGGACATGAAGGCCTACGAATCATTAACGTAAGCGACTCCGAAAATCCAGAAGAGGTTGGCTACTACAATACTCCTGGATATGCCGATGGGGTGGTAATCTCTGATGATGGATTAATTTACGTCGGTGACTGTATCAGCGTCGGCATTTACCGATTCACCGATCCTAATGAAATAGATGATCTCATCATTTCTATGCCGATTGAGTTTAGTCTGTTCCCCGCGTATCCCAACCCCTTCAATTCAACGACCACCATCACCTACGCTTTGCCCACCCCAGGCAATGTGTCGCTTCAGGTGTACAACCCAATTGGTCAGAGGATCACCACGCTGTTTGAAGGACATCGACAGGCAGGAACCTATTCAACAGATCTGATAGCCAACAACCTTTCTTCAGGCCTTTATTTCGTTAGACTGGAGGCGGTTGGTCAATTTTCACAGCAAAAGCTACTGTTGATCAGATAAAATCTGGCATAAGAACATAGAACTAAACAAAGCCCTGGCATTCGTCAGGGCTTTTTCATTTCACAAAGGAGTTCCTATGAAAATCAAAGACTGCTGGTCCGAATCCACAACAGAAATGGGACTATCCTGCAAAGCTGAAGATCTACGTCAAGGAAACCGATGGCGTTCGCCTTTACCGGGATCGCATCAGCTTCAAGTTGGATTCAAAAGCCAAGCTGACACAAGCATTGACTTTCTGTCCAAGACTCTGATCCGGCACCTCGAAGCATTGAAGATCACCAGACATGCCAGGAAGGGAACGGATATCAACCTGCCGAGTCCGGCATCCTGGGCATTGGAGTTGACCCTCGAAAACCAGGCAGCGACGGAAAGAACTGGATTCCGGTAAAGAAGTACGCAGCCTGCCAGGTTCTGAATTAGATATCGAGGACGTGGACGTTGAGGATGTGGATGCTTCAGAGGATTAAAATAAAACGCGCACAAATGCCGCGTGTGCCGTTGAAACGATCCGTGTCGAGTGTTTTGTCGACTGGCCGTTTCGCGGCGCGTCCTGGGCGAAATGTTCACATTGTCGGGGACTTAGATGATCAATCAAACAGTACACTCACTGTGTTAACCTGCAAAACAAAATACAGTCACTTATTGACAAGTGACGACATTTTGTACTCTACAATCGGTGTGAACTCGAAATCAGGCGAAAGACGTGGCTATGATTTTCGTGTAAATTCGCTTTTGAAAAACGAATCTGCACGTTTTAAGAAGATTATCAATCTCGATAAACAGGCCCTAGCTCAAGGTAAATCAAGGACTGCTCGAAGCGATTCATTGACTTCGGATAAAAAAGAATTAGCAACGCTTCCAAGTTTTCGAATCACACGTCGTTTGTCAATCATGCGCAATTGGAAGGCGACCACCAGGCTGTCTTTTTCGAGACCGCCTTCACCTGCAGGAAGTAACGTTAATCCGAGTTCGGATTGCTTGAGATGCCTAGCATCAGTTACTGGGCAGACAATTATTCCCCGAAAAACATCGTTGAGTTCCTTCGGTGAAACTACCAGACATGGGCGAGATTTGCCTCGCTGTTCACTTCCGATGGTTGGTTCAAGATTGACGAGCAGGACATCGCCTCGTTTGATTTCAGTCATCATGCCAACCCTCGATTTCTGTTGCGCTCCAGTCGTCGCCGACGCTGTTGATTATGTCGGCATACTTGATGGCAGAGTCTCGCAATCGTTGCAATCTCATTCTTCGATGTTCATCTGCGAGAAATGCCTCCAGAGCTTGTCTGCCAAGTTCTGCGAGACTGATACCCTTGCCGGAAGCGAGTATTTCCATTTCAGATCGAGTTTCCCTCGATATTGGAATATTCACTCGACTAATCACTGGTGCTGTTTTTGTTGGACTCATTATCATCCTCCATATTATGTCACGTTTTATGACATAAATATAGGAAAGTATTTGTGCGTTTGCAAGAAAGAAATTGGGACGCAATGGCGAAAACTTGCTCGGTTTCCGATAAATCGAAATAAAAGGTCACATAACACTCGAAACCAGATACCGCAAGCCTTTATGAACTCGAGGTCGGT
>CAZAGU010000227.1:0-4941 GCA_964484805.1 uncultured bacterium
GAATAGAGAAAGCAGTGAAGGATTGTTGAGTCTAATTCTTAGCGTTGACTTCTGCCATTTTCCGTTCTATATTCCGTAACGAGTGTAAGCACACCCCGACAATTATTTTCCATGCAATGTATTATCTATCCTTAACGAGGCACACGATGAAGGCAATGACGAAAATTTTCATCCCGATACTGTTCTTGACGTTTCTCATAAGCTCAGCACTATTGGCTGAGATCATCGACATTGGCTCGCTCGACACGGACGGGCAAGCCACAGAAATCGCAATCGCTAACGACTTGGCGTACATCGCCGATGGGCAGAGCGGATTGCAGATAATCGACATTTCCGACCCCGCTGAACCGCGCCAAGTTGGAGCCTTCAACACAAACGGCTCAACCTACGGCGTGGCAGTGGCTGGTGACCTGGCCTATCTCGCCGATGGCACAGGCGGCTTGGTCGTGCTGGATGTCTCCGACCCGACCCAACCGGGCGAGATTACCACCCTCACTCCCGCCCAATCCCTGTTTTACAACCTTCAGCTTGCGGGCGATGTCCTCTTCCTGACCGACCTGATGAACGGCTTGCGCATCTACGACGTTTCCGACCCGTCGCAACCTGAGCTACTCGCCCTCTACGACACCCCAGATTTCCCGCATGGCTTGGATGTCGTCGGCGATTATGCCTACATCGCTGACCGCCAGACCGGGCTGTTGATTGTCGATGTGTCAGACATCGCGCATCCGGCTGAGGCTGGGCGGTTTGACACTGCCAGCGACGCGCGGGACGTATCCATCCTTGGCGATGTGGCGTTCGTCGCGGATTACAGCGATGGCTTGCGGATTATCGATGTCAGCGACCCGGAGAACTGCCGCGAGCTGGCTTTCTGGGATTCGCCGGGATTGGCGTACAACGTGGAAATCGCCGGGCATTACGCCTATCTGTCCGACGGCGCGAGCGGTGTGCAGATTTTCAACGTGTCCGATCTGGCGGAGCCGGATTTCATCGGCAATTTCGACACCGATGGCACAAGCTCAGCGGCGGTGTTCGCGGACAATTTGCTCTACATTGCGGATGGCGAGAGTGGCTTGCAAATCATCGAGCTGACCCCGGAAATCGTGTCGCCGAATGATAGCAACTTTCTCTTCGGCTGTGCAATATATGCGCTTTCTTGGCATCGTTTTTCTCCTGCTGTGAGTGTCTAAATGTACGATCCCAAAATTCCAAATTCAACTGGGGCAGAACAACAGAACTACTCAAGACTCGGGTTTTGTCTTTCAATTTTCACCCTTTTTGGCCTGAACCGAAGGTCACACCAGAAGAACTTGGAACAACCGAAGTGAGTGGAATCGATGCGAATAACTTCGTGGGTGAGTACGTTGCCAAGCGGCTAAACGGAATCCCACTTTAATGCATAATGCGTTGATCACCAGCACGGATAAGACATTTTTCTTAAACACATAAAATTTGGAACAATTTTAAGATGAAGAAACTAAACATGAAGACAATCACAATATTTATTACTCTGATTGTGATGGTTGTTGTCGGAGTTGCCTGCGCCCAAGACCGATCAGGTATTAGATTTGTTAGCCAACTTGAGCGAAACAATGTATGGTATTCGGCAAATAATGTTGTTGTACGCAATCAGCTTGCTTATATCTCTGCAAGTTGGGGTATGCTTATAGTTGATATCTCGGATCCCGCCAACCCACAAGAAATCGCCTTCAACGATCTTGTGGGTGCAAGAATCTTCTCGATCGAACTATCGGAAGATCGTGCATTTGTGGCCGATTTAGGTGGAGTTCGAGTTGTAGACATTTCAGATGACGAGCACCCCGAATTAATAGGTTCATTTAACCTCCATAGGCCAGCGCACGACATCAAAGTTGTTGGAGATATTGCTTACGTAGCTGGTTGGGACGATGGCCTCAGGGTTCTCGATGTTTCGAACCCAGAGGATATTAGGGAAATTGGTTCATTTGATACTCAGTCACTTGCCTATAGTGTGGCTATCCAGGGAAACATTCTCTACTTGGCTGAGCAAGACCGATTAAGAGCTCTTGACATTTCAAATCCAGCGAGACCCCGATCGATTGGAACTCTTGAAAGAACAGCTGTATCCGTAACAGTCATTGACGATCATGCTTTTGTATCAGCCAACAGCAGGGATTTTCGGATCATCGATATCTCTGATCCCACAAATATGCGCGAGATAGCCACGCTCCAGACTCCCGGGAACCCGGAGGGGTTTCAGATTACGGGAAGATACTGCTTCTTGACTGACGGTGAAGCAGGTTTGAGAATTATTGATATCTCGGACATTAACCATCCAAGGGAAGTTGGTTATTATGATACAGACGGTGATGCATGGGCTGTTGCCGTAGTTGGCGATATAGCGGTTGTTGCAGATTACTATAGCATTGATCTTTATGACTGTTCTGAGGTAGTGGGACAACTTAGATGGATAGATCAGCCCCCAGAGAGCATTAGTGTTTCGGAGAGTGACATAGTATTATTCAATATTTCTTATCAAGAAGCAGACAATGTACAATTAGCCTTCTCCTCCCCCGACCTCCCTGAATCCGTGACCTTTGAGGATAACGGCGACGGCTCCGGCACCTTCAATTGGCAGACCACCTACGGTGACGCGGGTAACTACACCGCAATCTTTACCCTTTCAGATGGCGAACATGAAATCACCGCCGAAATTCCAATTGAAGTCAAGGAACTGTTCCATATTGATCTGGCTGAAGGCTGGAACCTGATTTCATCTGTCGTGCCCCCCGAAGATCCCAACATGGAAGTTGTCTGGCGCGACTTGGTTGAGCGGGACAATATCGGGTTGGTTAAAGATGAATCGGGCTGGTTTTATGCCCCGGCTTTCGATTACAACGGCATGGGTGATTGGGATGTGCGTCAGGGCTATCAGGCGTGTGTGATCCAACCGGACACACTGATTATCCTTGGAGATCCGGTCGATCCCGAAACTGTTATCACACTTTGTAATGCGTGGTCATTTGTGGCATACTTCCCGAGCCAACTGCAACTGGTCCAGGATGCTTTCGCTAACATCAGCGACTACTTACAGTTGGTCAAGAATGACTTCGGGCAATTTTACGCACCTGAATTCGGCTTTTCCAACATGATGCCTCTGCGCCGCGGCAGGGGCTATCAAGTCAACATATCACGTCCTTGCGAACTCATCTGGAACATCCCAGAAGGCGAGCAGCTGGCTTCAAGGCTCCCACCGCTCGAAGAAAACGCTTTCCGTCCAACCTTGCCGACCTACCAGAACATGAGCCTCCTCGTTCAGCTCCCGAAAGCTCAGGATGGCAATGTGCAGGCGGTTGACGCCTCCGGCAATATCGTCGGCGAAGGTGTCATTGACGGTGACGGAAGATGCGGCGTGGCAGTCTGGGGCGACGACGATCTGACCGCCGAGCGCGAAGGATTGACCGCTGGCGAGGCATTCTCGCTGAAACTGGTTGACGAAAATAGCGAAGTTCTGCCACTGGATGTGTCGAACATTCTCGCGGGCGATGGGCTTGTCTATCAGACTGACAGTTTCGTGGCGATTGATGCCATGGTCGCGGCGGTGATCCCCACAGAATTATCCCTCTCCGCCGCTTATCCGAATCCTTTCAACGCTGTCACGAGGCTAACTTACGGCTTGCCGCTTGCTGGTCGCGTGAGCTTGTCGGTGTTCGACATTGCTGGGCGGCAAGTTACCACGCTGTTCAACGGCGACCAAACCGCCGGGATGCACTCGGTAAGTTGGAACGCTGAAGGAATGCCATCGGGGCTGTACATTGTCCGCATGTCCACCGTCAGAGCAAATCTTGATGCTAAGGTCTTGCTGATGAAGTAAACATTTCCTGAAACATCCCAAAACAGAAAACCCCTTGCCAGTAATATGGCAGGGGGTTTTATTTTTCGTTCAGTTGATCTTGTCTTGCGAGTGAGCCATAAGGACACAACCTATGTTAATGCGCAACTTGAATTTTCCTCATTCGTTTATATATGAAGATTGTAAAATCTCTATTTGAATATAGAAGATATTTGCCTTTTTTGCCGACTACGTTGGGAAATTCAGGTTCATTCGCCCAGCGGTGAATCGTTCCGATTGAGACAAAGATATTATATTGCTGGGCAATTTCAAGCATCTGCTTCCTAGTGATTAAGGCTTCTTTTTCTTTGATGTTTTCCACCTATCCTCCCCCAACGATAAATTTCTTCAACGTTGTACACAGGAATTCATCAATATTCAGAGCGGTTTCTGCTTTGAATATTTTGGAACGCATTCCACGACATCTTGCCTTTGCCTGATGAAACTCCAGGAAGTCCAGAGGCGTATTCAAAACGTTTATCCCAACCTTACGATACAGCATCGCTTGCCTTGTCCCAGGCGTTGGGATCTTGTTCGTCGGTAGCAACGACTTCTATTTCCAGATTCTTTTCGATTTCCCTCACCTGTGTTTTGGTTACGCCTATAGATAATGCAAGAGGTGCGCCAATAGTTTTAACGCACCTCTTGAACGCGCAATATAGCTTTTATAAACAAATACTTACAACAGGTTTGCGAACAGCATCAAATCACTGAAGAAACCCCTAAAACCGCTAATCGGTCATTTTGAACGGTAAATCGGCTTTGAACTGAGCTTAACCGGTCATTTTGGAGGGTAAAACGATGTTTTACTGGGCTTAATCGGTCATTTTGAATGGTTAAGTGGAGATTTAGGTTACTTAAATTCGATCTGAAGAAACATTTTCGAACTCAATTTCGAGACAACAATCGTGAAGTAACCTCAGTTTTTCTAAACCGGTCATTTTGAATGGTAAAACGGCTCATTTACCTCCTTAACCGGTCATTTTGAACGGTAAAATGCGATTTTCCTGTCCTTAACCAGTCAAAACGACCGGTTAAGGTAATCTTAGGGTTACTTAAACAAAAACTGA
>CAZAGU010000228.1:0-1502 GCA_964484805.1 uncultured bacterium
CGGAATTGTCAATTATTACTGCAAATAAGCGACTAGTAAGAGAGAGTTGTACTAAAAGCACTTGATTCATAATTAGGACACCGATCAATGTCGCTGGCGGTGTTTGATGTATCCGGGCGGGAAGTGGCTCGGCTGGTTGAGGATTTCCAGATTGCCGGACAGCACTCGACAACTTGGGATGCTTCAGCCTATCCTACCGGGCTGTATTTCTGCCGCCTGCAGGCTGGCGCAAAAGCCTCTGTCAGTAAACTGATGTTACTAAAATAAATCCTTCCGCTCGGCAAATCCTGAAAATTTCCCTTGCTTTTGGCATTATGTTTAGATACTTTGATATATATCTAATTATCAAAAGGATGGCGTAATGAGCACCGAGTCCTTGTTTAAAGCTCTTGCCGATCCAAACCGGCGAAAAGTGTTGCGATTGCTGAAGAAAAAGTCAATGAGCGCGGGTGAAATTGCCGATCATTTCACCATCACGCGCGCTTCCATGTCGCACCATTTCAATGTCCTGAAATCCGCCGATCTGATCCGCTCCGACCGGCAGGGTCAGAACATTGTTTATTCACTTAATGTTAGTGTTTTCGAAGATTTAGCCGCGATGATGTTTGACTTATTCAAAACGGCTGAGAAAGGAGAAAATCCAAATGAAGATTGACGCATTTGACAGAATTTGCCTGCTGCTGTTAATTCTGGCGGTGGGGGTGACCTTTGTGTTTTACAATCAGATGCCCGACCCGGTGCCGACGCACTTCGGTCTGGACGGCACGCCGAATGGATTCACCGCCAAACCGCTGGGTGCATGGCTGATGGTTTTGACAATGCTTGGGACGCTGGTTTTGTTCTGGCTGATTCCCGTGATCTCGCCGAAGGGATTCAGGGTCGAGAAATTCCGGCGCAGCTTTGGTATCATCAAGCTGTCGATGGTGGTGTTCATGTTTTTGCTCAATCTGTTCATCGTCCTTCGGGCGATTTCGGTCAATCTGCCCATCGAGCGCGTGATGCCGGGCTTGGTCGGGCTTTTCTTCATTGTGCTGGGGAATTTTCTAGGCAAGGTTACCAAGAACTTTTTCATCGGCATCCGCACGCCCTGGACGCTCGCCAGCGAGGAAGTATGGCGGAAGACGCATCGGCTAGGGGGGTACACCTTCTTTTTCGCGGGACTGCTGATGATAATCGGCAGTTTGATGAACCTCGGTGGTGCCTGGCTAATGGTGGTGATCCTCGTGGCGGTGGGAATTCCAGTGGTTTATTCCTTCGTGATTTACAGCAAGGTGGAGGGATTTAAGCGGGAAAATGGTGAGTGAATGAGGGGTGGGGCTCAAGGAAAATCGTCACATCGTCACATTATGGTTTTATGTATATATAAATACTATAGTTGCGATGTGACGGAACGGTGACGGAATGGTGATGGAAGTCAGGGGATCCATCGCCATGTTGAAAATTAATACCAATCCCTGAATTTTTTGCTTGCAAATTCAAAAATGCTTACTATATTGCATTTA
>CAZAGU010000228.1:1512-4933 GCA_964484805.1 uncultured bacterium
AGTCAAGGGATCCATCGCCATGTTGAAAATTAATACCAATCCTTGATTTTTGTGATTTTTTGCTTGCAAATTCAAAAATGCTTACTATATTGCATTTATTCCTCTTTCTAAGTTGACTTCCCCTAAGGCGGATAAAATAAATAACCGTCTGAATCTTTATATCCTAAATTGAAAGGTGCAATATGTTCCATTCCCGTTCAATTCACCGGCAGCCGTTAGGAGCTGTCGTAATCGGTCTGATTTTCATTCTCTCAATCGTGCTCCTCTTACCGGGTGAGCTGATGGGAGCGACCTATGTCTTTGGTGAAGATGGCGCTAACAAGGATTTGACGGCTGTCAGCGGCTTGTGGAGTACTTGGCTATCTACTAACACCTACATCATCGCCGGCGACTGCTACGTCCCGGCCGACTCAACCCTCACCATCGAGGACGGCGTCACCGTTTACTTCGACTACGACTACGACGGCGATTCTGATCCGCTGAATCCCTACCCAACCATCGACGTCCGCGGAACGCTGGACTGTCAGGGCGAAAGCGGATCGCTCGTCACTTTTACAAACTACTCCGGCACGAATCGCGGCGAGTTCGAAGGGATCAAGGCGAACGCTTCGGTGACCGGGTATGAGGGAAAGGTTACCGCGAAGTATACTGTGTTTGAGTTTGGTGGCTATAGCTCCGGCCTAATAAAGCTCGACCTTAACTCTTATGTCGAACTGAAAAACTGCGAAATTCGATACTCGGACAACGCTGGCATAGCCTCAATTGCCCAGTTCGACTCGCTTTATTTAGAGACTTGCAGCATCGATTCCAACGATGCCGAAGCCGTGAATATTGCCCATGGCTGTTATGCCATAGACATGTATGATGTGAACGCAGACTTGGGCATTAATATCCTAAGCTCCTGCCCAAGGATGAATTTCTACGATGTCCTTGTGCCGCGCTCCGATCACAACGGCATCGAATTGAGAATCGGCAATCCCGGACCGGTAATTATAAATTACCCTGGTCCGCAAATTTACCGATGTCAGGTTTATAACTGCGCCGAGAATGGTATCTACGTTAGCGGTTACATCAATGAGACCGAAATTTACGGTGATATCCGCAACTGTGTCTCAGCGCATAATACGGGCAACGGCATTCTCGTTCAGGACTATAACGATGAGGCTCAAGAGGAATATCTTCGCATTCTTAATACAGTCTGCTGGGATAACGGCGAGAGCGGCATAAAGATCACTCCTACTACCGCGTGGGGAGAAGAAGAAGAAGACGCTCCTCCACTGGTCATCCAGAACTGCATAATGGGGAATAATGCTGAATACGGTCTCGAACAGGGACTTGATCATACCAATGATGTATGTCCCTTAGCAATGCACCACAATGCCTTCAAAAACAATGGTCCCGCCAACGACCGCCACTCATTCAGCGAGGAGATTCGGCCGAATCCCTATGAAGGTTTCATAGAGGACAACGATGGCGCTCCCGATCATTTCGAACTGGTGGATGAGACTTATAATGGCGGTTTTATTCCACCTCGCAACTACGACTTCCACATCAAGTGGGATAGTCCCCTGCCTACTGACCACAGCCTGATCAACGAAGGTGATGAAGACGAGGGCTGTGGTCTTGACGTGGATGGCTCCCAGACTGACATCGGGCTTTTCGGCGGGCAGGAGGTGGACAATTTTATCAGTCCTATAGGCGGTGGACTTTGGGATTGGGATACGGAGCATTACGTTAAGGTCGCTGGAACCTTAACCGAGACTCACGAAGTAACGCTCAAGCGTAATCCTTACAAGGTTCGCGGCGGTGATTGGAGAACGAGCAATGAGATTGACCATGATCTGTTCATCGTCGAGGCCGGCTGTAAACTGATGTTTGCATCACCCGGAGCCCAGCTAATCGTCAGGGGAGTAATCTCAGTGAGGGGGGAAGAACAGGCTCCCGTACTCATGACCAATTGGGAGGATAATGAGTGGTCAGGCATTGAAATTATCGATGATGCTTTTGGCGAACCGAACGCGGATTGTAATTTCAGTTGGCTCACGATCGAAGGCGCGACCTCTGGCTATACCTATGGTCTTAAGTTAAGCGGACTCGATCCTGACAATGAGCAACATGTGCTGATGGACAATGTAACCGTGACCAATTGCGACCATGGAATTTCGCTTCATTATACGCCTGCAATACTAACAGGATGCAAGGTAATTCACAATTATGGTTCCGGACTCTACATCATCGGATCTAACGACGAAGTACGTATCCGCGGTGGAGAGTTTTCATGGAACGTGGGGTACGGCATTCGCTGTGCAGGCTCCAATACCGCCCCCGTCTTCTGGCCCAATGACCGTGATTTCGAGGATGATGAGGGAGGCTATTACGTTCATATAGAACATAATACCGGTAATGGACTCATGTCAGCCAGCAGCGCCACGCCAAACTTAGCGCCCGATCCCCTTGACAACCTTAGTGTGGTGGAGATCGCGAATAATGGGGATGACCAGATTTACATCTCAAACTACAATTCCCGTCCAAATCTTGATCTTGGACGAAACGATATATATTCGGCGGGATTCACGGAATTAGCAATTGACTATGACGGCTTCCTCGATCCGAACAACGATCCGGTTACCCTCGACGCCACTTTTAATTACTGGGGTACTGACGCTCCAGATGCGCATGTGGCACAGCTCTTCGACGGACCAGTCAACTATGATGGCGGCGACGAGGATTGGCTTGAAGAAAGGCAGACCGTTGATGATGTAAACCCCTTTCATTTGGCGTTGCACTATAATTGTAGTCGGGACGCCAATATTGTTGCGCGTGCCATCCCGTTGTTCATGGAAGTTGCCAATAGCGAGAACTACAGCGAACACTCACGTTTCATTTCCTTATCTTACTTGCGCGGGGCAACCAAAAGAAGCAATGGTGATCTGGAAGAACTGCGGGAGTATTTTCTTGAAATCGCTGATGATCTCAACGATCCCGTACTGGTGAGACAGGCAAGAGCCCAGGCTGTTTGGTGTCTCTCCGATCTCGGAGAACACGACTCGGCAATCGAAGAGGCGTTTGGATATCAGCAGGAAGACAACGTCAACGTTCAGGACTCTGTCCTTTTCGCAATCGACGAACTTTGTCTGCGGCAGCGTCTTGAAAATGACGGCAACCTCGATCAGGTTGTCGATTTCGAGCGGCGTCTTGACGAACTCGATCTACTGTTGAGCCAGAAGAAGGGCGGAAATACTGCCAACCGTCCGCCGGATTCCTTCGACATGTCGATAAACGCTCATCCCAATCCATTCAACTCGACTACCAATATTTCATTCAGTCTGGCAGAGACTTCACCTGTGAAAATATCTGTCGTCGATGCAACTGGCCGCAAGGTTGCGACAATCGCTGAAGGTCGATTCCAAGCTGGTTCGAA
>CAZAGU010000229.1:0-4914 GCA_964484805.1 uncultured bacterium
TCACATCCACCAATTTCAACCCGCCGCCATCCGCCGCGACAAATGCCGTGTTACCTTGCACATAAACGCCCAGAGCATTGGTGCCAAGGGCAAGATGCCCAACTTGAGCAGGTTGGGCCGGATTTGCCACGTTGATAATCGTCAATCCCTCAGCTCCAGTCGCCACATAAGCAAGATTCCCTACCACAAAAACATCCCAGCCCCAGTCCGGCAAGTTGACGCTTCCGAGCGCGGTTGGCGATGCCGGGTTTGACACATCCACCACCCAAAGACTGCTTCGGCAACCAAGATAAGCTATGTCATCCTGCAATACGATTGACTGCGCTTGATCGCCGAGGTTCACTGCGCCCACTTCCTGAGGATGGTAAGGATCAGTTAAATCCGCCACCACCATTCCGGCGGAATGCACCGCTAAATAAGCATTTGCGCCATTCAGGCAAATATCCCGTGCTTCATCGGTCGTTGGCAACGTGCCGAGCAATGTCGAGCCGAGGTCTTCATCCTGTTCGACGATAATCAACCCAGCAGTGCCGCCAGCGATGGCTGTTATCTGTCCGGCGTAAGGAGTGAAAGCTGAGGCGGTGTTGCTGAAATCTGAGTAGCCACCCTTATTATACGCTCGAAGCCGGTAAATGTATCCCGTAAATGAGCTGACCGAGTTGTCGCTGTGTGAAGTTACATCGGAATCGACCTGAATCAGCGGCAGCCAGTTCTCGTTGCCGTTGTCGAGAGCGCGTTGAATCTCGAAACCTTCCTCGTTGTTCGAGTTATCTTGCCATGCAATCTGAATGTTGCTGCCCACGACATTCGCTGTCAGGTTGGACGGTGCCGCGGGAGGCACGTCGAAGGTGGAGGCTGTCGCTTCTTTGGAGTAACCCGAGAACTCATCCCCAACCCAGATGCGGACTCGATAGGTATAGCTAGTGTTGATCGTCAAACCAGCGTCTTCGTAGCTGGTGATCGCAGGATTCACGCGGGCGATTTCCGACCATGCGCCGCTACCACTCTTCCGCTCAATGGCAGTGCCTTCCTCGCCGGTGGTATTGTCTTCCCAGCTTAGATTGATCTGGTTTTGGGAAACTGCTTCGGCAGTTAAATTGGTCGGAGTGTTGATCGGAAAGGCTGGCGTCGTAGCCGAAGCAACATTTGAATAAACAGATTGCCCGTGTGTGTTGTAGGCGCGCACCCGGTATGAATAGAGGGTCTCGGTGGTCAAACCGACATCGCTAAAACGGACAGTGTTCGGGTCGAGGTCGCTTAAGAGCGCCCATTCGCCATCAGCAATCTTGCGCTCAAGGTGAAAGCCGTCTTCGATGTTGGAATTATCCTGCCATGTCAAATTGATCTGCTCAGGTTCAATCGCTGTGGCGACAAGGTTTGACGGTCCTGCTGGTGGAGCTGGAGTTCCGCCCTCTTCTTCGGTGATGAAACGCCAGGTGGGACCTTTGATAGTCTCACCGCGGTTGTCGTGGGCGACGATTTGCCAGTAGTATGCCCGCCCGTAGAACAGCTCACCGGGATCATAGACATTGTTGGCAAAACCTTCAACTGCCAGAGTCAGTTCTGGAGAACCGCTGAAATAAATGTTATAGCTGAGCGTGTCGCCATCGGGGTCTTCGCAAATCCACATGATATCGACATCTATCGACTGGAAAGCGACACCATCACGCGGCGACGGATTCGATGGAATGTTCGGCGGATGGTTGCCCAGTTCGGTCGTTTTGAAACGCCAAAGGTCGCCCATGGTCTGATTGCCGGATGTATCGTAAGCGACGATTTTCCAGTAATATGTTTTGTCAAGTGTCAGCACGCCGGGGTCGTAATCTGTGTTTGGCTGGCGACTACTGACCATTGGCGGATATTCGGATCCACCGAAATAGACATCGTAGCTGAGCGGCTCGTCTTCGGGGTCTGAGCAACTCCAGCTTAAATTCACGTCAATCGCCTGCTCGGTAGAATTATCGTCAGGCACCGGGTCGAAAGGTTCATCCGGTGAATGATTGATCTGACCGCCGGTGGCAAACTTCCATTGGCTGCCTTCACTGAAGTTTCCTGCCTGATCATAGGCAACGATTTTCCAGTAATAGGTTCGGTCGCGAAGCAGTTCCGCTGGTTCGAACGTCGTCCCGGGCTGGCGATGGCTGACTTCCGGCGGGTAAGGAGTGTAGCCGAAGAAGACATCATAGCTGAGCGTGTCGTCTTCCGGGTCGCTACAAATCCAGCTTAAAGCTACGTCAAGGCTGACGTTGATGGCATTATTCGCCGGTGTGGGTGAAGATGGCGGTTCTGGCGCAAAATTCTGAGGATCAATAGTCGTGAAGCTCCAGACCGGGCTTTCGCTGGAATGGTTGCGGTTATCGTTAGCGACGATTTTCCAGTAGTATCTCTGTCCATTTTCCAGCCCCGAAAGGTCATAAGATCGCTGGGCATAGTCCACCAGTATTCGCGGCGGGTTTTCAGACGTTCCAAAATGCAGATCATAGAGAATTGGGTCATCGTCATCATCCACACACACCCAGCTCAGCGTGGGGTTCAATGGCTGGTCAACAGCGCTATCGGCAGGCGCTGGAGAAGAGGGAACTGTTGGCGCAATGTTGACTGTTGAAGACGGGCTACCGTCATCGCTGCAACCTGCGGCGAATAATAGCGCAAGCAGGACAACAAATACCACAGGAAAATGGGGATGTGATAACATGGATTCTCCTCAAGAGAAGTTTGAGAGTTAATATCGTAAGGTAAAACGAGAATCATGTTTACACAAGTTTTTCTTCGATAAACCAAGCGTACAGAACAGATGAAACACACCTTTTAACGCAACATGGCTTGTTTGGCAGATTTACCACCAGATTATGTGAGCTTCGCAGGGGCGCTTTTAGGTATATTTTCCTGAAGGTTGACTCTTGCCGATTTTCATAGTTATCATCCTTTCGGTTCAACTAGTTGAAATTCTGCATTCTTAATGTTACTTTACTAAGTTAGATGTTTCTGAAGTTTCAGATAAGATCAGCTTGATTTATTTGTGAGCACAAAGTAAAAAGTAAAGCAATGCCTTTCAGCCAAAATAAAATACAGACCATGTTCATGTTTTTTCTCACTATGAAATTGTCTGACACAGGATGTCATTCTCAGAAGATAGTCAGGAGTTCCGAGTGAATGCGATTCAGAAGAAAATAATCATCGGCGGAGCAGCACTCTTTCTGTTGATGGGGCTTATCCCGCCCTGGAGTGATGTGCAGGATGTCGGCGGGCTTCCCTATTCATCGCCCATTGGTTATGGATTGATTTTTTCACCTCCCGCAGGTGCTGAAAAGATTGATTTGGCGCGATTGCAGATACAATGGTTCATGGTAGTCATAGTCAGCGCTGTTGTCGCATTTACACTCGGGGACTCCCGAAGAGGCAGCAGACAAGGCAGTGAGAACAGAGAAAAAATATCTGAGCGCCGCACACCCGACGACAGACGCGACCGCACAGAACGGCGAGATTACACAGAACGCCGGATGGGTCATGAGCACCGGGAACTCCTTGAAAACCGGGGGCAACCTGAACGTCGAAGTGGAATTGACCCCCGACGACGTGAAGAAGATCGTGTTGCGTTAAATGATCCAAGCAAGCCTGAACACCGGCGCATTCCTGAGAGACGCATTGGCATAGATCGCCGGTATAAAGCTGACCCAAGGGTCAAGCGCGAGAAACGACAGTTTTCAGATCGACGTGAGACTGCAGAACGGCGTTTAGATATGACACGCCGGATGCCATCAGACCGCCGCACTGCCATAAAAAAATCTTTCTTTAAGTCAAACCGCAAATGGTTCTATATCTTCGCCGGTATCATAGGACTGGCGGTATTATACTTTGCATTGATGCCATACATTGGTCCTAGTAAACTTAGAAATATGACAGTCACCGAGAGACTCCAATTTCGCAAAATGGTTTCTGAGGCATCCATCATGAGAACCTTACGTGGGCACGAAGGTTTCATCCGCTCAGTTGATTTCAGCCCGGATAGCAAGTCCATCGCCACTGGCAGTTACGATCAGACCATTAAAATCTGGGATATGGCAAACGGCCTGGTCACAAACACGCTCATTGGCCACACAGATAAAGTATCCTTTGTTCAATTCAGCCCAAATGGACAGCAACTCGCAAGCGCTGGTTTCGACAAAGTCGTCATCATTTGGGATTTTCAATCCGGTCAGATTGTATATTCTCTCGACGGACATTTCAATCGAGTTCGCTGTCTTGACTATTCACCCAGAGGAAATATACTCGCCAGCGGCAGCAGCGACAGAACGATTAAGCTCTGGAACACAAAGACTGGCACTATCATTAAAACTCTGGAAGGACACTTCGATGAAGTATGGTCATTGAAGTTTTCTCCAGATGGAGCGATGATTGCAAGTGGCAGCCAAGGCGAACGATTTGGTGAAATTATTCTCTGGGATGTCAAATCAGGCAAGCAGATAGCCCGTTATGAAGGTTATGAAGGCAATGTGCTATCTATAGATTTCAGCCCGAATGGACAGTTTCTCGCCGCGGGTTCCGGTGTCTGGAATGAAGCAAAGCAGGTTTGGCTGGATGGTAAGATTGCGATATGGGATGTTGGACAGAGTAAGCTGATTCAAACCATGAAGCAGAAGAAAGTTGGCGCGTATATTTCGCTTGATTTTGGCCCTGAAGGAAAAATTATCGCCAGTGGTAATAGCGACAGGACAATCACACTCTGGGATGCCAGCCGCGGGAAGCCGGTGAAAACTTTGAAGGGTCATGCTTATTTTGTGGCTTCGGTGGTGTTCAACAAAGAAGGCACATTGCTGATCAGTTCATCCGGTGAACGGCAGAACCGGCAGGGCGAGATTAAAATCTGGGGGCCATTTAATCGCTCGCTATGACGGCGCAGGTAGGGATTTGTAG
>CAZAGU010000230.1:0-4898 GCA_964484805.1 uncultured bacterium
GCTTCCAGATCATTGACGAATCACCCATCGACACGGCGGTTGTGTTTATGAACGGACAACAATGGCAAAAACTAGTAAATTTAAATACATTTTACAATGGAAATGTGATTTGGAACACAAACGAGATTAACGATGGTATTTATCTTATACAAGTAAAGGCTGTGGACTCAGCCAGAAACGTAGCCTATAGCGAGGTCATTCGGTTCACAGTCTGGAATGACCGCCCGCGGGTTATCTGGGTGCCGGATGAGTTCGAGACCATTCAGGGTGCCATCAACGCCTCGGAGGATGGAGATACGGTGAGGGTGAGAGCAGGCACTTATCGGGAAGGAATTTGGCTTATGGAAAAAAGCATTTGGCTTGAAAGTGAAAATGGACCTGAGGAAACATGGATAAATGGAACTGGATGGGATGAGGCAATCAGGTGTGTAGAAGGAAGCGAGCTTAGTACTGTTCGAGGATTTAAAATTACAGGTTCTTTTACCGGAATTAACATTCGATCCGGAAGCACATGCAGAATTTTTAACTGCCTAATCGATCAAAGAACAATGGTGCGTGATGCGGTTAATGGAATCTATTCTGCAGGAAAAGCCTTCATTTATAATTGCTTAATACTCGGTGCTGATTGGGGATTCGCGGATGGATATGCAGATGGTATGATTGAGAATTCAATGATAATGGATTGTAATTTTGGCTATTATGGACATGCATCGTATAGGACTAATCTTGTTCACCAATACAACCTTTTTTGGAATAACGACCAGGATTATAATAATCGTGAACCTGATTCAACCGATGTGTTTTCCAATCCACAATTTATAAATAACGGCTTCACATTATCTGATAATTCGCCCGCAGTTAATACAGGCGATCCGGATTTATTTGACCGTAATGGCTCTCGGTCAGATATAGGTCTCTATGGAGGACCTTTTTCATATGAGCCACATTAAGTTAAATGGAGAGAACCATGCCAAACACATGGGGAAACAACAATGCTGGAGTCTTTAACGAAGATCTTGTTTCGGCAGTAGCTAACCACAACGTGTTGCAAGTCAACACAGACACCGGAGCAGGCGGCGGCGCTGACAAAATTGCCATCCACGCAATTAATCTGAATGCCGATGATGACGCTCGCGCGTTGAAAGTGGAAGGCAAGACTGAGCTTGATATGGGCTGAATATTCCTTTCGTTTTACTAAAATTATGATTACATTATCTTGTTAAGATTGCATTTTCTATTAACGTAATTACAACAGATTGGACAATCATGAGCCACAAACATTTCCTCTTTGGCTTGATCCTCGCCCTCGTTGCGGGGGGTGTCATGCTGGGCTGCAACGATGAGAATCCGCCAACCGCCGCCCTGCCAGACTACCGCCCTCCCTCGGTCGAATGGATCGCCCCATCGCCTGACGCTGATCTGTCGGGCGAGACCACACTGCTGATTGCCGCGTCAGACGACGACGAAGTCGCCAACGTGGCGGTGTATCTGAACGGCCAAGCGCCGGATGACTGGCGAGCTGTCGGTCATGCCGATAGCCTCTACTCGTTCAGTTGGGACACCCGCGACTACCCCGACGATCAATACACCCTCGAAGCCCGTGCCTGGGACGAAGCTGGCAATCTCGGCATAAGCCCCGCGATGTTGGTGCGAGTCGCAAACGACACCACCGCTCCCCCCGCTGAAGACAACACCGCGCCCGATGTCTGGTGGACGGCTCCCGATCCGGGCAATGTCAGCGGCGAAGTGGAGCTTAACTTCCGCGTGCTCGACGACAATCCGCTCCAGCGCGTGAGGCTCTACCAAAATGGTATCATGCCCGAAGGCGCAGAGATTGCGGTCAACGACGAGGGCGTTTACTCCTTGATCTGGAACACCTTAGCGGATTCCGATGGCGTGTATGCTTGGGAAGCCCGTGCCTGGGATGAAGCCGGCAACATCGGCATCAGCCCCGCGCTGTTGGTGCGAGTGGCAAACGACACCACCGCGCCCCCCGCTGAAGACAACATGCCGCCCGATGTCTGGTGGACGGCTCCCGACCCCGGCAACGTCCGCGGCGAAGTGGAACTTGCTTTCCGCGTGCTCGACGACAACCCGCTCCAGCGAGTGAGACTCTACCAGAACGGCATCATGCCCGAAGGCTGCGAAATTGCGGTCAACGGCGAGGGCGCTTACTCCTTGATCTGGAACACCTTAGCCGATTCCGATGGCGTGTATTCTTGGGAAGCCCGCGCCTGGGACGCATCCGGCAATCTCGGCACCAGCCCCGCGCTGTTGGTGCGAGTCGCGAACGACACGACCGCGCCGCCGGCTGAAGACAGGATGCCGCCAGTCGTCGCCTGGATGTCCCCTCAGCCGGGAGACACATTGGAAAGCGTGGTGAACCTCCGCTTCCAGATTATTGATGAGTCACCGATTGACACGGCGATAGTGTTTCTGAACGGTCAGCCATGGCAAAAACTAGATAATTTATATGCATTTTATAATGGAAATGTGATCTGGAACACAAACGAGATGAACGACGGCATTTATCTTATACAAATAAAGGCTGTGGACTCAGCCAGAAACCTTGCCTTCAGCGAGGTCATTCGGTTCACAGTCTGGAATAATCGACCTCGTGTGATCTGGGTGCCCGATGAATACGCGACTATTCAGGGGGCTATCAATGCTTCGGAGGATGGGGATACCGTGCGGGTCAGGGCGGGAACTTATCGTGAAGGATTGCGTTTAATGGGTAAGAACATCTGGTTGGAAAGTGAAGAAGGAGCAGAAAATACTGTTATTGATGCCGACGGTTGGGAATTTGGTATTATGTGTTGTGAGGGTGAATCAATTAATACAGTGATTAGAGGGTTTTGGATAAAATGTGATTGGGTAGGATATGTTGGCTATGATGAAACATCACCAAGGCTATTTAATTGCATATTCGAAGCACAAGAAATTGCTACCAATATTAATATTTCTAATACTGAGATTAAGAACTGCATAATGATTGGAGGCGGAATCGGATGTCGCGCATGGATATCTTGGGGGTGTGTTTACAACACTGTATTCATGTCCTGCCAGCAAGCACTTCGTAATTTCGCTGTTTCCCAAACCGCTTTTGACTTTGGGTGGAATTCATTTTGGGGAAATGCCGAGAACTACCATGGCTATGCACCGGGTGAAGGAGATGTTTATGCAGATCCAAAGTTCATTGAAGGAACGTTTATTCCATCAATAGACTCACCATTAGTTAATAGTGGTTTACCAGATTATTTTGATCGTGATTCCACCAGATCAGATATCGGGCTGTATGGTGGTCAATACTCGTATATTACCCGATAATACATTTATTTTTGGAGGCAATTATGCCAGAATGGGGAAATGGAACCGCTGCAAGACCAGCCGTTGATATGGAATCACCGGCTGAAGGTGGTGTTTACCTTAAGGTGAACAACTACGATGCAAACGGTCCAGCATTGCACTCGATTAACAATAATGCTGGTGCGTCTGCCCGGGGATTGAAAGTCCAAGGTGTTACTGAAATTCTTGGACCAAACGGAGGTGAAGCGCAGATTAAAATCCGTGACTGCGAAATCAACACCGTTGATGCCGGGGATAGTCTTTGGCTAAAAGCGCCTTGCGGCGAGTCCTTCAACTCACTTTTAGTATCTGCAAATGAGCTTTGGGGTGTAAGAGTTGACGGAACAGGATTCCAAGTCAATGGAGATGCAAATATTATAAATAATCTCCATGTTCAGGAAAATGCAACAATCCATGGATATGTTGCCGCGACGGAAAAAGTCATTGTCGGTGACGGCGAAAGTGATGGGTTAATTGACGCTTCTGCATCAGATCAAAACCTGAAAATTGGGTCAGATGAAGATTTGACTCAAAACATTGAGTTATCAAGAGCCGGTAAGAATGTTGAAGTAAAAGGCACGTTCAATGTTTCTGGCGGAAATGTTGTTGTTACTAACGGCAATATTGATGCTGGCCAAGCTAATAATTTGAACTTGGCAACTCAAAATGAAAACGCTGGTGATGTTATTTTGAGCAGAGCTGGCCGTGTCACGAGAGCCCAAGGAATTCTTGTAGTTGCAGGTCAAATGGCAGTTGGTGATCTTGCGAATGGTGGCCGCATTGATACAAATACTGTTGCACAGAATCCTGGCGATCTTTTACTTGGCACCTTAGCCCAAACGAAAGATGTTAAAGTAGGCAGAAACGGTCAGACAGTAACCGTGAATGGAAATCTTGTAGTTGGTGGCGCTGCCGCCGCCGTGGCAAAGATTGACGCTGAACTGGATGGCGCATCCGCCCGCAAGATGAAAATCGGCACGCAAGCATCCACCGACGACATAACCCTTAGCCGCGCTGGCAAGGATGTCAACGTTGCTGACGATCTCAATGTCGATGGTGATTTGAAAGTTGGTCCCACCGATGACGGCGGCGTTATTGATTCCGGTGGAACGGTAGTTTCACCGCAACATTTGAAGATCGGCACCAGCACAGACACGGAAGATGTATTAATTGGTCGCGCTGATCAAACCGTTGACATGATGGCACAGGCGCGCATGAACAGCAACGGGATTGTGATGAACGGCGCTTCTTCTGTAACCGATGCTTTAGGCATTGGATTCGTCGTCAATGCAGTTGGACACGGCAACGGCGCATCCATTGACTTTTACATCAACGGCGTTGTGCAAGGCTGGCTGGATGCCACAGGCTTCGTCAACGCGCCACTTCCATAAACTAAAAAATTTTCAGTGAAGCGCCTGCGATCTCGACTGTATTTGCCTCCGGCACCGCCTCGGAAATAACTTTAACAGCCCGTTGGTTGAGCTGCTTGCGGATCGCCGAACCCGCCCATTTCTCCATATCGGTCAACCGGTGGATATCACCGTTGCGCAATA
>CAZAGU010000231.1:0-4892 GCA_964484805.1 uncultured bacterium
CGAACAGCACGTCAATTGAATCCGCTTCGCCCAGATATTCGCGGTCGTTGTCGCGATTGACAACGCTCCACTCTATGACCGGCGCATCCGGCTCAACACAAGCAATGTCGAGAGCGAAGGGGAGTGTGCTTCCTCGCCGAGCGGTGATGTGCAGGGTGTCTGGAATTGTTTCGCGGATGAAGAAGTCGGAGACCGTGATGTGCCAGGTGATGCTTGAAATGTGGTTGCCATCGGAAACCACACAATTTAACTCGAATTGTCCAAGCTGATCAAAGGTGATTTCTACGGATGAATCTTGAGAAACTTCATTCTCGTCGAGCGCCCACAAGTAAAACAACTCATCATCTTGTGCATCAATCGCAGTGACGGAAAAAAGAATGACTTCATCGATAAGTATGGTTAAATCCAATAATTCAGGCTCATGACCGATAATCAAAGGAGCCAATCTATATGGATTTAGTTTTACCATGACTCCATCAGTGCGATGGTCACGCTCACGATTTGCAACACCAGCCAAAATGACATCACCCGCAACATTTGTTACAATAGAATTGTATTCATCACTGCCTCGATTGTCCAGTCTGTTTGTGTCTGTACGATGCCATTGCTCGTTTCCTGCGGGATCAACGCATATTATGGCAGGGTCGCAATAAGATTGATTACAAATTGAAAGCACAAAATCCTGATCTGGTTTCTGAACGATTCCACTGAACCATTCATTTCCACCGAAGTCGAAAGTACGCGACCAATCTTGATCGCCATTATCTGCAACTCTGACAAGCCAACAGTCATTCAAATCACCAGCAAGACAATGCCCACAAACAGCGAAACCACCATCTTGACATGAGATTATTGAAGAAAAACTCCCTTCTCCATAGGTTTCTGACCATTCAACTTCGCCATTAAAGTTCGTTTTTAACAACCAGCCTTGATGACCGCTTGACCAACCCGCAAATAGTAATCCACCTTGTGTTTCACGCAAAGCATGAAACCAGGCTCCATCATCAAAGGTGTTCTCCCAAATCACATCGCCATCACCATCAAGCATCACTGCATAAGCCTCAAAATCAGGATTTCGCCCTGCGGCAATATATTCGCCGCTTTTTAGCTCTATGACTGCCTCACAACTGGCCCAGTTCATTCCTGAAGTGTATGTACTCCACCAAATTCTCTCGCCTTCACTATTGCTCCGAAGTACGGAAAAATACTTCTCGCGATTTTCAGCCTGGCATTCACCGCCAAGAAGGTAGCCGCCATCATCAGTCTGAATTAGAGAATGACACCAGTTATTCAACCCGGGGAATCGCTCATCAAGGAAAGTTGATTGCCATTCCTCACCGCCATTGTCATCAGTTTTTATTAGCAAAAATCCTACGACTCCATTATCAAGATATGTGTAGCCACCGAGTGCAAACCCGCCGTCCATTGTCGGGAACACATCAAGAGCTTCATCAGCGTTGTTATGACCGTCGTAAAACCTCACCCAGTTATTAATTGGCTGGGCGTAGGATGCACTGGCAAGTAGAAAGATAAAAAGCAGTAACTTTTTCATGATAATAATCCTATCTTTGAAAACTTTACACAATGTTGAATGTCTTAAGTCTGTTGGCATTCTCTAAACTCTCAATCTGGGTTCCCGGTCAGGTCGGGAACGAGGAGAAGAGGTCTTGTCCTGATATAGGTTGAAACAATCAAAAAGTGTTATCTTAAGGAGACAGGGCATGTTAGATCATTCCATTCGCTACAGATTGAGCTTCAAGCTTGAAGTCGTCCGCGCCATCGAGAACTGAAAATGCTAAACTTAAAGCCGAGATCACAGAGCTTAAAAAAGTCGTCCTTGAAAACCGAGCCCGCAAATTAATCAATCAAGCGCATTTCGACATCGTTTGCGAGGAAGCCGGCATAAAGTACCCTGCCTCAGCAAGAGAATTTCAATCCCAAGCTGTTGCCGACTTTTAAATGATCCGAGGATCGCATTTGCGAATTGAATGATTGATTTTAGCATGCTTTGAAGGTAACCTCAAATGCTCAAGATTCCAATGCTAGACAGGGCGGATGATAAAAAGACCAGGCACAAGGGATTGACTGCTCGAATTGATACATGAAACAAAACGGAACAAAGCATGAACGAAATAAAGAATTTTTTGAGCCAGTACCCGGAAGTCACGGCGTATATAAAGCTCGCGGGAGTGCTGTTGCTGTGTGTTGTTGTACATGCAATCACACGCAAGTACTTGCTGCGCGGGATTGAAAAACTGGTACAACGGTCGAAGACTACATACGATGACAAGTTACTGAAAAGTGGCATATTCCATCGCCTCGCATTGATCGCACCCGCGGTTGTCCTTTACAATTTTGCTACACTCTTCGGGTCATTTGAATATATCCTGCGCAGGATGTTGACAGCCTCAATCATTGTGATTACAATGCTAGCATTAGGAGCGTTGCTTAAGACTATTGGTGAAATCCTTGATGATCGGGAAAAAGAGCAGCGGTTCAACTTCAAGACCTACGCCCAGATATCAAAGCTAATCCTCTATATACTCGGTGGGTTGCTGGGAATAGCGATCCTGACTGGTCAGTCACCACTTATAATGCTATCCGGGTTCGGCGCGATGACGGCAGTGCTGCTGTTAGTGTTCAGAGATACGATACTCTCGTTTGTGGCAGGTGTCCAGATCAGCTCAGACGACCTCGTTCGAGTCGGAGACTGGATCGAAGTTCCAAAGTTCGGTGCGGACGGTGACGTTATCGACATCGCTCTGAACACAGTCAGAGTGCAGAACTGGGACAAGACAATCACGATGATCCCGACACACAAACTAATTGAGGAGTCCTTCAAAAATTGGCGGGGAATGTCGCTTAGCGGTGGACGTCGTATCAAAAGGGCAATTCATATAGATATGTCCAGCGTTAAGTTCTGCGACGAAAAGCTACTCGCCCGTTTTGAGAAAATGCAGCTTCTTAAAGACTACATCCGCGAGCGGCTGTTGGAGATCGACACTTACAACCTGCAATACCAGATTGACCAGTCGGAGAGCATCAACGGACGCCGTATGACAAACCTTGGCGTTTTCCGCGCCTATCTCGAAGCGTACTTGCACAATCACCCAAAAATCCACAAGCAGATGATCTTCCTAATCCGCCAGTTAGCCCCAGGCGAGACGGGCATCCCCCTAGAAATCTATGTCTTCACCAACGACACCAACTGGAACAACTATGAAGCAATCCAGGCAGACATCTTCGACCACATAATTGCAGTAACCTCAAAATTCGACCTTACCATTTTCCAGAATCCGTCGGGAAGGGATTTGCAGAGGTTGGTGAAGTAGAGTATAAGATGAGACCGTTGAAAAAACACCTCTGCCTCGTCAAAAGTCCATCTGGCACAGAAAGTAGCGGCGCTGTGAACACCATGCGAGGGCATTTAATATTTCAGTGTTGCCGAATAGGAGCGAAATTAGTAAACTATCGGTTGTGAGGTGAGCTGAAAGAAATATGCGTCTGACTGCCAGGTGGGATGACACTAAAAAGGGCGGAGTTGTCCGTTGACAAGATAAGCGAAGAAAAGCAGAGAGACCATGCGAGTACCCAGTCTTATGCCGCGTATCGAAGGTAGCGATGATGAAGCCCTCCGAGAATTGGTAGCACAACTATATTGCCAGCCTCTAACCAAGGTATTTCAAGGCGGGATGGACTTATGGAGTAGGACGGGGGAGTAATCCCCTGTCCTACTCCGACCAACAGGGCTTAATACTATAAATTAATTTCAACACAGAGACGCAAAGTACAGATGGTATATACTTTGCGGCGGTCATAGCGACAACTTAAGTGAACAACCGTTGCAGGCTGAAATCAAGCCTCAACGGCAGAACGATACGCATGTTTTGGAACATTAATTATTTATCAAGCAGGATTTGCACTAAGATGAACACGAAACAAATTCCACAGCGCCTGATTATCGCCATTTTATCGGCGGTGATTATTTTCAGCTTCTTTTCTCATTCTATCACCAACGCCGCTCCGCATCGCCTGCTCGGCGATGACGGTGCCTATGTCTGGTCAAATTCCAGTACTATCGTTCATGGTTGTTTTCCCCTCAGCGGTGGGGATCGGGTGATGGTTGTCTATCACGAAAACCGTGCTGAAGACGGCGCGGCGCATCTCTTCTACCAGATCATCGGCGAGAACCTGCAACCCGAAATGCAACGTCCACGCCAATTTTCGCCCGAAAACACAATCCCTCACCCCGGCAATACCATTGCTGATGAGGACGGCAACATTTTCATCGCCTGGCTTTCGCAAGAGCCCGAACTGGATGAAGAAGTACGCCTCTATGCCCAGAAGTTTACCTCCGAAGGCCAACCATTGTGGGACGGTGATCCCCACGAAGTGGCAACTTTTCCCTCTATCTCAGCCGATGCCAGCATTCCCTGCCTGTTGCCGGATGCTCACGGCGGATTGTATTATGCCAACCACATGAGGTTCATCGCCATTGACGAAGATGGAAATTTGCGGGAAGGTTGGCCCTGGGCTGAACAACGGCCAGATATTGAATACGGTATGCCAAATTATGCTGGATCAGGACCAGGAACGCGTATAATAGACGATCAGCTTGGTGGCATCTGGTATGAGATGCGAGATCGTGACACTACCGTCCACAATCATGTAGATTATGCCGGGCAACGCTTGTGGGATCCACCGCGACAGTTTTCTGGTTACAGCCTTCCGAATTCACGCCGCTCGAATACAATTTTACAGGGTTTTCAAGGTGGCGCGCTTTGCTTCTCGACGAATTTTCAACCTCCTTGGTCGAAATTGTTTTACCTCGTGAATGCACAAGGCGAAATCCCCAGCCCTGATCATCTCTACGCTAATCGTCTTAATACTTA
>CAZAGU010000232.1:0-4871 GCA_964484805.1 uncultured bacterium
AGGATAAAATCCTTGACCGATTCAATGGCGTAGTCGGTGGTCGCAACCGCTTCCTTGCTCAGGTTCTCGCTGACAATCCCGACCGCTTCCGCAACGCTGGTGTCGTGCATTGGAATCACCACATCATAGTGCGCCTCATTCCAAGGGTCCGATGCCCTGTGATAATGCACCCATTCATAGCTGCGCGCGTCTTCAGTCTGTATGGCTTTCGCGGCGGCTTTGGCGGATTTGTTATCCTCTTTTTCGGCATTCGCCACGCGGAAATCATGGTTGCCAATCAAACACACGCGCAACACATGCGAAATATCCATCGGGATCAGATGGCTGGCGTGTCCGTGCAGGAGCAAGCCGTCTTCCAGCAACATTTCAGCCAGAACCAGCCGCAGGCAAGCGATGTGCCGCTTGCGGTCTTTGGAGATTTTCCCGTTTAAGGGCAGTTTATCATGGATGCTCTTCAAAAGCTTGTCTTCGCGGATCTTATAGCGAGCGGATGTCTCTTTGACTATCTGGCTGTCGATCTGCTTTAAGCTGTATTTCTGAGTGATCTCAGCGACGACTTCATCAGCATGGCAGTAGATCCCGCTGAACACTGTTACAATCGCCATATTATTTCTCCGTTCCTTTTTCTTGCTGGTTTTGTTCCTTAGCGTCGGCAATCTGCATTTTTTTCATCTGCTCAGGATCAATTTCATAGCCCTTGAAATACACTTCAGCTAATGGGCATTCCCGTTCGTCGGTGTTCCGATGGGCTTTCTCGTAGAAATTCCATAATGCCAGAGCAACATTACCAAAGATATGATCATCGCCAATCTTTTCATAGAGATGAGTCCGGTGCAGAACGTCCAGCACTTCCTCATTTAACCCGCTGAACGAGACATCATAACCGCCTTCACGTAACCGCCGCACCAGCATGGACAGTGTCTCTTCGCCGGATGCGTCGAGCTCGTTGATGCCGTTGCCCACGATATGAACATGGCGAAGTTCCGGCATGGTATCAAGCAGATCGAGCACTTTGTCTTCAAGGTAGCTGACATTGGCAAAGAACAGCGAATTGCTGTATCTGACAACCGCGATGTGCTTGCATTTGCGAAGATTGCGGCGCTCGGCGTTTCGGTATGTGCCGTCGGTGAATTTCGAGAGCAATGCCATTTCCGGCTTAATGTTCCTGATGAGGAAATACCCCAGCGACAAGCCCACACCGATCATGATGCCTTTGTCGAGATGCGGTGCGAACGCGAGGGTGGCAATGAATGTAATTACCGCGATGATGCCATCGTGCTTCTGAGCGTGCCAGGCGTGTATGAAACCCTTGACATTCACCAGACCGATGACCGCCATCATGATGATTGCCGCCAGCGATGCCTGCGGAAGGTAATAAAGCAATGGAGTCAGAAAGAGCAGAATAATCAAAACCACCGCGCTGCTGAAGGCATTCGAGATGCCAGTTACTGCGCCAGCCTGAATGTTCACTGCCGAGCGTGAGAATGAACCGGAAACAGGATAGCTACCGCTGAATGAGCCGATCATATTGGCGAGACCTTGCCCGATAAGCTCCTGATTTGGGTTGAGCCGTTGTCCCGTTCGAGCCGCCATGGCTTTGGCTATGGAGATCGCTTCCATGAACCCCAGTAGCGAAATCACAATCGCCATCGGGAAAAGTTGCAGGATTAGACTCAATTTGACTTTCGGCACACCAAACGCCGGCAATCCTCTCGGTATAGTGCCCACTACAGCGCCACCACCCATGAATGCCAGTTCGTTCAGTTCGAGCTTGCTGTTTTTGACTTTCATTATCCAGTGATGCTTTTTAACAGCCACGCCAGCTGGCGCTTCGCCAGCCAGATATACCTGACCTGGCTCATCTTCTGTCATAACGAAACGACTGGATTGAAGTTCGGCGCGGGTTTGCCCTGCTTTCTCCTTCATGTGGTGGATTTCGAGATCAAGGACGGACATCTCATGCCCATAATTCAAGGCAGGAATTGAGTGTTTACCGTATTGCTTTTGCGCATCCTTAAGAATCTGCCCAAGTTCAACCCGACTCGTCATCTTTTGCTCGATCTGGGCAATGCTGTCGTTGAACTCAATGATCTTCTCTTGGATTGCGGGCTGTGCGAGGGAATCTATCTGAACTGTGGTGTTGTTTTCGAAATGAAAAATCCAGGAGATCAGCGAAGTTACAATGACCGCGATCAGCACGTCGGGAATTTTCCGATTAATCTTCCGCAGAGTGTACATTATTCCGAAAGCCAACACCGCAATGCCGAGGGTTGGCAGGTGTGTAGAATGGATTGCCGCCTTCAGGACATTGTAAACGGTCATATAGTGATGCTCTGCTTTATCAACATAGACACCAAACAGTTTGGATAACTGCGAAGTGGCGATAATCAGAGCTGCGGCATTGGTAAAGCCGTTTACAACCGGATGGGACAGAAAATTGACGACCAACCCAAGTCGAAGAGTGCCAAGGAGAAACTGAAATGCACCCACCAAAAGCGCAAGCACAATAGCGTAGGCAATGTAGGATTCACTGCCAGCGGTCGCCAGAGGCGCCAGAGCAGTAGAGGTCATCAGCGAAACAATGGCTACGGGTCCGGTTGCCAGTTGATTACTTGACCCAAACAGCGCGGCAACAATCGGCGGCAGAAACGCCGCGTATAAGCCATAATACGCTGGCAGGTCTGCTAGTTGTGCGTATGCCATTGACTGGGGAATAAGCACCAGCGCGACGGTTAAGCCGGAAATAATATCCGCCTGAAGGCTGTTGATATTATATTTCTTGAACCATCTCAGGAATGGAAAAAATCTCTGCATGGCAGGTCTTGTTTGAATTTCTGAATTATTTATGCGAATATAAACCACGTAGTCAATTATAGCAAGCTTTTGAGTGGTTTCTTAATAACAGTGTGAGAATGAGACCGCCAGAATAACCTTAAATTACTTACTTACAGAAAGTTAGGGAAATATTTCACTAATCTTCTGAACTTGGAGGCTGGCAAATTTCGCAAGGATGATAGCCTTTGTCCTCCGCTTTCATGTATGTCATGCCCATGGTTGCGCCCTGTCCTTCAAGCTCGCTACATCCGAGCCTGTGGTAGTTTTCACCAAATTGAGTGACATAAACCTTGTCTGGAGGTTCGGGTTTGGCTTTGGGTTCTTCTTTTTTTCCACATCCACACAGCAGAAGTGTAATAGCCAGGGTAATGAATAGTTTTTTCATGGTGAATAAATCCTTTATTATTTACAAATCACCGTAGTATTCCTTCCGGCATTCAGGACACATACCATGGCTGAATTCTACATCAGCGTGTTCACTGATGTATTTTTCAATCTGATTCCAGTATCCTTTATCATCGCGGATTTTTTTACATCCTGAACATATTGGTAGCATCCCGTGAAGCTGATTCACTTCTTTAAGAGCATCCTGTAGCTTTTCAATCAGCTTTTCGCGCTCCAGCTCGGCTTTCTTTCGGTCTGTGATGTCCAGAGCTGACCCAGTTAACCCTTCGGTGTTGCCAGCGCTGTCTTTGAGCGGTTCAAGTGACAGATAAAAATAGTATTCCCTGCCTTCAAGGATAATGAATATCTCTTCGGCAAGCCCTTTTCCGGTCTGAAGCACTTTGTTTTTCAAGGCTGTAAGTTTGGCGCTATATTTTTTGGCGTATAATTTGGCATTGGTTTGTCCGATCATTCTGTTCAGAATATCAAGCTTGTTTGGGTTGTAAATCCAGGTATATCTGAGGTCTAAATCCATATTGAAAATAATCAGCGGCACTGTTTTTGAGGCAATGCGCAACCGTTCCTGTGATTCTTTCAATGCCTGTTCAGCCTGCTTGATCTCAGTAATATCCCTGATAATGCATAGCACACTGTCTTCGCTGGCGGCAATCATACGGGTTTCAAAAAGGCGAGTAGTCTCTTCTACTCTTAAAAGGAATTCAAAAATCTGAAGTTTTCTGGTTTCCAGCGCAGTTTTAAGGTGGTCAAAGTTTACAAAGCCAGCTCCCTCAGGCATGACATCCCGAATGTCCGAACCTATGCAATCCTTTTCTTTTACCAGAGCACAGTAGCTCGAATCCTTGCAACATAAAACTATTCCTTCGGTGTTGAACTTGACGATCAAATCCGGTAGAAGATTCAGGATAGCTTGATTCTGTTGTTGGGACTCACGCAATGATGCTTCAGTTGCGGCAAGTTGTTTTTCGTGGTGAATCTCGTTGAATACTCTCTGAACAACATGAGGCACATTTTTGAAGACATCGCGATCCTTCACAAGATAGTCCCTCGCGCCCAGTTTCATGAACTTCACAGCGACTTCTTCATTGCCCTGGCCTGTCAGAATGATGAAAGGGACATTCAGCGAATGGACTTTCAAATCGTCAAGCAATTCCTGAGCGGTAACTTGCCCCAGTTTATAATCCAGCAGGAGCAGAACATTTGAGTTTCCAATCACACTCGCCACAGCGCTGTCACGGTCAAAAGCACTCTCAACTGGAAAACCAGCGCCATTGAGTGAACTCAAAATCAAGTGGTTCAAGCCGGGGTCGTCCTCAACGACCAGCACGCGAAAACCAGATTTCTCTTTGACTATTTCAAGTTTTCTTGTCTGATCAAGAATTACATCCATCATTCTAAAAATCCTCAATTTGCGGTATTTCATTGACTTTTAAAAATGCGCCAAGGTGTGTCACTGCATCCACAAATTTGTCATAGTCGATGGGCTTGGTGAGGTAACAATTGCACCCAAGCTGATAACAATGATTGATTTCTCGTGGATCGTCCGTTGTGGTAATCATTATAACTGGCATTTTTTTTATGTTTGGATCTTGCTTGATGTTTTCCAGCACCTGAATCCCATCCTTCTTAGGCAT
>CAZAGU010000233.1:0-4870 GCA_964484805.1 uncultured bacterium
AACCTTTGGGCCCAGCTGACGGAAATTCTGGTCTCGCTGGGTAGCCGGGACCAGTTGGCACGCCAAACTGTGGCTCACGTGACTGTGGCTCACGTGACTGCTGGTTGCCATACTGAGGTGGCGCATTACGTTGCTGGTAGCCACGCTCTTCGTAACCGCTCTGATTACGATATCTGTCAGCCTGATAAGTCGTTGCAACTGTATCAACAATCCGTTCCTGCTCAGGTTCCTGATTTCGTTGTTGATATTGTTGTGCTCGAATAAAGCACTCACGTAAAAATTCGAGATCCATTACAATCGCGCCGTCACCTTCGTTACGCAGTTCGGCAGAACCACCCATCGGGAAGGAAGCGATATAGACATTGGCGCCCAAATCTTTTACGAAGCGGACAGCATAGATATAATCGCTGTCACCACTAACTAAAATAATCCCATCACATGCCTTCAACAAAGCCAGACGAATCATATCAACGGCAATCTGCACGTCAATACCCTTCTCTGTGGGGAAGTACTGTGATGAAAAGCCCTGATCATTTCTCAGACGATGGTAAACCAAATGTCCGAGTTTCAGGGTGATGTACGGGGTAACGCGCAGATTATCAAAGAATTTCTGCTGACGTTGATACCCCAAGGGATCAATACTCTTGGATACGTGCGCATTATAGTAATATATGCGCAACAGCTCACCATCAATTTCAGTCGATAATTTTTGTCCGAGTCTTCTGAAATCGACGTCAGTCCTGCTGAAGTTCAGCTGGCATCCTTTGTAGAAATTGTTCCCGTCAATAAGAATGGCAATTCTGTTCATGGCGTTGTGCCTTTCGTTTATTTTGTTGATTTTAGGATCAAATTTACTGGATCAGGAAAGAAACCCGTTTTTTGATTGACCTATATTCCTACAGAATCGTAAACTACGTACGTGGTTTTCTTTCCCGCCTAATACATTAGTTAATACGCAACCCGTAATTCAAGTGTTTGGTGAGAAAAATACTTTCAAAAGCAAAAATAATTAAATTCACCATTTCCCTGACAGGTAGCGTTTTACCTTCCTATTTACAAGGAAGTTAGAGGAATATAACAAGGATTTTCGTCAAATGAAAACCTTAGTCAAACAAATTACAAATTCTGAAAAATTTCAGGATTTGATGAAACAGTGGCTATCTAAGCCCCAGATTTACGCTGGTGGGATGATTGGCTCACTGTTGTCGGTGTTAGCAGCATCAATGCTGAACAGCCTGCAGAATCCACTGCTGATAGTAGTTCCCAGCGCTGGCGATGCTGAGATCTTAATGAACGATCTCGCAACATTGCTTGGGCGGAAGCGTGCCGCCTACATGCCACCAACAGATATATATGCTTACGAGAGCTCATCGTTGGCTATGGGGCCGCGCAACGAGCGCATAGATGCACTCTTGAGATTTCGCCAGACGGATTCCATGGCTGAATCTCTCATTACTGTCACCCAACCTGAAGCGCTGATTGAGAAAAGCCCCGATCAGGATTGGATTGAAAAACACATCGTGAAAATCAGTTATGCCGATACTCTCGTGCGCGATGAATTACTCATCAAGCTGACGCAGTCTGGCTACAAGCGCGAGCGGGTTGTCGATCAACAGGGGCAGTTTGCAGTGCGTGGCGGGCTCATCGATATATACCCATTTGGGTTTGAAAACCCTTTTCGTATTGAGCTTGAGGGCGATGAAGTTTTCAGCCTGCGCGAGTTTGATTCTGTTACTCAACGCAGCTCAAAGGAACTTGATGAAATAACATTACTGATCGGTGATGACACCGAGATTACTGACAGCGGTGTATTCAATCTTCTGCCTCAGAATTCTCTCATAATATGGTATAAATCTGAAGAAATCGAGCAAAGAATATCACAATTTGTCGAAAAAAATAAAAAATTTCAAAAAAAAGCAGATCCGGGCGAAGAACTCCCGTTTGACCATTCTTTACAGTCCCTGGATGAGTTGCTGGCTAAAGCGGCTCCAAATAAACAGCTCATCGTTTCTGAGCTTAAACGGGGAAATCTGGTCGATATAGATTTCGATTCCGTGAAACCGGAGGCTTTCACAGGCGCAGTTGACGAGCTACCGAAGTATTTTTCACAGTACATCCCTCAGAGGATCGACATCTGGATGACAACTGACGCTAAAGGTGAACGAGATCACCTCCGCGAGCAATTTTTTGACGAGAAGCTCGATCAGGTGCGCGTTGTTACCCCTATGCTCTCCGCTGGCTTTATTTGTCATTCCGCCAATGTCTGCGTGCTGACAACGCGGGAGATATTCCGTCGTCGCCGCCAACGGGCGCAACACACAAGATTCCGGCGTCGCTCTGCCATTCAATTCGACCGAACAGCCCTCGCCAATGGTGATCTTGTTGTCCATGCCGAATATGGCATTGGTCGCTACGAAGGCTTGCAGATGGTCAAGGTCACCGGTCATCCGCGGGAATGTCTGCGCATTCAGTATGCCGATAATCTGCTGTTCATCCCAATTGAACACTTCGGCATGGTCGAGAAGTACTCAGGCATGGAAAATGCTCGTCCGACCTTGTCCAAAATTGGTGGCAATGACTGGGATCGTGCCAAGAAGCGCACTCAGAAAGCCATCAAGGATATGACTGATGAGCTACTCAAGCTATACTCAAAGCGAAAAATTGTCAAAGGAATAGCCTTCCCGCCAGATACTCCTTGGCAAACGGAAATGGAATCATCCTTCGAGTTCGAAGACACTCCAGATCAGACAACCGCCACCAGCGAGATTAAGGGAGACCTGGAATCTTCGCATCCGATGGACAGGTTGCTCTGTGGTGATGTCGGATTCGGCAAAACCGAAGTTGCTATCCGGGCGGCATTTAAGGTAGTTCAAGAGAGCCACCAAGTTGCAGTGCTGGTGCCAACCACCATTTTAGCCCAGCAGCATTATGAGACTTTCCGCGAGCGTCTGGCGGCATATCCCATTAAAATTGATGTGCTGTCACGTTTCAGAACCACTGCCGAGAGCAAGGAAATCAAGCTGAAGCTGAAAGAGGGCGAGACAGACATTCTCATCGGCACCCACAGATTGCTTTCGCGTGATGTTGAATTCAAGAATCTTGGCTTGCTGATCGTGGATGAAGAGCATCGCTTCGGCGTGGCTCACAAGGAGCGCATCAAGCAGATGAAGACCAATGTTGACGTGCTGACCATGACCGCCACGCCCATTCCTCGAACGCTGAACATGGCGCTGATGGGCGCGCGGGACACATCCCAGATTAACACGCCGCCGGTGGATAGACTGCCGATCCAAACTGAAGTGCATGGTTGGTCTGAAGAACTCATCCGCAACGCCATCCTGCGCGAAGTTGATCGCGAGGGGCAGGTTTTCTTCCTGCACAACAGGGTGCAATCCATTTTCACAGTGAAAGAAATGCTGGAGAGGCTGGTGCCGGGTGTTCGGTTTGCTGTTGGGCATGGGCAGATGCCGGAGCGCCAACTTGAGAAGGTCATGTTTGAGTTCATGCACGGCAAGTATGATGTGCTCGTCACGACCATGATTATCGAATCAGGCTTGGACATCCCAAACGCCAACACGCTCATTGTAAATCGTGCCGACTGCTTTGGATTGGCGCAATTATATCAACTTCGCGGTAGAATTGGCAGAAGTAGCCGGCAGGCTTACGCTTATCTGCTGACACCGCCAAAGCTGACGATTTCCACGACGGCAATCCGTCGGCTATCCACCATGACAGAATTAACCGACTTGGGCAGTGGAATGAAGGTGGCGATGCGTGATTTGGAAATTCGCGGCGCGGGAAATATTCTGGGATCTCAGCAATCGGGCTTTATCAGCGCGGTCGGGTTTGATATGTACACTAAAATGCTCAGCGAAATCACCAGCAAAGCACGAGGTGAAGAATTCCTGCCTGATGAGGATGAATCCAAACTGAATGTTCGCATTGATTGGAGCGGGCCTGCGCTGATTCCTGTGGAATATATTGATGACAGCGATCTGCGCTATGGATTTTACCGTCAGATGGCAAAAATCAAGAATCTGGAAGAGATTGATGCGCTTCAAGCTGAACTTCGTGACCGTTTTGGACAGATTCCGCAACAAACCGGGAACTTATTGACACTCACGCGGTTAAAGACTATGGGCAAAATGGCAGGTTTCAGCAGAATCAAGGTCGGGAAGAAGGCAATGGTAGCCCTTTTGAAACTGCCGCCTGATCCATCAGAAAGCCAAAAAAAAATCGGATTGCTCATTTCTCAAGCCGCGCCGGAGAAGGTCGAGCTGAGAATGACCAACCCGTTGGAGCTAATATATCCCATCAAGTCAAACAATTCTTTGGAATTTGCCGAGAAATTCTTGCGACATCTGACTCGGAAGGGTATATTACAGGATTAGAACAATTTAAAAGTTTGAAAATCCACGAGAGCTGGTGAACGAGTTCACAAACGCAGTCTTTAGAAATAGTGTATTACTAAAGAAATGCAAAGTACCCGGAACCCGACACTTCACCAGTGAATTGTGGGCAAACAAAACATTCTTAGTTTAGCAGGAGATGAGAATATGAATTTTCGCCACTCCCGCATTTTGCTTTTAATGCTGCTTGGTTTTGTCGTCACCCTGTGGACGGGGTGCGCACCGAAAACAAACGTAACTGACGACTCTGTAGTAGCCACCTGGGGTGACACTACAATCACAGCAGCTGATTTTAAAGCCAAAATGTACATCCGCTATCGTAACGAACCCACTGCCATGAAGCAGACTTTTGAAGATCGCATGAGAATTTTTGATGAGTACACCGACCGCGATCTCAAACTGGCTGAAGCCCGTCGGCTTGGTTACGACAAACGCGACGATATCAAACAGAAGTGGGACGA
>CAZAGU010000234.1:0-4864 GCA_964484805.1 uncultured bacterium
TTCAAACGCTAATGGATGATTTTTGGGGTGAAAAGCCAAACCAATGGCTAAGCGATGCCTAAAATATGCGTGGTAATTAACTGCGAAACTTCAGTCAAACTGATTGGCATCCTTTTAAAATTCTCCAAATTCACACTGCTTTTCTTGAAATTTGAGTCGAGGTTCAGTATCTTTAAATTGTGCGACGGTTTAATGTGTCCATTCGCCGTAATACCGAGATTTAATGAGAGGCAGGAAGTCCCAAGTGCGCGTGTATGATGCTGAATGAACGAGTTGGAAAGCGATGAGCCGGATAGTTTAAAAACTCTTCAGAGTATGTGTGGGAAAATTAATGCAGGCAACTGAAGCTTGCAGAGATCTTCCTAGCACATTATTTTTACATACACTTTGCAAAAATCTTGCCAGCCTAGGTGTTAGGCAGAACGTATTGAAAAATGCCAGCTTGCTGGGTACGATACGGCTACAAGTGCGAAGGCGTGGCTTAAGTGTCAACTTTGGCGGCGGTTGACAGCTATAATTAAGATGTTTGACTGCATAAGTCTTGCCCAGTAGGGAGTGTAGATATCGGTTTCCTAACCCGCAATGATTTGGATACCGATTGGAATCAGCTTCCAAGCTGGAAGTTGCGGGTTCGAATCCCGTCAGCCGCTCAACCCCAACTGGATGAAGGTCAATTCGGGTTTGTCCGAAACCTCATCCTTTTTTTATATTGTTACAGTGAGGACTTGATATTTCACGCACTTTTCTTTAACGTGGAATATCTAATGCTTCTAGTGTAATTTATCCTTAAGAGGACAGAAATGGCGCTACCAGTGGTCGCTATTGTTGGCAGACCGAATGTTGGCAAATCAACATTGTTTAACCGGGTTATTCGGCGTATGAATGCCGTAGTTGACTCCACACCCGGTGTTACACGAGACCGAAATTACGCCGCGACAGAATGGAATGGTTTGTCGTTCACTCTGGTCGATACAGGCGGATACCTGCCGCCGGGCGATGGCGATGAACTTACCGATGCCGTCAGTGAGCAGACGATGATTGCCACCGATGAGGCTGATGTGATTCTGTTTGTGATTGATTCGCAGACGGGATTGGTTGAAACCGACGTTCAACTCAGCAAGATCATCCTCCGCAAAGGAACTCCCACATTGCTCATTATGAACAAAGTGGATGATGTATCCCAGCTTGGCAATGCCTGGGAAGCCGGCACGATGGGCATGGGCGATCCGGTTCCGGTGTCATCCAAAGCTGGATTCCTGTTTGCCGATATGCTCGATACTCTGGTGGAACTACTACAAAAAATCAAGCCAGTTCATCCTGAGAGCGACGAGAAGGACACTATGTCGCTGGCAATTATTGGATCGCCAAACAGCGGTAAGTCATCATTGGTAAACCGCCTCACCGGCAACCAGCGGATGGTGGTGTCGAATATTCCCGGAACAACTCGCGACGCGGTGGATACTGTTGTCAAATATCACGGCTTGTCGATCCGACTGATTGACACTGCCGGACTGCGACGCAAACGCTACGGAGAGCAGGGTCTTGATTTCTATATGACCCTCCGCGCTTTGCGCGCTCTGGAACGATGCGAGGTTACCGTGATAATGATTGATGCCGAGAAGGGTTTGGTTCAAGGGGACATGCGGCTGATCAATCAGGCTGATGAGGCAGGCACAGGAATCCTTTTGGCAGTCAACAAGTGGGATCTGGTCGAAAAGGACCAGTACACGGCGGATCAATGGCTGGAAAATTGGAAATTCAAGATGCCGACATTCCAGTGGGTGCCAGTGTTGTTTGTCTCGGCGTTGACGGGTCAGAGGTCGATAAAAATACTTGAGAGGGCGCTGGAAGTGAAAAAACTTCGCGACCAACGCATTGCAACTGCCGATCTGAATGAGGCAATAGGCTCGCAACTTCTGAACAACCCACCGCCTGCCGTGAAAGGCAAGCTGGTTCGGGTGAAGTATATTGCGCAGGTTACGACCAGACCGCCGCATTTCGTCTGTTTCGCCAGCCATTCTAAGGTCGTGCCCAAGTCCTACTATAGATATGTTGAGCGATTGATTCGCAAAGAGTACGATTTTACTGGTGTGCCGGTCAAGGTGTCGTTTCGGGGGAAATAGACCATAGTCGACTGGATTTAAGGGGAGTCAATGGCGAAGAAAAAGAAGGGCAACACCATGATTATCCCGACGATAATAATGGGCACTCTGGCAGTATTGCTGACTTACCTCGCATTTCGGCGAGGCGATGGCAGTCATATACTGGGTATGGCTACAACCGCAAAGATGACAGTCCAGATTTTGCCCTTGCTGTTGTTCTCATTTCTGGTCGCTGGAATGATTCAGGTGTTGATTCCGCGCGAGACAATCGCTCACTGGGTGGGAGCTGAGTCGGGCTTGCGCGGGATATTCATCGGCGCATTCGCTGGAGGCTTGATGCCGGGTGGGCCGTTCGTCAGCCTGCCAATTGCCGCCTCGATTATGAAGGCTGGGGCTGGTGTCGGAACGATGGTTGCTTTTTTGACTGGCTGGTCGTTGTGGGCGGTCAGTCGATTGCCGTTGGAAGTCGGCATACTTGGATGGAAATTTACGCTAATCAGGATGGCTTGCACAATGATTTTCCCGCCGCTCGCGGGGCTCATAGCTCAAGCGGTCTTCTCTGGAGTTAAATGGTAGGCGATAGGGGAGAGGGTTACGGAGGAATTTCAGATCATAGCCCACAGGGGCGGGATGTTTTACAACCCGGAAAATTCACAATCGGCGTTTCAATTCTGCGTTGACAATGATTTCTCGTGGGTGGAATGCGATATTCGCCTGACTCGCGACCGGGTGCCGGTGGTATTTCATGATGATCGTCTGGCATTGAACGGCGGGCATAAATGCGCTCTGCGAGATGTTAATTACGATGAGCTGGCGGAATTTCACCTGAAGAACGGCGAGCCCATTCCGCGCCTTGAAGATGTGCTGGAGCAGTTCGGCAAGATGTTACATTTTGATCTTGAAATCAAGGAGCTGGATGCCGCGAGAAGCGTGATTGAAATGGTTCGGGAATTCGGCGTGATAAAACGGGTTATTATTTCATCGTTCCTGCCGGATGTTCTGCAAGTCTGCCGGAATCTTGAGCCGCTGATTGAGCGAGGATTTTTAATTGACCGACTTGCTGGAAAACTGACAGGCAGTCAGAACGCTGTGCAAGGTGCAAAGCTCCTTGGATGCCGCTATCTGTTGCCACATTTTCACCGCTTGAATGCTGAATGGGTGCATGAAGCGCGGCAAGAGGGATTGAAGATTATCCCCTGGACGGTTAATTCACACTCCGACATAGAGAAATTTTGGCATCTCCACACCGACGGTATTATCACAGATAAGCCTCTATATTCAAGAACCTTCATCAGGAAACTGCAGGTGTAATTCCAGATGTCTCTGCACTGGTAAAGTAAAAACCCCGAGCCATGCGACTCGGGGTTTTTACTTTACATAAGGCAATGTGCTTGTATTGAATTGCCCATCTTGGCGTGCTTGTATTCCTCAATCAAGATGTCAAACAGTTCTCTAACAGAGATGATTTCAGTGGCGCGGTATGCGTTTGTGCCGGCAAAAGCGAAGCCAGCCTTAAAATTGCCACGCTTGGCATTGACAAGCGCATGGGCTATGCAATAGGGGCTGTTCTTATAATCGCAAGTGTGAATGCAGTGGTAAGGACATTTATAAGGAGCTTTCTCGCCGCGGTTGATTGACTCGACAAAGGCATTCCGAATGACTCGCCCCGGCAATCCCACCGGACTTTTGATTACCAGAATGTCATCCTTCTTCGCATCAATATAGGTTTGTTTAAATTTGTTCGAAGCGTCGCATTCATGAGTAACGACGAATCGCGTGCCCATCTGAACGCCATCGGCGCCCATTAACAGGAAGCGATGAATGTCAGCGCCAGTATAAATTCCACCCGCGACGATAATCGGGATAGACCTTCCGTTCTTATCGTTGAAGGGTTTGACAGATTTAATAAGTTCAGGCAACAACATTTCGAGGGAATAGTTCGGATCTGAAATATGCTCGTATTTAAAACCGAGATGCCCGCCAGCCTTTGGGCCTTCAAGCACAAATGCATCGGGCAGATAGTTGTATCTTGACAACCACCTTTTGCAAATTAACGCCGCGGTTCTGCCGGAAGAAACAATCGGCACGAGTTTGGTTTTATCGCCAGGTCGAAGGAACTCGGGCAGATTCATTGGCAAACCAGCGCCGGAGAAAATGATGTCAATCCCTTCTTCGATGGAAGTGGTGACGGCTTCGGCGAAGTTGGTGATAGCGACCATGATGTTTACGCCGAGTATGCCTTTTGATTTGGCGCGCGCTGTTCGTATTTCATTGCGAAGTGCTCTGTCATTGGCGAGGGCGTAATTCTGGTAGAAATCCGGTTCATCCATTCCAATGCCAGCGGTGGCAATATTGCCAATTCCTCCACAGTTGGCAACAGCCGATGACAGCCCAGACAGCGAAATGCCAACGCCCATTCCACCTTGAATGATCGGATAAGGCACTATCAGATCGCCAATACGCAATGGTTTTATTGATTCATTCATCTGGAGTTTCTTTCGATAGACGGTCGGGCATTGGCGGTCTTTCGGTCTGGGGTAAAAGAAGGTCGTTTGCCTTTGAAAGGAGGCGTTCCGTTAAGGTATCACTACAAATTACGAATTTATTACCTTGAATTAAAGACATATTTCGAATAATTCTTGTGAAAGTTTGGGATATAGCAATTTTGCTCGCACTAAACAGGCAAGCAGTATGGATCTGACACTTCTCGCCATAGTGTGAATTAATTTCATAAATCCCATTAAGCATCCTGGAAGTATCTT
>CAZAGU010000235.1:0-4813 GCA_964484805.1 uncultured bacterium
CAACCTGATTGGACGTTTTTTAAAGCCTTGGGTTCCTGCCTTCGCTGGAATGACAGCACAGGGAGCGTTTGGCGCGCTCAATGATTGGGAGATTGATACTCGAACTTTTATGAGATTGCTTCGTCGCTTCGCTTCCTCGCAACGACAGGGTTGGGTATGGGTGGCTTGTCTGGATTGCCCACAGCGGACAACGTCCGCTGTCATACCTGCGTAGGCAGGTATCCATCGCATTTTGCAATTGTTTTTCCCTAATCCGTTTAATCTGTTGTGAATTCTTGTTTTAAGGAAGAACAACCTGATTGGACGTTTTTTAAAGCCTTGGGTTCCTGCCTTCGCTGGAATGACATAGGGAACAAAACCCTGAAAATATTTCTCTGGATTCCCGGTCAAGCCGGGAATGAGGAATAAAAATAAAACGACAGTGCAGGGGGATTTTGGCGCGCTCGAAATGTTCGCGCCAATTATTATGGCGTGGGGAATTGTGACCTTTGTGATTTATCAGAAGCATCAGAAGTAGATTGTTAAACAGACTCAATTTTCAGATTGTCGGCAAACGAGACGGAGATTGCTATTAAATCCGCCTCGTTTGTTGTTTATTATAGTATTGCACCATAGAAAAAGATGTCAACCTCGGCATCTTTGCCAGATGTTGGGTTGACACTCCGACATTATTGTCAAATCTGATGTACTCCTCAAAATTCTTCAGAATTTCTCCATTTTCCTAACACACAACATATTTACCATTGTGGAGTATCTTGCATTTCCGAAATCTTTCCCGGTTTGTTATTTAGGCGATCACACTGACGAGTTGTGCGCTACAAAATACGGGTAAACTAAAGGAATGCTTAACATGGATTTTGACATTTTCCGCCACCACTAAGGGAACTCGATGCAGTTTGAAAGAAAGTTTTTAATTGTTGACGACGAGATAGAAAACCGTAACTTCCTGACAGAGATTTTAGAGTCATGGGGCCATAAGGTCGTTAAGGCGCAAAATGGTTTGGAAGCTTTGTCTCTGCTTAATGTAACCTTTGACCTTGTGTTGCTCGATGTAAACATGCCCATGATGGACGGCTATGAAGTCATTCGCCGCATTCGTAATGAAGCATCCGTTTCCGATATCCCCATCATCATGGTCACTTCGCTCTCAGACCGCAACGCCCGGTTGCGAGCTGTTGAAGTTGGCGCGAATGATTTTATTTCTAAACCCATAGATATAAACGAACTGCGCCTGCGAACAGAATCCCAGCTCAAGATGAAAGCCGCGCAGGATGAAATCAAGCGACACCGTGAAGAACTGGAGATTATTGTCGATCAGAAAACTCTGGCTCTCAGGCGTGCCCTTCAGGAGATGACTGAAGCCAACCGACGAGCTGAACGGGCGACCATCGACACCATCAACCGCTTGGCGCTTGCGGCGGAATATCGCGATACGATTACGGGAACACACATCCACCGCATTAGCCATTACTGCAAGATTCTGGCTGAAGGACTGGAACTTCCCCCTGACGAGATCGAAATCATTTACACGACTTCGCCAATGCACGATGTCGGCAAGCTGGGCATACCCGATTCGATCTTACTCAAACCTGCCATCCTCAGCAGCTCAGAACGTGACATCATGAAACAGCACACGACTATCGGCACAATAATACTGGGTGAATCGACCTCCGAGCTTTTGCAGGCTGGTGAAGTCATCGCTCGCTCCCATCATGAAAAATGGGATGGCTCAGGCTATCCGGGTGGGCTTGAAAAGGAAGATATCCCTCTCTGGGGACGGATTTGTGCCGTGGCTGATGTGTTTGACGCGGTGACCAACGAGCGGCCCTACAAGAGTGCTTTCAGCAATGAGATTGCTTACGAAATCATTAAAGACGGCAGAGGAACTCATTTTGATCCTGATATTGTGGACATCTTCTTTGACAGGATTGATGACATCAGTAAAATTCAGAGAGCTTTCAAAAATTGAAAGCTGCGAAATTTATGCAGCCTGTGTGAAAATACTAACAGAATCTTGGTAAATAGAAACGAGTTTTTGCTCTCGTCCTTGACCAGTCTTGTTCTGGCAATTATATTCTAATATCAGAATTTCGGGCATGTCAGATTCTCTTCCGATGCGATATGCCTAAGAAGAATCGACTCTGAGGCTGATAAGTCCCACTGTTGAAAAAAAAAAGAGGAACTCATGGCGGTCAAAATTGCTGGGGAAATGATGATTTCCCTCGACCAGTACCCTCACATACCTTATTGGTTTACCCTCCGCCAAGCGATTGCTGCATTGGAAAAGTCGGAGATTGACAAAGACGGGCAAAAGTCCTTGCCCCGTGCCCTTTTAGTTTTCGATGAACACTACCATCTTCTGGGTTGTGTGCGCCGCCGCGATATTCTTCGAGGTCTGGAGCCAAAATTTTTACGCACCATGCCCATCACTCACCGGAAATCGCTTTTTGATGTAGATGTTGACCCCAATCTGGTTGATCTGTCCAAGGGGAAAATATCTAAAGCGCTTCAAGAACAAGCGGACACGCCAGTCAGCGAAGTAATGACACCCCTGACAACTATGGTTGATTACAGCGATCATCTGACAAAAGTCATTTTTAAAATGATTAACCGAGATCTCAATCTCATTGCAGTGTCGCGTGATGGCAAAGTCGTCGGTGTTGTCCGTAGCGTTGATGTCTTCCGTGAAATTGCCAGTTTGCTTTTAGAACAATAAGCCTCGACAAGAAATAACAGGTAATATAAATGACTTCCGGTACTCCTCATGGGCGAGATTCGCACCCGATGGGCCTGCCGCCGAAGCCAGGTTCATACGAGCTAGCTTACCCCGTAAAGAAATATGACTGGAAACGGCTACTCTTTATCCTGCTTGGATTAACATTCTTTTTTGCAGTCTATTTTTCATCCCCCTGGCCAGATGCTGTTGACCCGAAGGGCGAACATTTTGTACTCAGCCGCGAAGGAAAAGCCGCGCTTGGGCTCTTCCTGCTCGCCGCAACCTGGTGGGTTCTCGAGGTCATTCCGATTGGTGTGACCAGCATTATGATCGGCGTGGTTCAGGTGCTGTTTATGATCCGCCCTGCCAAAGTTGCTTTCACAGACTTCATGGATCCTTCAGTCTGGTTCATTATTGGCTCGCTGGTCATAGGAATGTCCTTCAGCAGAACAGGCTTAACCAAACGCATTGCCTATAAAATGCTCGATCTTGTGGGCGAGAGGACGAGCATGATCTATCTTGGGGCATTCGTGATGACCGCTGGCATGACGCTGATTATGGCGCACACTGCCGTCGCCGCGGCTGTGTATCCGTTGCTCATGGCAATCTATGCGCTCTACGATCAGGGAGACAAACCGACGCGCTTTGGCAAGGGGTTGTTCATCGGGATGGCATTTGTGGCTGGTGCTGGCAGTGTTATCACCTTGTTGGGCGCGGCTCGCGGCGCTGTGGCGATTGGTTTCTTCCGCGACATTACAGGTCGTGAGATCAGTTTCTTTGAGCTTTCCAAATATATGGCGCCTATTGGTATTCTGATGGTGTTTTTGCTCTGGGGCTTTGTAATGATCTACTTCAAGCCTGAGCAGAAAGTCATTCCCGGTCTTAAGCAACGGGTGCATCACCTGAATAAAACATTAGGGCCCATTCGCGGGCAGGAAATCCTGACACTAGTCATTGTTTTCTCGGCAATTGCTGTGATGAGCCTGCGTTCATTCGTGCCTATCTTCTCCGTTTTAGATAAAAGCGCCATTATTCTGGTCGCTACGATACTTTTCTTCCTGTTAAAAGTCCTGACCATTGACGACCTCGAAGACATCCCGTGGAACATTGTGTTGCTGTTTGGCGGCGCGATGAGCATCGGTTTTTGTCTCTGGCAGACCGGGGCGGCTTCGTGGCTGGCGATCAACTGGCTGGTAGCTTTGCAACATGCCAACTGGTTTATTTTCGTGATGGGCATTGCCTTTTTCGTGCTGGTGATGACGAATCTAATCATGAACGTCGCGGCGATTGCGATTTCACTGCCGGTTGCGCTGGTGATTGCGCCTTACCTTGGTGTGGCTCCAGAAGTGATTCTCTACGCTTCGCTTGCCACCGCTGGGATGCCGTTCCTCTTGCTGGTTGGCGCGGCGCCGAACGCGATTGCTTACGAAAGCAAACAGTTCACCACTGGCGAGTTTTTCATGGCTGGAATTCCGGCGAGTTTGATATTGATGGTGGTGTTAGGATTGTTTGTCTGGCTGATCTGGCCAATGATGGGTATGCCGGTGTTGGTTAATCCCTGACGACGGTTTTACTCAGATAATCCGAAAAGAGGCTGTGCCATTTATTGTATTTGGCGCAGCCTCTTTTTCAATTAAATTATCCAATGTGGAACATAAGGCAATTGGTATCAGTTCAAAGAGAATTAAACTGGCTTACCGAGTAGTGTTTGGCGGACGAAAGCAGAAACTTGATTGAACGTTTTATTTGGGGAAATATCTGTGCTATCATATATTAGACTGAGGTGGGAGTCCCTTGGTTTCATAGGCTGACAAGGTGAACTTGTGGGTGGCCTGTCTGGCTTGCCCGAATATGTTTAACATGCGGAAGGATTCCGCTGTCATGCCAGCGAAGGCTGGTATCCATCGCTTTGAGAGAAAGAGGTTTAGGCTACTCGTTCCCACGCTCCTGCGTGGGAATGCCAAAACTCTCAATCTGGGTACCGGCTTTCGCCGGTACGACGTGGTTGGATATTTTAACCGTTGCATTTCATCGAAAATGCCAGAACCACTAAGCTCCTCATTCCCGCGAAAGCGGGAATCCAGATTGAGAGTTTAA
>CAZAGU010000236.1:0-4789 GCA_964484805.1 uncultured bacterium
CGGCTGGAGACGCTCGCATTGAGTTGCTTTGCCCAACATCTGAAACCAGCCCGGTAGCGAAATACATAGAGAAAAAGGGTGAAGGATTGCACCACATCGCCTTGCAGGTGGATGACATCAAGGCAACGATGGAAAAATGCAACTCAAACGGGATCCGATTGATCGACAAAGAACCCCGCGCCGGAGCAGGCGGCAAACTAATTGCGTTTATCCACCCGAAATCCACTGGCGGAGTTCTGCTGGAATTAACCCAAGACCCCAAGTAAATACTTTTCATCAGATTGACTTGATGAAATTTATTTTATCTAATACACTTACCAATACGTTTAACTTTAGGATTTTACGATGAATAAAGACATGAGATTCGATACGAAGGTTGTGCATGGTGCACACGCGATGGACCCTCACACGGGATCAGTTGCTCCTCCAATATACCAGACTTCAACATTTTACTACAAAGATGCCAGCCACGGTGAAGCATTATTCAAAGGCGAAGCTGAAGGCTTTATCTACACCAGAATCGGCAACCCAACCACCGATGGTGTGCAACGGCACGTAGCATGTCTTGAAGGCGCTGAAGCTGCTGTAGCTTTCGCTTCTGGTTTAGCCGCCATTGCCGCGATTACCTTTACATTGTGTGAAGCTGGTGACAACTTTGTCTCATCTAACACAATTTACGGTGGTACTCACGGACAATTTCAGACCTATATGAAACGCTTTGGCGTTGACGCTCGCGAAGTGCTGGCAACCAATGTCGAGAACATCAAGAACGCCATTGACGAAAAGACCAAATTTATCTTTTTGGAAACACCCGCCAATCCGAATCTGAATATAATCGACATCGCCGCTTGCGCTGCAATCGCTAAAACTCACAACATTCCGTTGGTTGTTGACAACACTTTTGCCACACCAGTCCTGCAACATCCGTTGGAACTCGGTGCGGATGTGGTTGTTCACAGCGCCACCAAGTACATCAGTGGTCATGGCGACGTGGTTGCCGGCATTGTCGTTGGCTCCAAAAAAATGATGAAAGAAGTCAGCAACATGGCTCTGAAATCAGGCGGCGCTTGCATGGCTCCCTTTAACGCATGGTTGTTAATGCGTGGTCTGAAAACGCTGTCCGTTCGCATTAAAAAGCATTGCGAAAACGCGCAATTGATGGCTGAATTCCTTGAAAAGCATCCGAAAGTCACCCACGTACATTATCCCGGACTGCCCTCAAACGAAGGTCATGAGCTTGCTAAAAAGCAAATGCACGGTGGTTTCGGCGGTATGCTTGCCTTTGAATATGACGGCGATCTTAATGACGGCAAGAAAATCATTGACTCCGTGAATTTCATGGTTGATGCAGTCAGTCTTGGCGATTGTGACACCTTGATCTGCCATCCAGCCACGACAACGCACGCAACCTATTCACCTGAGCAGCTTGTTAAAGCCCAGATCAGCATCAACATGATCAGAATCTCTGTGGGTATCGAAGACCCACAAGACCTGATTGAAGATATAGATCAGGCTCTAAACAAAATCGGTTAATTAGGATAAATTATGGATACCAATTCCTCAGGTTCCAAATCAGTGTCAGTTGAAGAGATGTTAACGCTGGCTGGATTAACCAAAGATATGACTGAAGATGAAGTCTCTGAACTGCTTTCCATTGCTGAAGAGCGAAGCTACACCCGTGGCACATTGATAGTTCAGGAAGATTCAAAATCCCGCGATCTGTATCTGTTGCGTCAAGGACGCATTTCGGTTCGCATTGCACTGCCCTCAAATCTTGACCGCGAGGAGATCGTCTATTCAATGCGGGATGGTCAGATTTTCGGAGAATTGTCCTTGGTTGATGGTTGCCCCCGTTCGGCAACAATTCGAGCTGAAGATGACGTGGTTACGCTCCGGTTTGATTTTGACAACTTAAGCCAGTTGTTGGAATCAAAGCCACGCATTGGTTACATCCTTATGCGCAACATCGCTGTAATTATCTCAGCGCGCATGAGGAACACAAACATGCTCTGGAGAAATTCGCTGATTTGGTAACTCGCACTGACTGTAAATGAATCCTGACAAAATGAACACGGGCAAGCGAAGACCTGACGAGGACAAGCGCCGCTCAGAAGAACCGGCATTGCAGGAAAAACTTGATGCATTGCCTCAGAAACCGGGCGTTTATATATTCAAGGATGCTCGCGGCAGGATTATTTATATCGGCAAAGCGAAAAGTCTGAGGAATCGAGTCCGATCCTATTTCACAGGCGGGGATGATGGCAGATACCAATATCCCCGCCTCGTGAAAGCTATTCGCGATGTGGAAGTACTGCTCACTCGCGATGAAATTGAGGCGTTGAAAACCGAAGCAACGCTGATAAACAAGCACAAGCCTCGCTACAATGTCGATCTCAAAGACGACAAGAGCTTTCCTTATCTGAAAATCTCCCATGAACCGTTCCCCCGTGTCTTTCTCACTCGCCAACCTCGCACCAGCGATGGCGATTACTATGGGCCCTACACCGATCTCAAACCCACAAAATATCTACTCCGCGCACTTCGAGGCAAGCTCCAGATTAGAGAATGCTCTCTTCCCTTGACGACAGAATCCATCGCCAAAGGAAAGTATAAAATCTGCCTCGATTATCATATTGGCAGATGCGCTGGCCCCTGTGAAGGAAAAGTCAGTCTGAAAGAATATAGAAAGGGGCTTGATCGGTTTGTCAAGTTCATACAAGGCAAACATGATGAAATCATCGAGAATCTTGAAGTAGAAATGCACGAACTGGCGGCGAAACTTCGCTTTGAGGAAGCGGCATCGGTTCGCGATCTTCTAATCTGGGCGCGGGATTTCAGCGACCGTCAGAAGCGGGTTGGGCCTCCAGATGCCGACCAGGATGCCATCGGCGTGACTCGCGAAGACAATTTCGCGGCTTTCACGGTGATAAAAATCCGCTGTGGACGCATTGTTGGCAAGAGTCCTTTCTACATGGAGCGCGCGCTGGGCGTGCCTATGGACGAACTGATTGAGCAATTCATCGTTCGCCATTACACGCTGGTTGAGCAGATGCCGAAAGAGATATTTTTACCGTCCCTGCCTTCGAATCAGAACAATCTCGAAACCTTCCTTTATGAACTTGCCAGCAGAAAAGTCCTGCTGAGCGTTCCGCAACGTGGCGAGAAAAAAAGTCTGGTTGACCTTGCCAAAGCAAACGCCGATCATCTGTTGCTTGAACACCGGGTGATGGCTGAAAAACGCGATTTCGTTCCGCGCTCGCTCAAAGCTCTTGCGGATCATTTGCATCTGGAAAGTCCTCCAGAATGGATTGAAGGCTTCGACATATCAAACCTTCAAGGCATTGACAGCGTTGCTTCGATGGTGGTATTCAAGGATGGCAAACCATACAAGAGCGCTTACCGGGTGTTTAAGATCAAGACAGTCGAGGGCATTGATGACTTTGCCTCTATCGGCGAGGCGGTTGAGCGGCGCTACACCAGAGTATTGGATGAAATCAAGGCACAGAACGACGAGTCAGATTCAGACGAAAAAGACGAGAAGGCAAAGAAGCCACGCCTGCCAAGCCTGATTCTCATTGACGGTGGCAAAGGACAACTTGGAAAGGCTAAGGAATCTTTGGACAAGCTTGGGCTGTCTCAACAGCCAGTCATTGGACTAGCGAAGAAGCTCGAAGAGATTTTTCTACCCGGTAAATCAGACCCAATTGTCTTGCCAAAAAGCTCGTCGGCGTTAAAATTACTCCAGCAGGTCAGGGATGAGGCGCATCGCTTTGCGATCAGCCAGCATCGGCTACTGCGTGGAAAGCGACAGATCAAATCCAAGCTTGACGACATTCCGGGAATTGGCCCCGCACGGCGTTCAGCATTGCTGAAAGAGTTTGGATCATTAAAACGGATTGCCGCCGCCGATGTCGATAAGATTGCCGCGGTTGACGGAATGAGTCGCGCCGTGGCGGAACTTGTGAAAAATGAATTGACAAAGTGAATATGATAATGAAACGATCAAGAAGCATTTTAGTTCTGGTATTTTTTGCGGTTGCCAGCCTGCTTATTGCCGCAGATAATCCGAACACTAGCTACATTGCACCTCCTTGGAAACACACCTGGGGTGTCAGGCGAGCAACTCCGTTCCATTTGCGTCTGTTCGCAGGTAATAAAACCCACTTCAACAATCCACAGGGGGTAGCTTGCGTTCGATTGGATGCCTGGGACGATACAACAAAGACTGGCGACGATGACGAAGTTACCGTGTATGGCGTTAATTCCGGCGATAACTGCATCATTTACAATAAATCAATGTACTCGATTGGAATTTATGGCTTGGCTGATGAACACGAGAAGCTGAACCGTCCCTGGGGAATCGCGGCGGATGCCAGTGGTAATGTCTATGTAGCGGATCGTGGAAATGCCCGGGTTGTGCATTTGTTTAACTCAGGCAATGAACTGAAATATGTGGAATCCATCGGCAATGGTGAAACGGGGGCGGGATTGGTGGATCCTCGTTGCGTTGCTCTCGACGAAGATATGGAGCTATTTGTCACAGATGCCGCCCTCGGACAAGTAGTGAAGTATGATAATGCTGGCGCTGAGATTGGTCGATGGAATGGATTCATTGAACCAAAGGGCATTGCGGCGATTGGACCGGGTGAGCGTTGGGCATTCAACCATCAAAGCGCCTTTATTGTGGTCTGTGATTCGCTTAACCAACGGCTGACTAAACTTGACCTTGCTGGGAGTATTAAAAAAAGGATCACAGCAGAGGAAGTCTGTTCTGAAAAAGCTGAGTTCA
>CAZAGU010000237.1:0-4772 GCA_964484805.1 uncultured bacterium
TTCCCACGCTGGAGCGTGGGAACGAGTAAACGCACCGACACCACGTCGTACCTGCTAAAGCCGGTACCCAGAATTTCATTTTTCAGGGTCATTCTTCCTTATGTCGTTACTGCGAAGACTGGCATCCACCGCATTCATCCTTATCGAGCCGTAGCCCTGGAGCGACTGCATTCCGGGGTGAAACACCGCTGTCCTTGCGAGAAGGGCTTTAGCCCGACAAAGCAATCTCATAAAGGTTTTGGCATTCCCACGCAGGAGTGTGGGAATGAGTAAAAACGCCATCAATCATCGAGCGCGTCAACCGCACCCTACATTGTCATTCCAGCGAAGGCTGGAATCCAAGGCTTTAAAAACGTCCAATCAGGCATTCTTTTTTTTCGTCAAATAGTCTTATAGAGCATGTACACGCCAGCCAATATCACCAGCCCGCCGCAAATCTTGCGGAAAATGAGCTGACCTTTGGATTCCTGAGTCCAGTTCAAATATCGCTGGACAACTTCGGTGAATGTTCCCGCCAGAGCGATCACTCCGCAATGCCCTATGCCAAACGCCGCCAACAGCACCGCACCGTACATCATGTTTGTCGTGCCAACCTTGAACGTCACCGCGAGCATCGGTGCCATGAAAGCGAAGGTGCAGGGACCCAGTGCCACACCGAACAAGATACCCAGCAACAGCGCCGGAAATAAACCCTTGCGCTTGATGCTGATGTTCTTCAGACCACCGCCGAATTGCGGAATCACGTCCATCAACAGCAATCCCACCACGAAGAACACCGCAATCAGAATCCAGTTTGCCGCAGGTCCAATGTCGCCGATCATCCTGCCTAGTAGCGCCGTCAATGCGCCGATCAGCGCGATGGTGATTAAGATACCAACCGAAAATACACTGGACAGCACAAAAGCGCGCTTGGTTGTCAAGTCTCTCTGCCCGCTGATGAACCCCACGATCAGCGGAATGCTCCCAAGGTGGCAGGGACTGAGCAACACGCTCATAATTCCCCACAGAACCGAGGCGGAAATCGCGACGAGCGCCGTTCCTTCGACAGCGAGGCTCAGCTTAAAAAACAGGTCTTCCATAGCTGTTCCTAGTTGGAGGTGAAGTTGAACTCGGTAAACTTCGCCACGATCTGTTCTTTAGCGAAAAATCCCTCGTGCCGGAACATTTCTTTGCCGTTGGCATCAATGAAAATCTGTGTGGGAATGACGCGGATTTTAGCTGCCTGCGCCGCGGCGTTGTTCTCTTTCACGTCAATGTAACTGACTTCGATTGTTCCCGCGTATTCGGTCTTCAGTTCTTCGAGTATCGGTGTCATCATCTTGCAGGGAACGCAAGTGCCCGAGCCATAGTCGATCATTTTGGGCAAAACTTCGCCACTGGTGGCTGGTTTTAATGCCTGAGCATTGCTGTCGGTGCATTCACCTGAAATGGCAGACGGGCAACTGGCGCAATCGCTTGATTCGCTGGATTTATCAGCGACCGGTGTGTCGCAACTCTGGTTATCAGAATTTACCTGACAGCAACCGGCAAGGAAATTGACCGTTACGAACAGGAGAAAAATGCCGAGAACAGTCAGGATATTGGTCTGTGCAAATGGTTTATTCATCAATGCTTTCAGAAGTTTTGGTGTTTTTGGGCTCAACTAAATCTTTAATAATGGTCTCGATACCCGTTCTAAGAATCTGTTGTTTCTGTCTCTCTGCGAATTCTTGGATTCTGGTCTCGATTTCCTTAGTGTCGTTCCCCCCGAACCACATGCTACGGTAGATTTCCACACCATTCTCATTTATCATCAGCACTGCGGGAGTGGATTGCACGCCGAGCAGATTAACGACCTCGTGATTGACATCCCAGAAGATCGGGAAGTCAACTTTGCGGGATTCCAGCCATGCTCTAGCTTTCGGCAGGGATTTCTGGTTGTCTATGTCCACTCCCAGCGGCTGGAAACTTTCGCTATATTTTTCACGCATGGTCACTGTCCATTTCATCGCCATGGAATTTGGTGTGCAGCAGGCTTTGAAGACGATAATCACCTGAGGAACGTTCACTTCACCGAGCTGATTCGGGTCTTTGGACGGGTAAATGGTCTTCAGGTTGTGGATTATGCTCAGGTATTGTGCGGAGCTATCAGCAGGCTCCTGCACGTCATCGGCAATCGCGTTGGATACGCTGAAAATCAGCACAAGAACTAGTGTTGTCAATAGTCTCTTCAAAGACAAACTCCTCTTTACATTTTTCTGTTAGTTCTTTAACAAATTCGTTGGGTTGTCGCCCGCGTTTTCCAGAATCGTTTTGATGTCCTGAACTGTCAGGACTTTCCCAACCGATTTGACTACACCGTCAACCACTAAGCCCGGTGTCATCATCACGCCGTAAGCCATGATCTGCTTGAGATCGGATACTTTAATGATTTCAGCTTCCAGCCCAGATTCTTTGACGGCGGCTTCAGCGTTGCGTTGCAGTGTCTGGCATTTTGGGCAACCGGGGCCCAGTATTTCGATTTTTCTCATTTTGTTATCCTGAAAGTATTTGTTGTTAAATAGCGCCGAAAATGATGCCGCTGATGGTCGCCATGACCACCACCAGCCCGACGAAAACGACAGTCTTTTGCGTGCCGATGACCATGCGAATCACCAGCATGTTTGGCAATGACAACGCCGGCCCAGCCAGCAATAATGCCAGCGCGGGACCCTTGCCCATGCCATTGCCGATGAGCCCCTGCAAAATGGGCACTTCGGTCAGAGTCGCGAAATACATGAACGCGCCAACGATGGAAGCAAAGAAATTCGCGAAAATCGAGTTGCCGCCAACGAGTCCTGCAATCCAATCAGATGGGATCAAGCCTTCATGCCCCGGTCTGCCCAAAGCTAAGCCTGCCAAGACTACGCCGATGAGGAGTAGTGGCAGAATCTGCTTGGTATAATGCCAGGTTGAAGCCAGCCATTCCTTGCCTTCGTAATTACCAAACCCCAGCACAACCGAAAGCCCGGCGATGCCAGCGACGAAAGCAACGATCGGTTCGTTCGGCATGACGAGCGATAACACCAGCGCGGGAAGCGCGCAAAGGGTGGTCAGCCCCCATTTCAACCCGAACCAGAGCGGTAGCATTACAGTCAAGCCCAGCGCAAAAATGCCGGTGATCGTCCATTTTAGCGAATAAATGTCGTGCCAGAGACCAGTTTGCTCTGCCGGTTTGCCCCAGTTGGCGAAGATTAAAATCCCCACCAGCGCGACCAGAAACAACGCATTCTGCCACAATGGGCGAGCGTTGTCGTCATCGGGAATCACCGCTTGCACCGCAGCCTTCGCCTGCTCTTGTTTGCGGTAAATGAGGTGCATGATTAACCCGATAATCACGCTGAAAACAACAGCGCCAACGCCACGGGCAACGCCGATCTCAACGCCTAAGATTCGCGCGGTTAAAATGATCGCGAGGACATTGATAGCGGGCCCGGAATACAGAAAAGCCACGGCAGGCCCAAGTCCTGCGCCCATGCTGTAAATACCAGCGAATAGGGGCAATACAGTACACGAGCAAACGGCCAGCACCGTCCCGGAGATGGCGGCGACGCTGTAGGACAAGATCTTGTTCACACCGGCGCCAAGGTAACGCATGACCGAGCCTTGGCTGATAAAAACAGAGATCGCGCCAGCGATGAAAAACGCGGGGATCAGGCAGAGTATCACATGTTCGCGGGCGTACCATTTCACCAGATAGAGCGACTCGAAAATGGCGTTGTCAAATCGTTTAGCTCCAACCGGCAGGTAAAAGCTGAGCAGGAAAATCCCGATCAGCAAGCCGAGAATTTTCCACTCTTTCCATTTATTCAAAATAGCCTTCGTTGTTTCTTATTTGGCGATATAGCCAAGTTTTGAATCAAAAAAATTACTTAAGAAAAATCATTTTGTCATCCAGCGAAGCCCTAATCACAGCTTCCACACAGGAGAAGAAATTCATCACGCATGGCACACGAAGCGAGTAAAACACCTGCAATCCGCGTTTGTCATCCTTGATAATTCCAACTTCTCGTAAAATTGATAAATGTTTGGAAACCGTAGATGTGTCGTTCCCAATCATATCTTTCAGTTCGGAGACGCACCGCTCGCCTTTTGAAAGCTCATCAATGATGAACAATCGTGTTGGATGACCGAGGGCTTTAAGAATGCGGGCGCGCTCTTTGTAACGTGCTTGAGTATCGTGTTGCATGTAAAAATCCTTGTTGACTATTTGGCAATATAGCAAAATAGTTTTGGTTTGTCAAGATGTTTTGCAAAAAGAAAATACTATTTGGCGATTTAACCAAGTAAATTTGAAAAGAGTGAAGAATTGCATGGTGAGAGGTACAGGCTGAGGTAGCATGTCCGGCTTGCCCGGACATGTTTCTCCTAATGCATTCATTTCCTCCCCATCCGTCATTGCTTCGTCGGGCTTCAGCCCGACGAAGCAATCTCATAAGAGTTCGTGAAACACCGCCACAATATTCGAGCGCGCCAAACGCACCTCCCCACGTCGTACCGGCGAAAGCCGGTACCCAGATTTGATTTTTTAAGGTAATTCTTCCTTATTGTCATACCTGCGAAGGCTGGTATCCACCGCATTCATCCCTATTCCCCTCCCCTCTCCGTCATTGCGAGAAGGGCTTCAGCCCGACGAAGCAATCCCATAAGAGTTCGAGAAACACCGCCACAATATTCGAGCGCGCCAAACGCACCCGGTCACGTCGTACCGGCGAAAGCCGGTACCCAGATTTGATTTTTTAAGGTAATTCTTC
>CAZAGU010000238.1:0-1665 GCA_964484805.1 uncultured bacterium
GGCAGCCCCACATCAAGACCAGCGTTTATGCAGGGGGAATTCTCGGTCAGATGAAAGTCGCCGGAATCGGGATCGAGAAGCAACGGATTAAAGAATATATTCTCAAAAATATCGCAGGAATCGCCGTTGGCATTGACTTCAATCAGCCGTCCTAACTCATGCTCTGTTTGAATATTGTAAAAGTTCCTTGAATTATCGAAGAACAGGTTGTGGGTAATCTCAACTCGATCTACAAGATTTGAGTCTATGTCATCAGAGCCATACATTACAAGTGTATCACAGTTCATGAAGACATTGTTTGATATTTGCGGTCGCACATCTTGGTCACCTGAAACTATTAAAACACTAAAATTATTTTCGATGTTGTAAAAGATGTTATTAAATATCCGTGCGTTCGATTGATTGTTTACTGTAAGAGAAATGCTACCAGACGCAAAAATGTTTCTATATACATCTGCCTGGCCATATTGTAATGTCATTCTGCATCCATTACCATAGAAAAGGTTATCTCTGATCTGATAATTATCACCTCTGTATCTTGACCCAGAGACATATTGAACGCTATCTGGAACATTTTGATCAAAAAAATAGTTGCTGACGACTTCAAGAGTACTGAAATCTGCATCAATAGCGAACTGTTCTGTGTATGATAAAAAAAATGAATTTTCAGAAATAATTGCGATCGCTGAATCAACAGCGGCAATTCCCTGCCAGTTGTCATGAAATGTACAATGTGAAATGCGAGTGAAATCATTTCCAGACAGGTAAATACAATTGCGCGCGTGCGAAATTTGACAATACTCTAGGATTGTACTGTCAGGATTGGTTGATTGTATAACCACGCCTGCCCATGTTTGAGTTCTTAGGTCTTCTGGTTCAAATTCAGACGTAAAGATTATCTGATTATCCTGGTTACCCTCAGCTATCAATTGACCTAAAACTATCAAAGAAGCACTTTGAAATTCATCATCGTACTGACGAAATCTTAGTTCGACTCCTGGATCAATAATCAACGTTTCATTTTCAGGAATTGTAACATGTTCTGTAACGATATAAGGAGAATATCGCGATTCCAGTCTGCCAGAAACATCTCCATAAAGCAGGTAACTGGGATTGACACGAATTTGGACTGTCATTGTGTCGGTTAAACCGGCATCATCTTCAGCTCGAACGAGAAAGTGATACTCCTCTTCCCATTCTTCCGGCACATTTCCTCGCAGATCCATAACAACCTCAACATTATCTCGTTCGACAATATTGAGCCAATCTGGAAGATCTTCAACAGTGACGTTAACGTTATCACCGTCATCCGTAACGGTGACTTCATAGACAAATTCCTGAAACAAATCAGCTTCAACCTCAAGAGGGCAATCGATAAACGGTGGGTGATTTTCGCGATGGTCAAAGTAGTAACATCCGATATCAGTTCGCGATCCATCAGGATCGTTTCCATGTCTTTGTCCAGTGTCTATTAATGGTGATACCGCCTGCAAGTTGACGTCACGTGTACGACGGTTCATAATTCTCGGATTGATTATGCGTGAAGTCTCACTCAGTTCCCATCCCGTGCCGATTGAGCCTAATCCCCAGAATACATTATACTGCTCGGTCATTCTGCCATCACGGTAAAGAACGATGCCATCTGAACCGTTATCATCTCCCATA
>CAZAGU010000238.1:1675-4750 GCA_964484805.1 uncultured bacterium
CAGCAAATCCATTATATTGAATCCGGATCAATTCCCGACCTCTACTATCTTCGCTCTCGTAGATGCTGTTGTTGCGAAATAGAATTTCTGTGCCTTCGTCTCGGACATCTATCAGTTTGACAAAATTCCGATTATTCTGCCATTGCCCAATATCGTTGTTAAGAAATGCTGCATGAGCCCCTAACCTACATTCTATCTCTTCCAGTATCCGGTTGTGACTGAATTCCACCGCCGTTTCGTGTTCATTTGAACCACTGCAAATAACACGATTTGTGATGTTATTTTCCACATGTGTTTCAAAACCAGAGGCCTGGATTAGATCTCCAACATGATTATTCTCAACATGGGCTAAGACATTGTCTTCGGTTACACTTATTAGTTCAATGACACGGTTGTTGGTAATGTTAAGTTCTTGAATACTCGCTCCTGAGATACTCTCAATTCCATCACAATCCCGGACTGTCACCGTACGGCATTCGTAAATGCCTACCCCTCCGCTTTCCATTCCTGTGATCAGAACATTCCTACCAGCATCAGCATATATACCATGGTGTCCTCCATCAATAGATAAATCTGCGAAGTGGTCGATAACATATCCACGTTCGGATGACCCACCGACAATCTGAATGTGACCACCATTATCGATCATCCTTACGAATTGCAATCGGCATTCATCGAGTATAATATCACCTCCACAGGCAATTATATCAATAAAGGCTCCATCTTGCATATCAATATTTCGCAAAGTGATATTGCCACAAGAAGCAAAAAAGAGGTTGCTCGTACCTATAAAATCATTCCTCGAAAGTTCATAATCCCCTACGTTTCTAAATATGACACCTGTATCGTCAAATAGATTGTTCTCGAATAACGGACGAGGGTTATCAGCTTGATAGATTCTCAACGATGAATCATAAAAACGATTATTCAGGAAATTCGGTGAACAACGAATATCGCATCCTGCACTATCGAAAAAGACGTACTGAAATACGGAGTTATCTCCTGCTGTTTCCATGATTTGGAGATTGTTCCAGCCTTGAGGACCATCTCCTTTGATATGAATACTGTCATCTTCGGTGCCGACAGCGTTTATTATTCCTTCGATAAATAGAAATATTCCATCATCGAATATAATATTCGTGCCTGCCTCAACCTCCAGAAGTTCGTCCTCTGGAATTGTTGCATCACCGATAATGATGTACGGCGAGCCGTCCACATCCCACACGCCGGAGACCTCGCCCTGGACTTCAGTCTGGGCGAAGACACAGGACGGGAATGTCAACAATTGGAAAATCAAACCGACAAGTAACAACGGGAAGAACCGTCCAGCTTTTAAAGCCAGGTGATCCGACGCTGAGTGGTTGGATCTGATGTGACACATGATGCTGTACCTTACAAACTTTATCAAAATCAATCAAATGTGGTATTCTGGAAACAAAATATAGGGATCACTGTCTTAAGACTTCATCCCAGCCATATTATACAAAGTGGCACGAATAGCGACAGAGAGTGGCGACACAATCCTGACAGTTGTCGTTGAATTGAAAGGCGAAGGGAATGCGGAAAGGGAAAGCTGCGAAGGGTGTGTGGTCTCATACCGGTCTCTGACACCGGTCTCAATTTGACCCGTTTTTATCAACCATAAATCATCATCCATCCGATCATTCGGCAAATGAGAATCACTGCTTCCGCACAAAAGGAAGGAATTATCCTCCGTAGAGGCAACGGATGCGATGCGGTCTTTGCCAAACGACTCCGACGTGCCAATTACAATAATCCCGCCATCGCCTGCTTCGATAGCCTTAATGCCTTCTTCATTCTGATTGCCTCCGAAGTAGCGCTCCCATAAAATCTCGGGTTGAGTGGAAGCAAGTTTGCACAGTAAAAACAATTCCAGAATGACAAGGATAACCGTTAGCTTCTTCATTGTTCACTTCCTCATAATCTCATTATCATGTAACATGTAAGCTTAAGCTCTAAACAAATATAGTTCATTAAACAATATAGTAAGAACGGACAGATATTCCAAATTTGATCCTGAAGTGAAAAACATTTTGCTGCTGATCTTTACTAGCTTTTCTCAGTTGGACATGGAAATATCCCGATAGACCTGATAGATTCAATCCTCTTCCCGCCGACTGGATTATTTTCTTACGATGAATGATTTTAAACGGTCTCAGTATGGGTGAGTTGTAAAAAAAAGGTTACAGGCTGGATTTATAAATTGAATTATGCTGAAACAACGAAACGACCTTAGAGGTCGTTTCGCCTAGGATTACAGTGGATAGACAGAGTCATTTATTCAGAAAGCATCCACACCAATTCTTCCTTCGCCCTCAACCTGGAGATGTGAAGCTCCCGGACTCGATTGAACAGCGTCTTCCCGACAAGCTGATCAAGATCCTCGTCCGGATTCTTTTCCTTGATAATCCTCAGGAAATCAGATTTGATTCGGGCGATACCGATTCCACGCTGCTTTGCCAGTGCTTGCAGTTGCTTCACTGTCATTTTGGTGATGTCCTGCTCCGAGTTGCCTGCATCGCTATTGGAATTGACTTCGGAGGCTTCAGCAGATGTTTCGGAAGTTGGCATCTCGACAGGCGCAACTTCAGCAAATTGCGCTTCACTGGGTTCACTTTCTATCTCGGCCACCGACCTAACCACAGCGATCATGGAGAAGGACACAGAAACCTGCTCTCCGTCATCCAACTCTACTATCCAACCGTGACGTTCTTTACTGACAAGTTTTTCGACTCTGTCCATGCTGGGACCTGCGGTGATCAATACTCTGTCACCTAATGTTTTTTCGTTGTACTCATGGCACTCTCCATGATTTAATTTGTTGCGATGCCTTAATGTAATGGCAGGACGAATTCAAGCGGGGGGTGTAAAAAATCAAACCATCGTGAAGAAGAATCGCTCTCACTATTCATCTCTACCGATATGGGCAAACAAATCTCCAGTCAGAGTTTCCAATGGCATGATCCACATTCATTTATTATTTCGCCTTGACGGTTGATCACCGGATCGTCCACACCCACTGACCTGACCACACCTCGAAAGATCTCATAGAGT
>CAZAGU010000239.1:0-4637 GCA_964484805.1 uncultured bacterium
TCCAAATCGCAAGCTTTCTAACCCACTAACTGCGTTGCACCGACTTATTCCGAGCGCCGATGTGGCCGAAAATCTCCTGACACACTATTCATATTTTCCCTTGGCTGGATTTCAACAAAAGGATCAGTTGCCAACATCGCGGATCGCGACCGCATGGGGAATCAAAATATTTTCACGCGATACGCTGGGCGCTCTTATCGACCGGCGGGGGAGACTTCCGAAATTCCAAGGACAAATTGTAATATGCCTTAACGATGCGCCGGTGCTCTCGGACTATTATCTCCCATGCGGCGTCACCGCCTGGAAGTTGTCCAGCAAATCCAGACTATGGCATCAGGCTAGTTGAGCGTATACTTTTTCCACGGGATCGCCGACATCGGGACATTGGCGAGAAACTTAGAAATATCCTTGCGACCAAAGTAGGTCGGCACACCACGCGAATCCTGAGCCATAAGCACAACCGGGATTCCCGGGAAGGCTTGCTGCTGAAATGTCTGGATCGCTTGATTTGCCTCGCTATGATTGTTGAGGACATGCTTCTTGACGATCACCACCGCGAAAGTTTGCCCTTGCTCTTTGATTACGGCACCTTCAAACGTCATGATATCTCCTTGGTTAAGTTTGTATTGCTGGATTTATTTCCAGCCTCTATATTGCTATTCTCCGAAGGTCGTGAATTTTGTCACACGCTCGATTCTTTTTGTCCTAATTTCGGTATTTGAGGAGAATAAGTAAGTGGAGGAGGAAATTTGACGGGCATTAGCGATGAAAAAGGCAAGCAAATAATACTGAGATCGGAGATCGCAGACATTCTTGAAAAAGAATGGGATCACTTCTATCGTCGCCTTTCATATACCGCTCGCAAGTATGCCAGATACTTGAGCAATTACGGCGAAGATATCAATCCAGATGAGTTGATTTCAGAAGCAGTGACCCGAACGCTCGATGGTACACGTAAATGGGACCGCAATACTTGCCCTGACTTGCTTCCTTTTCTAATCAATACGATCAAAAGCATCGCGTCATCGCAAATCAAGTCACTGAAGCGCCACGGTCACGAGTCTTTGGATGAAAACGTAGGATATGGTGATTCAGACAAGGATTACGCTCAAGCCTCAACTTATAAAAGCCCGGAAGAAGTGCTGAAAGCCAAACAGCTTTTGGAAAGGTTTCATCGGTGGGCTAACGTAGAGTTCGCAGATGATCCTGATGTTCAGACAGTCATTATGTGCCTTGAAGAGGAGATCACCAAACCGCAAGAGATAGCCGAATTTATGGAGATACCTGTGAAAGATGTCTACAGGATTCTCCAAAGATACAGACGACGTTTCGCAAAAGGACGCAACCACCTTTTGTCATAGCCGGTAGTATTAGGAGTAGCAATATGAGCCAGGCAGATCGTAAAAAACTCGACATCCTATTCTTTGAAGCGGCGCGATCAGACGGCCTTTCTGACCAGGAAGTAATCGAAGCGCTTGAGGCCGAAGGTGTCGATATTGAGAAATCTTCATCCAAGATGAAGCAGCGACTCGCTGCGCATTTCGCTGCTGCGAGACGCACTCGTCTTGACACTGCCCGGACCGCCCGAGAGCGACTCCGACCGGTACAGGCAATTGTGCAGATGGTACATTCTTTGGATTTCTCAGAAGTAAATCGTCGGATAAGTGAAATAATGTCAGGTGGTGGAGAGGAAATCGCTTTGGCACATCGTGAATTGCAGGGCCAAAGCGAAGAGGATAAGCGTAGCCTACTCATTGACCTTCTTACTGCTCAACAGAGTGCCAAAGCAGAGGATGACGATGGCGGTTGAACTACCTTATGAACTCCGAAAATCTGAACGAACAGCAACTGAATTAATCGATCAGTTCGGTATTCAGTCACCGGAGGATATTCGACTCGAAGACATCGCATATGCCCTGGGGATAAGGGTTATCGTTAGCAAGCTTGAAAAAGCTGCCGCACGCCTAGTTCGCTATGCAGATCATGCTGTAGTGCGAATCTCTGACCAGGAGAGAAACGAGGGTCGAATGAGATTTAGCCTGGCACATGAAATCGGCCACTTCCTTTTACATGAAAAGAGCGGTCCTCTGCACCAGTGCACAGAGCAAGACATGTTGACCTGGGAGAGCAATGTAAACCCTGAGGTAGAGGCCAATGTCTTCGCCTCCGAGTTGCTGATGCCCTCGCAAATGATTATTCCTTACTCTCAGGTTTCACCTGTTGATTTAAGTCGCGCCCAAAAAATATGTGACGATTTTTCCGTTTCTCTTACGGCGGCATGTGTCCGCTTCGTAAGATTCTCCAGCGAAATGTGTGCAGTCGTTTTCTCCCAACAAGGTCTTGTTAAATGGTGGAAAGGAAGTGAAGAATTCTGGCCATTTATTAATGTGCGAAAGCCGTTGGACCCAGAAACTTTAGCTTACGATTTTTTCACTAAAGGTAAAACGTACAAAAACGCAGAAGGCGTTGCCCCAGAGGCTTGGCTAGATAGTGACCGGCTTGGAGACATCGATGAAGTAATCGAACATTCTTTCGGCTCAGCAAGGTTGGGATTTACACTTTCTCTGCTTTGGATAGAAAGTTAAGAATTGGGCTGCCTAGCGAATTGTTGATAGATGAATCCCTTAGAGGGAGTGCTCAGCCTGAAGATGGGAGGAGTAAGATGAGTGTAGGAATTATTAGCCGAGTCTTAAAAAGATCGGGACAAAACCTTGTGAAAATTGGGATTCCAACTTTTCTACTTGGATTGATTACACCCTGGCTAATGAAAATTTCAGTTTGGATGCTCCTGGTTGAATTGCTGACAGTTGTCGCCGTATCGCTTTTGTTTTCTTGGCTTCACGAAACAAAACCGCTTTGGTACCTTCGTTTACTTGGAAAAAGTAAGCCTTTTTGCCCAAGTTATACTTCCGATGAATTGGAAAGAATATTGACAGCCCATTCAGCGTTAGACCATCTAATAAAGCGCGGCGAGGACATTTCGACCCAAGTGATACGTTCGGACGATCAAGGTATTGTGACGCAGGCGATGGATCGGTGGAGAGCGAATTCCGTAAATTTGCTGCGAAAACACTCTGGCATTCTAAGTTTCACAGAATCCGATTTCTTGGAAGTCGAAAAGAAGAATCTTGGGCTTGTGTATCAGGCTGAACTGATCGTCGCACGGCTTGAGTTTGGAACCTTGGCACCCGCTTTGGTAGCTCACCGGCGGCGTGTGAAAAAGCTGAGAAAGCTCTACGATGGAAGGACTGAAGTTCTTTAGAACTTTCGACTTTTGTAGCACGATCAAAGCTGTTGATTCGTTCGACCCACTGACGCTCTACTTCCCCGACAGGCGGAACAAACCAACCCCAGCACTCTCCACCACCCCCTGCTTCTTGAGAATCTGAAGGGTGTTCCGAACTGACCCTAACGGATTCTTTGCCGATCCGGTGACGTTACGGCTGACGAGACCGGCCAGAACCTCGTTCGCGTTCAGAGCCTGGCTGGAACTCCCAAGAATTTCAACGATTGCATTCTTCATGGTGCCGCCACCGCGACGAACAATCCTCTTCTCTTTTGGCTGCACATCGGCCTTGCCTTCCCAGACAAGAAGAAGATCATTGCGTCGCTTGATTTCGGAACGAAACTCGGAGATTTCGGAATTGATATCCGCCTTCCGGCTCTCCATTTCCGTGATCTTGTTTTGGAAGCTGTCGACCTCGGCCTGCACGTTAGCGATAAACTCAATTGTCGATGTCATTCTGTGAACCTCTTATTATTTGGCGCACGTTGGCCAAGTGCTATCCGAACAGGATTCGGCTGTCAATCTTCGGAAGAGGAATTTTGGATCATGGTGAACGGTGAATGACAGAGTGACGGAAGGTCAATTCTGATTCGATCCGAGAAAACAGTACCCTCGGTAGATATGACGTTTTCTTTCACCTTCCAGGTGCGGCGCAAGAACCAGAACGGGCGCACCATGCAAAGCGCGGGCATTTTGGAATGATGATTTAGACGAACCGCGAAATGGGCGCTGTAGGATGCACGGTGGACTTTCAACCGGCCCGCAAACCAAAGCGGGCAGGGCTTCCATTGCACAGTATCAGCGGCGGCGGTGGGAGCTATACCGGCTTGGCAAAGCAATCAACCAGGCGGCGCAACAGCACTTCAAAATCAACGAACCGGCCCCGGCGCTTGTCCTAATACCTTCCACAGGAAAGCGGTTTAGACCGGCTTCCCCTCGCGTTGCGAATATGATACAAAGGCGGTGGTTGAACAACTCAAAAAACGGAGCACTAAATTGAAGACTTTGAAAAGTGTCATTCTTATCGCCTTGATTTCGGCTTTAGCTTGGTGCCTGGTCTTGGCCGTGGCGTGCGGCGACGATGACGATGATGATGACGACGATGATGACAATTCGGGCGGCGGTGGGAATGATGATGACGATGGAGCTAATTGTAGAGAAATATGTGGGTCTGCGGAGGATAATAGAGAGAATTACTGCGGCCCGCAAGATGACAACGGAAACCATTGTCCTGAAACCCACCTTTTCCCTTGGAACAGTGATGAAAATTGCCCAGACGGGGATGAAATGTCCGCGCTTTGGGAGGCAAGAGCGGATGACGAAAATAACCCATGGTGTCTCAGCATGGGCC
>CAZAGU010000240.1:0-4602 GCA_964484805.1 uncultured bacterium
GGGAGGAATGCGATGGATACCAGCCTTCGCTGGTATGACAATGGTGGGATGAATGCGATGGATACCAGCCTTCGCTGGTATGACAGCGTTGAGTGTGCCTAATGCACTCAATCAGCCCAGAAAACTCTCATGAGATCGCTTCGTCACTTCGTTCCTCGCGATGACAGTGTTAAGAGCACTTCGGCATTTGGGTCGTTTTCAAGCAATATAATCCCGATGATAGTGTGATGCCCATTTGCTCAATAGCTTGACAATGGGTTCAGAAAGCTTTACTATTAAAATGATACTTTTGGAATGAACAATGCTTTTCTGGAGCTTAGACCATCGAACCTGTTTCTCTGAAACTGTATGCTTATGCCAAAATTAACCTTGGCTTGCGAATCTGGTATAAACGTTCTGACGGATTCCACGACCTAACTACCCTGATGCAGAGAATTTCACTCTGTGATTTGTTGTTACTCTCAACACAGAAAAATCGGATAGACTATTTCGGGCCCACTTTGACGGCTGATCCTGACCAGAATTTATGTGTTAAGGCAGCCCGGGCATTTCAGACAGCATTTGGTGAGCAATATGGTTGCGCAATCGAGCTAAATAAGAACATTCCTATCGGGGCGGGTTTAGGTGGTGGTAGCAGTGATGCGGCATCAGTTTTATTTGGAATGGCGAGACTTTATCGTAGTGAAGAATTGAATTCAATTCCGGAGCGCCAGAAAATAATTAAAATCCTGATGAATTTAGCGAAAAAAATAGGTTCAGACGTTCCTTTCTTCCTTTCAGGTGCTTTTGATGGTCATTTTAACACCGAAAAACGCCCGTATGCCGCACTGGCACAAGGACGAGGTGAAATTCTCAATCGGCATTCCGGACTTTCGCCAGAAACCCAAATTCTGGTAATTTATCCAAGTATCGAGATTTCGACAGCATGGGCATACGGAAATGTCGATAGATTCTTGACATTCGACGAAAATGACATTAAATTAGCGAATCGTAGTTTTTTGGAATTCACTGGTGACATTCCCAGCGAATGTATGGGGAACGATTTTGAAAAGCCCGTTTTCGAATCTTACCCTGAGCTTGCTCATGCGCGAGATCACCTACTGAGAGTCGGCGCTCGGTTTGCAGAACTTTCAGGTAGTGGATCATCTTTATTTGGACTCTTCGACGGCGAGGCTGCTATCCGCGATGTACAGCACGATTTACCCGCAGTTGAATTGCGCGGCGTGCCCCAAACGTGGCTCAGCTTTGTCTGCCGTCCTTTTTAAATAGTACCCGGATGGACGTAGCAGCAGGAGGCACGATGAAGATCACAGAGATCAACATCAACATACGCGATGAGGACAAGTTGAAGGCGTTTGTGAATATCACATTCGAAGACGTCTTCGTAGTACGTGGGCTTAAGGTCATTCAAGGGAAAAACGGACTTTTTGTCTGTATGCCTTCCCGAAAAATGATGGATGGCACCTACAAAGACATTGCCCATCCCATTGACAATGAATTTCGTCAAGTGATGGAGACAAAAATTCTCGCCGAATACAACGATCTTCGGAGTAAAGGCGAAGGATTGGCAGAAAATTAGGCCAAACTGGGGCGTAGCCAAGTGGCAAGGCACGGGGCTTTGGTCCCCGCATTCGGAGGTTCGAATCCTCCCGCCCCAGCATTGGAAATCGGGCTGAAGGCTCTGATTTGCAAACTGAAATTTAACTTAAACCTTCAGCGAGATCACAATTGGTTCCTTGGGCAGAAATGAAGATATTTAGCGGTTCCGCGCACTCCGGTTTATCCGTGAGTATAGCCAAGTATCTTGGCGTTGAGCTCGGTCAGATGGAACGGCGTCAATTTTCAGATGGTGAGTTCTGGGTTAAGTATTCGGAAAACATCCGCGGTAAAGATGTATTTCTGATTCAACCCACGCATCCTCCGGGTGATAATCTCGTCGAACTGCTCATTATGATTGACGCAGCTCTTCGAGCATCAGCCGCAAGAATTACTGCCGTCATTCCATACTATGGGTACGCCAGACAAGATCGAAAAGATCAGCCAAGGGTGGCAATTACTGCCAGCCTTATCGCAAAACTATTGCAGGCTGCTAAAGCTGACCGTATTTTAACGATGGATTTACATACCGCACAGATTCAGGGTTATTTTGATATACCGGTTGATCATCTGTATTCATCTTACGTTTTCACCAAGCATTTTCGCCCGTTAAATGACGACAATCTGGTGGTCGTCAGCCCTGATGTCGGTGGGATTCCGTTAGCTCGTGCCTACGCACAAAGACTTAATGGCGGGTTGGCTTTCATCGACAAACGACGTAGCGGTCACAATGTTGCTGAAGTAATGCACCTGATCGGTGATGTAAACGGCAAAAAGATACTTATCGTTGATGACATGGTCGATACCGCCGGAACAATTGTCAAGTGTATTGAGAAACTTCGGAAGAATGGTTGTGGAGACATCCACATTGCCTGCACACACCCCATTCTTTCCGGTGCTGCCATTGAACGACTGAGCAAAGTTGAGTTCAAGGAGTTCGTCGTCTCTGACACAGTGCCGCTTCATCAGGTAGCACGAGACTCTGGAATGTTCACTGTCATTTCCACAGCGGAAGTGTTTGGTGAAGCCATCCGGAGGATTCATTACGGCGAATCGTTAAGTGTTCTTTTTATTTGATGTATTTTCACTTTCATCCCGGCATAAGTTATTCATTTTGAACACTTTAAGGATGATTGCTGTTTTTAATTGTATTCACGCATCCGGACTCCGGATGAACATGCGCATAGTTTAGGCATTATACAGCCGCATTCAGCGGCTTTTTTAGGATTTTGAGATGGCAGATTTTCAGCTAACCGCAAAATTACGTGATGGTCGAGGCAAAGGCCCCGCCCGTCGCTTGAGAATGAATGAACAGATTCCCGGAGTTTTTTATTTCGGTAAAGATGTAAACATCCCGTTGTCGCTCGATGGACACACCTTCAATGCTCTACTCCGATCAAAACCAAATTTGATCGTTCTTCAGATTGAAGACAAAGAACCTATGGAATGTATTGTCCGTACTTTACAGCGCGATCCTGTTACCGAAAAAATCGTTCACGTTGATTTTATGGGCATTCAACGTGGTCAGAAGGTTCGCGTTGAATTGAAGTTAAAGCTAGTTGGCACACCCAAAGGCGTTAAGACTGGTGGTGGCGTACTTCAGCAAATTCGCAATTCACTTGACGTTGAAGTACTGCCTCGTGATATCCAGAGATCTGTTGAGATTGACGTTTCTGAACTCGGCATTGGTGACTCCATTCTTATCAGAGACCTTGATTTCCCACAATTCAAGTTCCTACACACCGATCAGGTCGCTGTAGCATCCGTCATCGAGCCAGTGCTCAAAAAGGACGTTGCGTTTGGTGATGATATGGAACCAGCCGTAAGCACCGAAAGTGATGAAGAAAATGCTGAAGAACCTCAGAGCTAATCACTTTTCCCAACTGGTTAAATGACAGCAAACATGTACTTGATTGCTGGACTTGGTAATCCAGGGAATCAATATGCAGGTACTTGGCATAATCTCGGCGCTCAGGTCGTTCAGGAACTTGCCGATAGGTGGCATGTGACTTTAATGCCAGGAAAAGGCAAATTTCTCTATGCCGCAAAGGATGTCTCTGAGAAGAAAGTCGTTCTTATGATCCCAACGGCTTTTATGAATCTCTCGGGAGCGCCTGTTGCAGGTTGGATTCACTACTACAAGATTCCACTTGAAAATCTTCTAGTGATTTTCGATGACCACGATCTACCACTTGGAAAGATCCGTCTTCGTAAACAAGGAAGTTCTGGTGGACATCGTGGTCTTGAAGACATCATTCTTCGTCTGAACACTGAATCTGTGCCCCGGTTGCGCGTTGGAATTCAAACAGACCTGGAACATGGTGATCTGGCAAACCAAGTATTATCCAAGATACCCAGCGGCGCCACTGATGATGTGACCAAAATGATCAAAATCTGTGCGGATGCCGTTGAGAAGATCCTGAATTTCGGTTTTCCAGATGCCATGAATTATTTTAACGGTTTGAAGATTTTAGATCAATAAAGAATTTTACCCTAGCGAGTTAGTTTAACATTAACCGCTCCTCCCCGAACTTTCGGGGTGCTAAACCAAAGGAGACACATGAAGTATTATGAAATGATGTACGTCGTTGATCCCGCTGCCGAAGATGGGATTGACGCTGTAAAACAGAAAATCGAAGGGATTATTACCGGGCGTGAAGGCTCAGTAACCTCCTATGAACGACTTGGCAAAAAACGGCTTGCTTATCCGATTGCCAAGCGTCAATTCGGTGTTTATTATCTGGTCAATTTTCATGGTGACGGCAAAATCATTCAGGCTTTAGAGCAATTTTTGCTTGTAAATGCAATAATTTTACGCCATATCGTTCTTGCTTTTACAGAAAAAGATCTGAAACTGCGAGTTGAAACCGAACGCATCCTGCTAGAAGAAGCAGAACGTATGCGTATGGGTGGAAAACCACTTAAAGGCGCTGAAGAGGTGATTGAAGACAGTTCCGCTCCCATAAAAGTTAAGCAGGAAGTTCCTGAAACTCTTGTTCCAGTCGA
>CAZAGU010000241.1:0-4553 GCA_964484805.1 uncultured bacterium
AATAATAAATGCATACAATACAGTCACACTCGGCTTAAAATGTAAAGATCCGTTGGAAGCATTTATTAACGGCTGTCCACAGGGCGCTCCTGAAACGAATGACTTGATTTTCCGGGATATTTATGTCCTTTCCTCAAACGACCAACCCCAATTTCGGAGGAAGAATTAGCGTGGTGGGAGGAATACCAGTGCGACACCTAAGACAACAGGACGCTGTGGACATGGGAAGGTTATCTGAATTACAGATAACCTTGATAGGCGCTGGTTCAATCGGTTCTGTAACGGCGGTCTGGCTGGGAAAAATGGGCATCACTAACCTGGCAATCTACGATGATGACATTATTCAGGAACACAACTGGTCGAATCAAATGTTTACTACGTCTGACATTGGAAGACCCAAAGGGGAAGCCTTGTGGGACGTGATGGAAAGTTTCTGTAGTTTCACGCCACGGGTTGTGCTTCAGGCATACACCGACCAACCGCTGACGGAAGTAGTCATCTGTGCTATGGATATAGTATGTGTCATCCCGCAAAGCCATCTGGCAGTCTGTTCGCCGGAAATCGCAGGTTGGACTGTATATTGATGCGCGGATGGGTTTAGAAACGCTTATTGTCCATACGGTCAGACCCTTGATCCGTGAAGATCGCGTCAGGTATTCACAAAGCTTGTGTTCGGATTCAGAAGCCCTTCAGGAACCTTGCACCGCTCGCACAATTTGCTACACACCCTTGATGGCTTCGGCGGTCATTTGCAACTTTATCAAACGCCACGTGAACCGCGAGTCAATCCCCAGGCAAGTCGTTATGGATATGGCAACCTACACTGCCCTGAAGTTTTAGGCTTTGGGGTAGTTATTGCCGGAGTCATTAATTTTATCTGACCATAGTATTGCTTCACGTCCTTATTCTATTTACTTTCACAACATCAGCTGGATCGTATAAATTAAAATTTGAACTAAAAAAATCAATGGAGTCAAGGATGAGAATCTCCCTAATGTTAACAGCATTAACCCTGGTCATGCTAATCAGTGGTTGCTCATTCACCGTTCCGCAGGCATCAATGGTCAATGAAGAATACATTGCGAATTCCGATCAATATGTGATCATTGGCGATGTAACAGGAAAATCGAAGATCGCAAATATTTTTGGATTTGGATTCTGGAAGAACCGTGGCTATAGGAAAGCCTACGAAGATGCTTTAGATGAAGCCGCAGGCAAGGGCGCAGAAGGGCTTATCTGTGTTTATAGCGACGTTAGATTTTACTCTTTCTTCGGCATTTATAATTCAAATGTCACTTATGTCTATGCCAAGGCTTACAAGCGAAAAGAGTAGGGCTTAAATTTACATTTACAAAGCATCTTTTACGTAACAACCATTAAGACTGGATAAATTCACAACACATCATGCCTAAACCTAACGCAACCAACACATCAAACGGCGCTAACCTGGGGTTTGAAAAAGTTCTGTGGGCTACAGCAAATAAACAACGTGGTCACATGGATCCCGGTGAATACAAGCACGTCGTCCTTGGGCTGATCTTCCTGAAGTACATTTCAGATGCGTTCAAAGAACTTCACGATCAACTGCTGGCTGATAAGGATCAAGGCGCAGATCCGGAAGATCGCGATGAATACAAAGCTGAAAATGTCTTCTGGGTGCCAAAAAAAGCTCGATGGTCATATCTGCAAGATAACGCCAAACAACCTACTATAGGCAAGCTGGTCGATGAAGCCATGGTGTCGATTGAAAAGGAAAACACTTCGCTTAAGGGTGTGTTGCCTAAAGACTATTCCCGGTCAGCATTGGATAAACAGCGTCTGGGTGAACTGATCGACCAGATCGGAACAATCGGCCTTGGTGGAAAAGAAAACCGCTCTAAGGATATTCTAGGGCGTGTGTATGAATACTTACTAGGGCAATTTGCCAGCGCCGAAGGCAAAAAAGGCGGGCAGTTCTATACCCCGCGCTGTATTGTGCGGTTACTGGTGTCAATGATTGCCCCATACAAAGGGCGGGTGTTAGACCCCTGCTGTGGATCAGGCGGGATGTTTGTACAGAGCGACCATTTTGTCAGGGAGCATGGCGGAAGGGTTGCCGACCTGTCTATCTACGGGCAGGAATCGAACCCCACTACTTGGAAGCTTGCCAAGATGAATCTCGCCATCCGTGGAATTGGCAACAACCTTGGAAGTGAGAACGCCGATTCCTTCCACCATGAACTGCATCCAGACCTTAAGGCTGATTTTGTCTTAGCTAACCCACCATTCAATGATAAAGATTGGGGCGGCGATAAGTTGCGAGAGGATGTGCGCTGGAAGTTCGGCGTTCCGCCTGAAGGCAACGCCAACTACGCCTGGGTTCAGTTATTTATCCATCATTTAGCGCCAAACGGAATCGCAGGCTTCGTCTTAGCCAACGATTCTATGTCATCGAATACGTCCAATGAAGGGGAAATTCGCAAGAATATCATCGAAGCTGATCTGGTCGATTGTATGATCGCTATGCCCGGTCAATTATTCTACTCAACCCAAATCCCCGTCTGCCTATGGTTTGTAACCAGAAGCAAAATCAACGGTCGTCATCGAAACAGGCAGGGCGAGACCCTGTTCATTGACGCGCGAAAGATGGGAACGCTGATTGACCGTGTTCATCGGGAATTATCGGATGAAGATATTGACCTGATCGCATCGACATACCATACCTGGCGTGGTGAGGACGATGGCAAATATGAAGACATTCCCGGCTTCTGCAAAGCGTCAAACATCGAAGAAATTCAAGAAAACGGACACTTTCTGACACCCGGAAGATACGTCGGCGCTGAAGCAATCGAAGAGGACGACGAACTGTTTGAAGACAAGATGGGAAGGCTTTCAGCCAGATTGTTTGAGCAGTTCGCCGAAGCGGAACAGCTCGAAGCCACCATCAGAAAAAACTTGATGACTTTGGGATTTGGCAAGGAGAATGTGCTATGAGCAATTCGAATGAAATACGCTGGCATGAGCGACTGGAAAACTTTGGCAAGGCATTGGCTCAGCTTGAAAAAGCCTGCGACAAGGAAGAGTACTCCGACCTTGAGTTAGCGGGGCTGGTGCAGATGTTCGGGTTTACCTTTGAGCTGTCGTGGAAAACTTTGAAAGATTTGCTGTTTTACGAAGGATTCGACGTAAAAAGCCCACGTGAAGTTATCCGCAAAAGCTTTGAGGTTGAGGATATTAGCGAAGACGACTGCGAGGTGTTTCTGGACGCTTTAAGCAAACGCAATCTGTTGAGCCATACTTACGAAGAAAAAACTGCCATGGAAGCGTTACATTTAATCAAAGACCTATACCACCCGCTGTTACGCAGGATACACAACATTTTGAACGGGAAGCGTCGCTTATGAAGGATGGCTTAAAGGACAAGCACCGTCAGTCGCTTATGAAGGATGGCTTAAAGGACAAGCACCGTCAGTCGCTTATTGATATTTTTGCCGCTAATGAGCACGTTGAGAGGGTGGTGCTTTTTGGCTCCCGTGCGAAGGTAACCTTCACACTTACTTCTGACGTGGATATTGTGTTGTATGGCGATGATCTTACACTGACCGACCACGCCAATCTGCTGGAAGCCATTGATGCGCTTTCAATTCCCCAACAGGTTGACATTCTGTTGCACAAATCCATTACGAGCCCAAAGCTACTCAAGCAGATTGAAAAGCATGGGGTTGAGTGGTATAAGAAAGCTTTGCCAAAACCTGGGGAACCTATCTAAGAGAAAAATAGGGTTTTAATGAAATGTCAAATTTATCAATTGCGGGTGTGATTTTCACGATAATTGCAGGATACTTTCTCTTGTATGATCGGATCATTGCTCCAAAGTTAGTAAAGACGAAATTGAAAGCCGTGTCTGAAATGATAGACGACTGGTTTGACTACATAGATTGCAATTTCGAAAAAGGGATAGATTACGCTGTTCTTAATAACAAAGAAAGAAAAATAAATAGTTACATAGATGAAAACTTGAAAACTTATTGGATCAAACCAAGTAAGCGAATAATAAAAGCATGAAATGGAAAGATGGGAATTAAAAAAAAACTTCAGGATTCACAACAACTTTTTCTAAAGTTTTCACGTGTTCCCATTGAGGGAATGCCTCTTAGTTCATTGTTTCAAGTATCGGTGGGCAAATTCTACTCCTTCTATAGGAACTACAAGGAAAAACCAACGGCGGATTATAATTATGCTGATGTTGAAATGCCGTTGAAGTTTTTAAATTTCTACCTGAAAGAAAAGGGTGTGCTTTGATTTGTAGATTGAGAACAAAACTATTTGGTGCGCTATGCCAATGAATTGGATAAAGACAACTTGGGGATGCCTTGCCACAATTGAGTATGGCAAAGGTTTAAAGGGCTATCGATCTAAGCGGGGAACCGTTCCGGTTTACGGTACAAATGGTCAGATAGGCTGGCACACAGACCCCCTTTCAAAAGGTGAAGGGATCATCATTGGCAGAAAAGGGGCGTATAGAGGAATACATTACTCAAAAAGTCCTTTTTATGTAATTGACACTGCATTTT
>CAZAGU010000242.1:0-4481 GCA_964484805.1 uncultured bacterium
CGGGAACCCAGATTGAGAGTTTTGGCGTTCCCACGCAGGAGCGTGGGAACGAGTAGCACCCACTAGTCCATCTCGTTCCCATGCTCCTGCGTGGAAACAAGTAATCTGTTTCATCTGTTGTGAATTAAAGGAACACCGTCCTTCCATCACCATTCCGTCACCGTTCCGTCACATCGCATCTCCTGATTTTACATAAACATACCATCAAAATGTGACGATGTGACGATTTTCCTTGAGCCCCACCCTCCCACATCCTCAAACCACAGATCAAATCAATAGCTCCACCAGACGTATATTATTGCGGAGGTTTGTCGGATTAATCCTTAGCGATCTTCAGTAAATGAAAGACGGATTAAAGCACACACAGTTCTTTCAAATACCGATTTGCCAGATGAACCTTGTTTTGACTAAATTTATACCCTAAATTATTTATGGGTAATCGTTTTTCATTTGCGAAATGGCGTGAACAAGGAACACACATCATGAGTAGAGCAAATTCGCACATTCTCGGCATCGTTTTTACGTTTGTTTTTCTGATACAAATTGGATCTGCCTTTGCCGTTGTTGCACCGCCAAGCGACCATGAATATCCATGGTCATCACCGCGTCCTCTCGAAGGCATAACGCTACAATATGAACAGGATACCAATAATTCAGCATTGGATTTTGGTGATAAAATCCTGTGGCAAGATGTTTGGCGAAACACAGAAACCGATGGCATTGTCTTCGCCTTCGGTAAACCAATACCATTAGTATCAGCGAAATCGGACAAAGATCAGATCACTTCAGCGGTGTACAGTTTGTACGCTCAGCTTTCAGGTGATTTGAACCTGTCTAAAACCGACCCTTTAGTTTTAAAATATGTCGCCAAAGGAAACAACACCACATTAGCCATCCAGCCATTGGTCGGCGGGGTTGCTGTTCATGGCTCTTACGCGATTTTTAATTTGAATCAATTCGGCGAACTGATCGCCATCAAAGCTCGCGGATTCGGCGCTGAAAAAGCTGGCGCGTTTGCAATTGACAGCAAAACTGCGGTTCAAACAGCAGAGAAGCTGGTCGGAGTCTCATCTGAAAAAGCCGAGAGCAATAAAGTCTGGCTCCCAATGCCAACGGAATCAGGCATCATTCTTCAAGCCGCCTGGCAGGTTTCGCTTTTCCCTGAGAATGTCGCGCTGAGACCGATCTTATTCCTTGACGCTACATCAGGTCAGCTCCTCGCCGGTGAGAATAACATTCAGTTTGACCGCTTCAACGGGACAATCGAAGGTTCCTACAAATATCGCTATCCTTTCGATGAAGACTCACTTGATTCATTCCCTCATGAGTGGGTTCAAGCTACACCCGGTAGAGAAACCCTAACCGACGAGAATGGCGAATTTGAGTTTAATCTGAATCCCGACAACGCTGTGCGATATGTCTCAGAACTTAGAGGTCCCTGGGTGCGCGTCGAATATGAAGACGGCGACAACGCTCGCATCAACCAACGTTTCGACCAGCCTGAAGATAATACCAATCTGGTCTGGGATCGAGATAATTCTCTGATTGACGAGACAACCCTGTTTTACCACACCAATGTCATTCACGATCATTGGAAGTCCATTGATCCAGATTACATCGATCTTGACTTTGCTGTCGTTGCCACTTGCCAATACGGCAATAACTATGACAACGCCTTCTGGCACGGTGACGGCATGTCCTTTGGCGATGGGCCAACACTCGGCAATCTGGCGCTCCATGTTGATGTAATCTACCATGAATACACTCACGGCATCACACAGTTTATTTTTCCATGGGGAGTATTGCCTTATATCGGTGAGTCTGGCGCACTGAATGAAGCATGGTCGGATTATTTTCCCTGTTCCCTGACAGGAGACTCCTTCATGGGCGAAAATAATGCCAACGGGGGTGGCTCATTCCGCAATCTGGATAATGACTATATTTATCCAGATCACATTCGCAATGAAGTACATTACGACAGCCGGATCATTTCCGCGGCAATGTGGGAAACTCGCGCTGTTTTAGGCGTTGAATACACAGATTCGCTCATTCATTTCGCCAAATACCGTCTTGGCAATGATTTCATCAGCCATTTTCTTGACATCCTGTTCATTAACGATGACGATGGCGACATTACTAACGGCACTCCCGATGACAGGGTGATCTATCAGGCTTTCGGCAGGCATGGCATTGGGCCGGGAATTGTGCCTGATCTACTGGTCTCAGACATATCCATCTGGGATGATGATGTCGATGGCGCCAACGGCGACGAAGATTTCCAATGGGAGCCGGGTGAATTTGTTCGGATTGAAGTTGAACTGTTCCGCGCAGGTAATTACTATCCTCCTCCCGCTGAAGATGTGACCATCACGGCAACTTGCGACAATCAGCATGTTGAATTAATCCAATCCGAAGCCAACTACGGCGATATGTCCATTGGTGATCAGCGGGTTGGCAGTGTGCCTTTCCTGTTTGAAATTTCCGAAGATGCGCCGCTAAGTTTTGCCATGTTTACGTTTGAAATTACTGCGGACAATGGCGATTACAATCGAGTTGAAACTAAGCGAATCCCCATCGGCAATCCGCAAGTATTACTGGTTCGGGATGGCTACAGCGAATTTGACCGCACACGTTTTTTAAATTCATCGCTTGATGAACTGGGCGTCGTTTATCAGAACTGGCGGATTGATGCACCTGAACGACCGCTTTGGTTGCGTCTTCCTCAGTTCAGCTCGGTGATCTGGTTCACAGGCGACTCGCGAGACAGCATCCTCGATGTTGCCTCGTTGCAGATGCTACAGGAATTCATCGAAAACGGTGGAAATCTATTTATAACCAGTCAATGCGCCTCTTCGATAGACAATGCTGGGTTGTTTCTTGAGGACTATATGGGAGTCCGCAATGTGATAGATTCGGTTCATTATGTGGAGCTTATAGGGATTGAAGACGATCCTGTAGGAAGAGGCTTAAACCTCCTTTTACTTGGCGCTCCGGGTGCGCATAATCAGCGCCGTCCGGGTGTTGTCAGTCCGGTTGACACTGGCATTGAGGTCTATCGTTGGGCTGTAGGCGATAGAGATTCATATGCCGGCGTAAGGCGTGAATACCCATTCAGCGAAGCCAAAACCGTGTTTTTCAGTTTTGGGTTGGAAGCTGTCAGCGGACTTGGCTATACTAACAGCCGCGAAGAAGCGCTTGCCGCTGTGCTCGATTACTTCAACGTCACACATTCAGCTATTTCAGAAAACACTTCGCAACCAGTCGCGTTTGCTCTTGCCACGCCTTACCCGAACCCATTTAACGGCAGGATGAACTTGCCGATTTCCCTTGAACGGTCTGGTGTTGTTTCATTCAAGATATATGATCTTTCTGGTCGAGTTGTGCTGTCTAATTCAGTAGCGCTCCAGACAGGAAACAACATTGTGACAATTGATGCCGACCAATGGAGTAGCGGGATGTATTTCCTTGAAGTCGATCATGGTGGCGTTCGTCTGATGAACCGGGTACAGCTTCTGAAGTAACGGAAATCTTCATCAGATTTTGAGAGATTACAGGCAAAGCGCAGAATATTTTCTGCGCTTTGTCTCTCTTTTGACCTATCCATAGAAGTTAGCGCCATTCAACACTTCAAGAATCCTGTTATTTGCAAATCAAAACGTGAAAATTGAAACATACTTGACTAATCGGAAATATATTGACAAATTCAAATATTCCTCATCGCATTTGAAGCCATCATGGCAATCATGTCTTTACAAGGAGTGATCCTGTTGAATACAGCTACTTTTGACCTCAGACCCATCGGAACAGCAGTAACGCCTTACAATGAACACAGTGGTGTGCCAATTCAACCTAATCAAGGAAGTCGGCAAGTCGCTCAAATCATTATTGAGCCAGAATACCGCGCTGGTTTGGCAGACCTAGACGGCTTTGAACGCATCTGGGTGTTGTCAATACTCAACCGTACTAAAGATTACAAGCTGAAAGTTGTGCCTTTCCGGGATACCGTCCTGCGAGGACTATTCTCCACACGCGCACCTAGCAGGCCAAACCCCATCGGTCTATCCCTGCTTCGTTTGCTCTCAGTCGATAGGGAGAATGGTATTTTGACCGTTCGAGGAATTGATTTACTCAATAATACGCCGATCATAGACATTAAACCCTATGTGCCGCGGTTTGAGTGCTATCCTCAATCCAAATCTGGCTGGTTGGACTATGGCGCTGACACCGAAACCAGCGATGACCGATTTGCCCATGACGATTGAAGACGCACAAGACCTTTACTATACAATTGCCACCAGCTCGGCAGAATATCGCTTTGTTGAGAAGGCATCAAAATTCCTGACCCTATGCGCACCAGCTGAGGACGAGGAAAATTCCGCTGATATACTGAGCGAGCGAAGCAAGCAGTTTTATGATGCCTCGCATCATTGCTGGGCGATTCGTGTCGGTGATCCTTTTAACCCCATTGAGCGCTTTTCAGA
>CAZAGU010000243.1:0-4467 GCA_964484805.1 uncultured bacterium
TATTACTTAAATATCTAATTTACACCAAATATAGAGGCATTGTGCCAATGGGTATGAAATGAGGTTCAAATGTATTTTACAATATTTTGACAGTTTATATATTTAACTACTGTGTTAAGTCCTGAATACCTGGTGATGTTACTACCTGGAAATCAGACTTGAATAACTTCTGCTCGAACGGTTTATTAGCGATTACAATATTTTTCAATAACTAAATTTCAATTTATATCATTAAAAACAAATCTATAGTGCCCTGACTCTATTTCATAAATAACTTTAGCATCTTCTTCTCCCTTATAACTGACTCCCGGGGACTTGCTGGCATCATTATCTCCTTCTTTCACTTTTGACGAGTCGGTGGTTGGCAGATAAATAAGTGCAGTTGTATTCGCAGGAATTGAAACCTTCAAAACTATAGTACCATCGGTTTTTTCCCAGGAAGATTCAATAAGACCTTTGATGCTACGTGTTGATGCCTTTGCATAGCTCATATCGCTGGGAATGTAAGGCTTAATAAGGATTTTTTTAAACCCGGGATTTTGAGGATCGACATTGATACCGACCAATGTTTTGAAAATCCATGGGTTGGGTGTACCTCCCAGCCCACCATGATTATTTGTGCCGGTAGCATCCCATTTCTCAGAAACCGTAGTTCGTCCTTTTGTCATATCAGCCCAACTTGGATATGTTTTCTGTGTGAGAAGTTGATAGGCAACATCGGTTCTGCCATACATGGGCAAGGCTTCCATCACCCATTTGGCTCCGTGAAAACCGGTAGTCAAATGATTATCATGACTTTCTATATCATCTAGAAGATTTTTTAGAACGGCATCTTCTGTATCCTCCGGGACAATGCCAAGAAACATAGGGGCTGCGGTTTCGCACTGAGAATCTTCACCGTATTTGTAATACCTTCCCTTGGTTTGGAACACATTATTGAATGCTTTAGCAATTTCATCGGCCAATTGACTGTATTCTTCCGCATCTTCGGTTTTTCCAAGTACTTTTGCCGATTCAGCAAGAATCATTGCATCATAATAATAAAATGCTGTACTGATCAACAGTGGACCTCCACGGACTTCGATGTTTGCCAGAGATTTCCAGTCGCCGCTACCGTCCCTGGGTTGTATATGACCAGAGGACTGCGTGTGCAAATAATCAACATACGATTTCATAGTGTTATAATGCTCTGATAAAAGCTGTTTGTCACCGTAATATTGATAACAATACCAATTCATAACAACGTAAGCGCTGCTCCATGCCGGATAGCCGCTTGAATTACCGTTCCATGGAGAAATTATTGGCAGATCGCCTGTTTCTTTGTTCTGCTGCAACTGGTAATCTCTAAACCATTTTGCGTAAAACTGGTGGGTGTCAAAATTATAAATACTACCCTCTGCCATGAGAAGTGCATCGGCTCCCCAACCCAGACGCTCTCCACGTTGGACACAATCGACAGGAAGTCCTTGTAAAAGACTTCTGTGTGTCCAATAAGTACAACTATAAATATGATTGACAAGCTCATTACTGCATTCAAATTTACCAATAGGGCGACAGTCGCTATTTGCCACACGGCCCTCTACATCTTTCAGTGTTGGTATGCCGGGATACCCACTAACTTCAACATATCGGTATCCATGATTGGTGAAATGTGGCTCATATACTTCAAGGCTGCCATCACCTTTTAAAATATAGGTATCTATACTTTTAACGTGACGCATGGTTTCTCGATTCAGTGTTCCATCTTCATTGACATTTTCTGCATGCTTCAGTTGTATTTTTGTTCCGCGAGGCCCTTTACAGCTTATTCTTGTCCATCCTGCAAAGTTCTGTCCCATATCAAATACAAACACGCCGGGTTTTACTTCCTTAAGGCTTTTTGGATTGAGTGTTTCTATAACGGTAATCGATGGTGCCACCTGTGATACCAACTTCCCTCCAGGTGCTTGTACCAGATTAACATTTTGCCAGTCTTTATCATCAAAGCCGGTTTTATTCCATCCTTCTTGCTCGAGTGTGGCATCGTATTCTTCACCATCATAAATACAACTACTCACGACAGGACCACCGGAAGTTTTCCATGACAGATCGGAAATAACTATTTCTTCTGAGCCGTCTTTATAAGTTATATAAATCTGAACAATTGCCTTGGGTGTCCCCCACCACTGCATGCGCCAATCCCAGAATTTTTTTTGTGGATTGAACCAGCCATTACCTAGCATAACACCCATCGCATTGTCGCCTTCATTCATTTTATCTGTAATATCATAGCTGTTGTATAGGACCTGTTTTAAATAATCTGTTTTCAATGGAACAAGTTCTCTTGTCTTCCCAATTTTTGAGCCATTAACATAGAGCTCATACAAGCCAAGTCCGCAGATGTGGACTTTTGCTGTTTTAATCGGTTTAGCTATTGAAAGTTCTTTTCTCAGTAGTGTTGACTGATGATCGGGTTCCATATCCATTATTTGACTTAGGTCATTCTTTTCAAAACTTGTTCCATAGCGAACGACAGGTTCTTCGACCGGTCCCCGGCCTATCCATTGTGCTTTCCACTCTTTTGAATCCATTAATGCCGTTGCAAAATGTGCTGGTTTAGTATATGGCCCCTTTCGGTCATCCTTGTCCCAAACCCGTACTTTCCAATAATAATCCGAACTGCTTTTCAGCGCTTTTCCCGCATATTTTACATAAGAAGACTCTGATGATTTAACTTTGCCGCTATTCCACATCAGTTTACCTTCGCTGTTGCTGACAACTATCTGGTAAGCTACTTGCTTTTGGCCTCTTTTTTCTGAGACCAATACCCATCCGAAATTCGGAGACTGATGATCAAGTCCTTGCAGACTATTGACATATTCGCACTGAAGATTAGTTATTCTTAATGAATCAGTTTCACTTGCCTGTATTTGCATAGGCATAAAAACCAAAAGCATAATTATTGTTATTGGCATTAACAAAAAAATGCCTTCAAAATACTTTCGAGCTAATTTAGTTTCTCTCATAATTTATTCTTTCTTGAAAAAAAAGTTTAAGATTTTAATTACTATATAAAAATCCACAAGGCTGATTATTGTATTTTTTAATGAAGGTGAAAAACAGAGACTTCATGGCATCTTATTTTTTTTCCATGAAGATCTCTGGTATTCATTCAAAATTTATCCAAGTCCTTCTCTTGGAAATATTCCTAATCGATACTAATATCCTTCGCTAAGGCATCTAGATTCCACTCAGGACGTTCCCAATAACTCGTAACCCACAACAAATCCGAAAAGTAGGAATTCTGATTATCCTTGCGGAACTGAATCAAATTCCGAAGGGCTTCCATGCCTTCCTTCATCCGGTCTTCAGGAAGGTCGTGATTTCCATCAAAAATTGCGGCAAGATTCACGGTTAATATGGCGTGCTTCAGTCCTTTCTTCAGGAATTCCACTCGTTCAGCAAATTCAGGAAGAGAATCTTTTTGCGCTTCTTGCATCGCCCGATCCAGTATTTTCATTCCCTGCTCAAATACCTTGCTTGGAAAAGCTTCATGCGCTTTCTTCGGATACGATCGATAGCGAAATCCAATTTCTGGATTATGGAACATATCGATGAAGTTGAGGATATTTTTGAAAGCATAGTCTTCCCAGAAGTCGAAATACTGTTCAACCTTTTCGGCCGCTGGTCCAAAAGCGGAAAAGTATTCATTCCGGATTTCAGCAATTTCAAGTTCGGGCTTATTCATTAGGCGCATGTGCATATAAAGTCGGGGACCATGAACAGCCCACTGGCCGGTAAGAGAATCGAAGCGTGCACCTTCCATCCCGTTTTCGTAAGCAAACTTGAAAAATTCGCCGGACTGTTTGGTTTCGAAGTGGGGCATCACATAGCCGTCGTGGAGATAGTTGGGACGGTAACCCATGCGAAGGCCTGTCTTTTGCCAGCCAAGCCATTGCTTCTTGACCCAATCATAGGCTTCATCTGCCATTGGAAACCACCGAAGATGTGGGTCTTGCCATTGGACAAACTCTGCGTAAATGTTCTTGTTCAGTTGGATATTCTTAAGAGGTGCAGGGAATTCATTTTCATAGATAAATGAACCCGATACAAGGGCGTTAGGATTTCGTTTCCGGGCCTTTTGCTGAATGGTTTTCCAGAAACGGGCGTATCGATCAGATGTAACGCCCGAGAATAGTTCTTTCGAACGAGAATCTGTCCCATACACATACTCAGCAAACCATGGAGGATTTTCAGGCTGAGGTGCATCCCATGCCTGACAATTTTTGCAGGTACATCGACCAGGACTGTCAACCGGTCCTAAACGGAGCCAGCTTTTACCGTCCCATTGTTCGACTATGAAATCCTGCAACTCTTCATTGCTTACACAAATATCCACATGCACAGCATTCGGGTCAGGATCTCCTCTTGTACCGTCCCGTCGCAAACTAAACCATTCGGGATGCTCTTTTCCATAGCGTTTCCACC
>CAZAGU010000244.1:0-4388 GCA_964484805.1 uncultured bacterium
ATTGCAGAGCCAAGGAAGATACAGTGAAGGCACGGCAATTGAAAGAAGTCTCATGCGACTTCGAAATCTTCATAAAGACAGAAGACGATTATATTCAGGAACGGCAGTTCATTCTTGGGGGCGGGTTCCTGAAAATTCATTCATCGGAAGACGCGCCAGAATCGGCGGAAATCGACGCGTTTTTTCACTCGGGCAACGAGTTTGTGTCGAATATTGTCAACAAGCTGTGCAAGCTTCGACAACCCGCAACCGACAGTAAACGTGCTCAGCTAACTAAGGCCTTGGTCCGCGATTTGATTGTTGGTCGCCATGAGATGGAAACTTTGAACGAAAAGTTCCCAGACGTTTTCCAATCAGTTTTACGGTTGAAGACTAGCAAGGAGGAACAGCTCGAAATAACAGCTTTGACGCACACTGGTGATCCTGGTGAGCTCTTAAAAGATACCCTCCAACAGTATGAACAGGCACTCAAGGCCGACTTCGGAATGCAGATGGATTCTGCTCTTATCGATAGGCTATCGCGCGAGGCCATATCATACTGGCTTGGAAGATGCCCGTTGGATTTCCCTGAACAGGAGCATGACGATGCCGAGTGAGTTCCCATTTGAAGCGGTTGAAGCACTGACATTTGAGTCACGCCCTCAACCATTGTCAGCGACATTGCGGCCACTTTATCGGATTTATTTACTCATGCTGGTTCTACGCCTGAACTGTTCACGAGGTACCGCATCCCTACTAAAGCTCCAATTCTTTAACTGGGTCATGAAGAATGAGAATCTCCGTGACCACATCTCTCGTCTGTCTCGCACACAGAGCGTCTTCACGCTTGGGATAATACACATGGATCCCATGGTGAATCTTGCACTCAAGTACGCTTTTGCGGAAGGGTTGGTGTCAGTAACGCAGAACTCGAAGTACAAACTGACGGACAAGGGACAGCAGTTCACGGAGTCGATTCTCAGCTACAGCGAAGAGACCTTTGCAGCCGAGCGAGAATTTCTAGAACATATTGGCTTTCGCATATCTGAAGTGAAATTACAACACGACTTGAGGTTGTTATGAAATTACACCTTAATGCATTCAAAATATCTCTCTCTACCAACCGAGGCCCACACGGTGTCCAAGTGGATTTTACTGATGGGCTGAATGTTATTCGGGCCGAAAACACCAGTGGCAAATCCGCACTTCTCAATGGCATTCTCTACGCGCTGGGGCTGGAAGCTCTGGTTGGAAAGCGGGGTGTTGAGGCAACCAAGCCAGTACTTCACACCGGAGGGGACTACGATGGGCAGGTCTTCAACGTCACAGAGTCATACGTGGAACTTGAATTGTCGAACGGTGAAGGGATTCCCATTACTGTCAGGCGATGGATCAAGGGGGGTCGTGATGAAAGATTAGTAGAAGTCATTCATGCGCCTGCTTTGACCGGTTTGCCGTCATCCCAGCACACTACGGAGGCTTACTTTGTTGGGATAGAAGGAGCAGCTCAGCGTGAACGGGGTTTTCATCAATTCCTTGCCGAGTTTTTGAACTTGGAACTCCCACGGGTAAAACGGTCAGGTGGACATGATGTTCCTCTGTATATGGAATGTATCTTTCCTCTGATGTTCATTGAGCAAGTACGTGGTTGGAGTGGCATACAAGCATCCTTGCGGCACAGTTTTGGCATACGAAACGTTGCTAAACTTGCTGTGGAGTATGTTATGGGCCTTGATGTCATTGCAAATGAACAGAAGCGAATTGAGATCGCCGACGAAGCAGCGCGCCTTCGTGAAGAGTGGACTGCTATACGGGAACGGCTGGGCTCGCTTGCCACGCAGGCCGAAGGAAACCTTCGCGGTGTTCCAACATCGCCTACGACTACGTTGACCGACGACCCTTGGATCTGTATAGTCACTCAGGGACAGGATCTGACAATCGACGACATTCTAGTGGAACTACGCGGTCGTCTTCCTGCTGGAGATCCGGAACTTGCCTACGCATCACCGGGTAACGACGATCTGAATCAGCAGTTGGAAACCTATGAGTTAGAGTTGCTAGTGGCGCAAGCAGCGCTCTCCCAAGTCCGTTTGGACATTCGTGCGGAGGAGGCAGAGCTCATAAAACTGCGGGAGCGTGAAGCGTTTACGGTGAACGATATACGTCGAAACAGGGACATCAAGCGGCTTCGTGACTTCGGGATGAATAACGAAATCCATCTGGCCGATAATCGGTGCCCGACCTGCAACCAAGAGATAGAGGACACTCTTGTGCCTTCGGGCTCTGCGGTGATGACAATAAAAGAGAATATCCATTTTCTTGAGACTGAGAAGGACGCCATTTATATGCTTATTGAAGGTGGCGTTGTACGCTCAAATGGACTTAGAGAACGTATGACATCACAGTCTGGCCATGTCGTACACTTGCGCAACCTTATCCGCGATTTACGTTCAGACCTTCTTTCTTCAAGAAATGTATCAACCGCCGCAATTAGAGAACATGTGCATCTCCAAGAAAAGATTGCGCACATTGAAGCTTTGCGTGAAGATTTTGGAACTCAGGAAGAAGAACTTCAAGTACTAACAGTGAAATGGAATGCCAATCGAGGTAGGTATTCGGAGCTTCCTGATGATTACTTCTCCTCCACCGATAGAGATAAGCTGTCGGCACTCACCGATTCTTTTGATGATCTTGTCAGTTCCTTTGGATACAGAAGCACGAGCAGCACTCGACTCCGCATCTCACAGGATAACTACCGCCCGATATGCGACGACTTCGAAGTGTCGTTTGGTGCTTCTGCAAGTGATAATATTCGTCTCATCTGGGCATACACGCTGGGGCTGCTGCGCACATCGCTCAGCCACAACGGCAACCACTGGGGGCTGGTGGTGTTTGATGAGCCCGAGCAACAGCAAATGCGGCAGGCGAGTTCTGACGCTCTTTATGCCAGAATTGCGGAAATGGCAACTGAGCAATTTCAAGTAATCGTTGCGACAAGCGCACCGGAGGAAGTGACCAACAAGCGGTTGCAGGGAATTCCGCATAATCTCTTAGAGTTTGGAGACAAGGTAATAAGGTTGTTACCCACCAACTAATAAAAAGAAACCCATGTGAGCAACTGAACGATTCTTTAAAATTTAGTTAAAACGATATTTATAAGAGACATAGCATCAAAGAAATATGTCTCAGCATCCAAACGTAGAGGACCAACTATCTGATTAAGTTGATAGAAGCAGAGGAACTACATGTTAGCCATCTAAAAGAAAGGGGGAAACATGTCCACAATTAAATGGGTAAAAACATACGAAGTGACCACAACTAAAGGAAATTTCCGTATTTTTGTATCAGAACGTGAAGGCGGAGATTTTTATGCTAGTTGTTTATATTACGAAGGCAATAGGGCATTAAAAGCCTCTACGGAAGCAGGACTCCTAACCTTTGATTTAAAGACTAAATATGGGAAGACGGAGCAAGAAGCATTTCAACAAATTGTAGCGTGGGCTAGAGAGCGCTATGGGAATGACATTAATGTAAACGAGTTAAATAGCTAATCGGGTAAATGAAAGGTTTTAACTCTCCATCCCCCAACACCATGCATACGGGTCCGTACTGGGTAGTTCCCCGAGAGTTTTAAAATACGATCAGGAACCTGATTGTATCCTAGAGCTGGCTACGATCAATATGCCAGCAATAATAACTATCCATAACGGGGTTATCGCCTTTTCGAGCATGACTGGCCCAAAACTGATGAATACAACAAAAGTTTTTTTTAGAAACAGTGCCCTGTTGGATTACCTTGTTCTAAGACAGCTTTCACACATTAAGGGCAATTGGGAATTAATCTGGGACGACGATAAACAGGTATATGAACCTGAGGAAGAGAGTTACGCTGAATTGCTGAATCAACTGATAGAAAAACTATGTAGCGTTAATCCGCCCCCTGGATACCATGAAAATGAGGACTGCCTTGCAGAATATGTAAGGTCAAATCTGGATTGGGATTTAAGGAAGATTGGAGGGCGATGGGTTGGCGAAGATTATGCCGCCATTTTAGAGCAGGGTGTTTCTGATAATATTAACGAAGAAAGTCTGATATTAGCTGCAGCAGGGAGAATTAAAGCTGCTATAGATCATAATCAACTTCACTTTGATGATATGGAACAGTCACATCGAAAAATACTTGCAGATGTGCTTTCGATTATCCTCTATCATCGAACGTGATGCATAAACTCGCTGTACTCTTTCAATCCGAAATCAACGGCGGATCAGAAAATCAATCCTCACTCTTTGTAGATACCGTTCTTGTCAAGCGCAAGCTGGTTTATAATTTGGATCGTACTTTTTGCCGGATTTCAGGATCCCATAAATAAGGTGAACCAGTTTCCGCATTATCGCACAGACAATCACTT